>CBHTTS010000177.1:0-11100 GCA_966095775.1 uncultured Variovorax sp. | reverse complement strand
CCGGTGTGCGCGGCGTCGGGCAGGGTCGCGGGTCCGCTCGCGAGGCCGCCGCCGGTGCCGGCCCCGCCCGCCGCGGCGCCGGGCGCGCCGGTGCGCCGGACGAAGCTCTTGAGGTCGATCTCGGGCATCACGCCGCTCGCGATCAGGAAGGCGTTGGCGTCCTCGTAGGCCTTGACGACCACCTCCACCAGATGCTGCTGCACCGTGTCCTGCACCCGCGCCCAGAGCGTGCGCTCCAGGCCGGCCGCGAGCCACTGGTCCACCAGCACCCGGGCCAGGGTCTCGGGCCGGAGCACGTCGTTGGCGTCGAGCTCGGCCGAGCCCTCGAGGTGCTGGATGCGCAGCCGCAGGTCGCTGAGCTCGAAGCTGGCCTTGTCGTGGATCCGCTGCGCGAGCCGTGACGAGAGGATGTTGCTCTCCATCGCATCGTCGCCCATGAGCTCGAGCCGCAGCTTCGGCGCCGCGGGGGCGCCCGCGATCGGCGCGCCGGTCGAGCGGCGCCAGCCCGACTGGGCGAGCGACACCCATTGCGAGGCATGGGCCTGGAAGGCCACGAAGTCGTCGCGCCGCTCCTGCATCAGGCGGGCGCTGCCGATCTCGGCGGCCTGCTGGGTGAGGCGGTCCCGGATCGCCTGCGCGAGCGGGGCGATCACGCCCGCGGTGGCGAGCACGAAACGTTCACGCGTCTCGCGTGCGAGCTGCAGGGAGGTGTCGGACCGCGCGATGCTCATGGAAGATCGGAGGGCAGGATAGCTCTGTAGGGGTCGCCAAGCCGGAGCTTGCATCGGGAAAGGCGGCAGCACAAGGGTGCATCGCCTGCCCGCATGCGGATTGCCTCGTCTTCTTCCTGTTTCGATGCCCTCAGACCACGGCGCCGGCGTTCGGATCGTCCGGACCGCCGTCGCGCTTGGCCGGCTGGCCCTTGACGAGGTCCTCGCGCTTGACGCCCAGCCACATCGCGATCGCCGCGGCCACGAAGGCCGACGAATAGATGCCGAAGCAGATGCCGATCGTCAGGGCCAGCGCGAAGTAGTGCAGCGTCGGGCCGCCGAAGAAGAACATCGAGAGCACCACGAGCTGCGTCGAGCCGTGCGTGATGATCGTGCGGCTGATGGTCGAGGTGATCGCGTTGTCGATGATCTCGGTCGTGCCCATCTTGCGGAAGCGCCGGAAGTTCTCGCGCACCCGGTCGAAGATCACGACCGACTCGTTGACCGAATAGCCCAGCACCGCGAGCACCGCCGCCAGCACCGCCAGCGAGAACTCCCACTGGAAGAAGGCGAAGAAGCCCAGGATGATCACCACGTCGTGCAGGTTGGCGATGATGGCCGCCACCGCGAACTTCCACTCGAAGCGGAAGGCGAGGTAGATCATGATGCCGAAGACCACCATGGCCAGCGCTTTCAGGCCGTCGGTGGCGAGCTCCTCGCCGACCTGGGGCCCGACGAACTCGGTGCGCCGCAGCGAGACCGAGGGATCGGTCTGCTTCAGGGAAGCCAGCACCTTCTCGCTCTGTTGCGCGGAACTCACACCCTTCTGGGCCGGCAGCCGGATCATGACGTCGCGGGCGGTGCCGAAGTTCTGCACCTGGACGTCCTGGTAGCCCAGGTTGGCGACGGTCTTGCGGACCGATTCCACGTCCGCCGCCTGGGCGTAGCTGACCTGCATCACGGTGCCGCCGGTGAACTCCACCGAGAGGTGGAGCCCCTTCGTCACGAGGAAGAACACGGCGGCGGCGAACGTGAGGAACGAGATCACGTTGAACACCAGCGCGTTCTTCATGAACGGGATGTCACGGTGGATCTTGAAGAATTCCATTTTTCTGCTACCGCCTCACTCCGGCTTGGTTATAGCCTGCCCGGCGCCCGGACGCCAGACGGTGCCGATCGAGACCGTCCGGAGCTTCTTCTTGCGGCCATACCAAAGGTTTACCAGGCCGCGCGAGAAGAACACCGCGGAGAACATCGAGGTCAGGATGCCGATGCAGTGGACCACCGCGAAGCCGCGCACCGGCCCGGAGCCGAAGGCCAGCAGCGCCAGGCCCGCGATCAGGGTGGTGACGTTGGAGTCCAGGATGGTCGCCCACGCGCGGTCGTAGCCGGCGTGGATGGCCGCCTGCGGCGCCGCGCCGTTGCGCAGCTCCTCCCGCACCCGTTCGTTGATCAGCACGTTCGAGTCGATGGCCATGCCCAGCGCCAGCGCCATGGCCGCCATGCCCGGCAGCGTGAGCGTGGCCTGCAGCATCGACAGCACCGCCACCAGCAGCAGCAGGTTGACCGCCAGCGCCAGGCCGGAGAACAGCCCGAACAGCATGTAGTACACGGCCATGAAGGCCACGATGGCGGCGAAGCCCCAGGCCACGCTGTGGAAGCCCTTGGCGATGTTCTCGGCGCCCAGGCTGGGGCCGATCGTCAGTTCCTCGATGATCTCCATCGGCGCCGCCAGCGAGCCGGCGCGCAGCAGCAGCGCCAGGTCGGCGGCCTCGTTGACGCTCATCGAGCCGGAAATCTGGAACCGGGTGCCCAGTTCGCCCTGGATCACCGGGGCGGTCAGCACCTCGCCCTTGCCCTTCTCGAAGAGCAGGATGGCCATGCGCTTCTTCAGGTTCTCGCGGCTGACGTCGCGCATGATGCGGCCGCCCTTGGCGTCGACGGTCAGGTCCACCTTGGGCTGCTGCGTCTGCGAGTCGAAGCCGGGTTGCGCGTCGGTCAGGCTGTCGCCGGTGAGGATCACCTGCTTCTTGACGATGACGGCGCGGCCGTCGCGCTCCAGGTAGCGCTCGGAGCCGAACGGCACCGGGCCGGAGCCCAGTTCGGCGGCGCGCGCCTCGGCGCTCTCGTCCACCAGGCGCATCTCCAGCGTGGCGGTGCGGCCCAGGATGCTCTTGGCGCGGCCGGTGTCCTGCACGCCGGGCAGCTGCACCACGATGCGGTCCAGGCCCTGCTGCTGGATCACGGGCTCGGCCACGCCGAGTTCGTTGATCCGGTTGTGCAGCGTGGTGATGTTCTGCTTGAGCGCCGCGTCCTGGAGCCGGCGCGCGGCCTCGGGCTTGATGCTCGCCACCAGGCGCAGGTTGGCGCCGTCGGGGCTTTCGACCGCGCTCAGGTCCTGGAACTGGTCCTGGATCACGCGCTTGGCGGCCTCGAGCGCGGCCGCGTCGCGGAAGGCGATCTCGATCGCCTGGCCGTTGCGGCTCACCGAGGTGCCGCGGATGCCCTTGTCGCGGAAGGTGGTGCGCAGGTCGCTCGCGAAGGACTCGGCCTTCTTGTCGATCGCGCCCTTCATGTCGACCTGCAGCAGGAAGTCGACGCCGCCGCGCAGGTCGAGGCCGAGGTACATCGGGAACGCATGCAGCGCCGTGAGCCAGGCCGGCGAGCGCGAGACCAGGTTCAGCGCCACCACGTAGGAGGGGTCGCTCGGATCGGGCACGAGCGCGCGCTGCACCGCGTCGCGTGCCTTGAGCTGCTCGTCGGTGGTGCCGAAGCGCGCGCGCAGCGAGCCGCCTTCGAGCGTGAGCAGGTCGGGCGCGAGCCCGGCCGCCTTCAGCGCCTCCTCGACCCGGCTCTGGGTGGCCGCGTCGACCTTGGCGGTCGACTTGGCCGCGGACACCTGCACCGCGGGGGCCTCGCCGAAGAAATTCGGCAGGGAATAGATCAACCCCACCAGCAGCACGATCACGATGATCGCGTACTTCCAGACCGGATATCGGTTCATGAGAAAGCGCTTTTCAGAAACGGAACACGGCGTGACTTGGGGCCGCGCGGTTCAAAGCGCAAGCCCCGGCACGCGTCGATTACTGCTTGACGGCGCCCTTGGGCAGGACCTGGACCACCGCGGTGCGCTGGATCTTGATCTCGACGCCGTTGGCGACCTCGAGGCCGAGGTACTGGTCGCCGAGCGTGGTGATCTTGCCGAGCACGCCGCCGGCCGTGGCGACTTCGTCGCCCTTGGCGAGCGCGTCGATCATCGCGCGGGCTTCCTTCTGGCGCTTCATCTGCGGGCGGATCATCACGAAGTACAGCACCACGAACATCAGCACCAGCGGCAGCATGCTGCCCAGCGAAGACATCATGTCGCCGCCGCCGGAAGCAGCGGGCGCGGTTTGGGCGAAAGCAGAGGAAATGAACAAGTGAGTCTCCAGCAGAGGGATGTGTACGAGGAACGTCTGAAGCGCGGGCCGTGCCCACGGTTCCACGGCCTGTCGAAAAAAGGCCGCGATCAGAAGCCTGGAGCGGGGTTGCCGCGCACGGCACCGGGCATTGTATTCGGCGCAAAGCCCCGCGCCGCGCGCTTATCCGGCGCGCGGCCCAGGGCTTTGGCGGGCTTTGTCGCTATCTTTTAGATAGCAGGAGGGCGCCGAGGGCCGGGTTCAGGCCGCCTCGCGGCGTGCCGGCGGCTGCGGGGCGCGCCACTTCGCCATCAGCGCGTCCCAGCGCGTGCGCGCGGCCGCGAGGTTGCGCTCCTTGACGTGGCCGTAGCCGCGGATCTGGTCGGGCAGGTTCGCGATCTCGACCGCGAGGCCATGGTTCTCTGCGCGCAAGCCGGCGATCACTTCCTCGATGCTCGCGCGGTATTCGGCGATCAGCGCGCGCTCGGTCCGGCGCTCCTCGGTGCGGCCGAAGACGTCGAAGGCCGTGCCGCGCAGGCCCTTGAGCCGCGCGAGCACCCGGAACGCCGGCAGCATCCAGGGGCCGAACTTCTGCTTCTGCAGCTCGCCCTTGGCGTTCTTCCGCGCGATCGCGGGCGGCGCGAGGTGGTAATTGAGCTTGAAGTCCTTGCCCATCTCGCCCTCGAACATGCCTTCGACGCGGTCGAGGAAGGCGCGGTCGGTGTGCAGGCGCGCGACCTCGTACTCGTCCTTGTAGGCCATGAGCTTGAACAGCTGGCGCGCCACCGCCTCGCCCAGCGCGCTCTTGCCGAGCGCCGATTCCGCCTGCTGCACCCGGACCACGAACTGGCGGTACTGGTCAGCATAGGCGGCGTTCTGGTAGCCGGTGAGGAACTCGACCCGGCGCGCCACCAGGTTCTCGACCGTCTCGCGCTTCCTGAACTCGATCACCTGGCCCGGGCGCACGCGCTTGTGCAGCTCGGCCGGGTTGGCGGCCGCCTGGCGGCCCCAGGCGAAGGCGGTCTTGTTGTTCTCGACCGCCACCGCGTTGAGCTCGATCGCGCGCATCAGCGACTCGAGCGCGAGCGGGATCCAGCCCTTCTGCCAGGCGAAGCCCAGCAGCATCGGGTTGGCATAGAGGCTGTCGCCCATCAGCGTGGTGGCCGCGGCATCGGCGTCGAAGGCGCCGACCGCCTCGGCGCCCACCACCTTGGCGATGTCGCTGGCGCAGGCGTCCTGCGGGTTGACCCAGTTGGCGTTGCGCACGAAGGCCGCGGTCGGCGCGCCGTGCGCGTTGAGTGCGACCCGCGTGCGCCCCTCGCGCATGCGCGCCAGCGTCTCGGGGTTGACGGCCACCAGCGGGTCGGCCGCGAGGATCAGGTCGGCCGCCGCGGTGCCGACGCGCGTGGTGCGGATCGCCTCCTGCGAGTCGCCGATCAGCGCGTGGCTCCAGGTGGCGCCGCCCTTCTGCGCGAGGCCGGCCGCATCCTGCGTGACGATGCCCTTGCCCTCGATGTGCGCCGCCATGCCCAGCAGCTGGCCGATGGTGATCACGCCGGTGCCGCCCACGCCGGCCACGACCACACCCCAGACCTGGTCGCGCGCGAGCGCGGGCACGGCCGGCTCGGGCAGCGCGCCGAGGTCCAGCGGCGACTCGGCCTGGCCGCTTTTGGCCTTCTTCTTGAGCTGGCCGCCCTCGACCGTGACGAAGCTCGGGCAGAAGCCCTTGAGGCAGCTCATGTCCTTGTTGCAGGTGCTCTGGTTGATCGCGCGCTTGCGGCCGAACTCGGTCTCGAGCGGCTCCACCGACAGGCAGTTGCTCTGCACGCTGCAGTCGCCGCAGCCTTCGCAGACCAGCTCGTTGATGACCACGCGGCGCGCCGGGTCGACCGCGGTGCCGCGCTTGCGGCGGCGGCGCTTCTCGGTGGCGCAGGTCTGGTCGTAGATGATGGCCGTGGTGCCGGCGATCTTGCGGAACTCGCGCTGGATCTCGTCGAGCTCGTCGCGGTGGCGCACCGCCACGTGGTCGCCGGGGATCGCGACGCCCTCGTACTTCTCGGGCTCGTCGGTCACGATCACGACCTTCTGGGTGCCCTCGGCGTGCAGGCTCTCGGCGATCTGCAGCACCGAATGGCCCTCGGGCCGCTCGCCGACCTGCTGGCCGCCGGTCATGGCGACGGCGTCGTTGTAGAGGATCTTGTAGGTGATGTTGACGCCGGCGGCGATGGCCTGGCGGATCGCCAGCAGGCCGCTGTGGAAGTAGGTGCCGTCGCCCAGGTTGGCGAACACGTGCTTCTCGGTGGAGAAGGGCTGCTGGCCCACCCACGGCACGCCCTCGCCGCCCATCTGCGTGAAGCCGATGGTGGCGCGGTCCATCCAGGTCGCCATGAAGTGGCAGCCGATGCCGGCCATGGCGCGCGAACCCTCGGGCACCACGGTGCTGGTGTTGTGCGGGCAGCCCGAGCAGAACCAGGGCTGGCGCTCC
Source organism: uncultured Variovorax sp. (assembly GCA_966095775.1). Lineage (GTDB taxonomy): Bacteria > Pseudomonadota > Gammaproteobacteria > Burkholderiales > Burkholderiaceae_C > Variovorax. The sequence goes on along the minus strand of CBHTTS010000177.1, from coordinate 4,507 downwards.
GCGCCCTGCACGCCGCCGACCTTGAGCGCCTCCATCGAGCGCTCCTTGGCCTCGAGGATCGCCATCTGCGCATCGACGCGCGCGCGCATGTCGGCGCCGGCCTGGTCGAGGATGCCGAGCTTGCGCAGCCGCTGCGCGATCGCCTTGGCGATCAGCGCCGGGTTCAGGTCGGCGTTGGCGCGCAGCAGCGTGTTCGCGGTCGGATTGGGCATGGCCCATTCGCCGCCCGAGAAGTCGCCGTCGAGCTCGTTGAACTTGCCCAGCACGTTCGGGCGCACGTCGGAGCGCCAGTTGTAGAGCTCTTCCTTGAGCTGGTACTCGATGACCTGGCGCTTCTCCTCGACCACCAGGATCTCCTGCAGGCCGGTGGCGAACTCGCGCGTGAGCTGGGCCTCGAGCGGCCACACCACGGCCACCTTGTGCAGCCGGATGCCGAGCCGGCGGCAGGTCTCGTCGTCGAGGCCGAGGTCGATCAGGGCCTGGCGGGTGTCGTTGTAGGCCTTGCCGCTCGCCATGATGCCGAAGCGGTCGTTCGGCCCTTCGATCACGTTGTGGTTGAGCCGGTTGGCGCGCACGTAGGCGAGCGCGGCGTACCACTTGTAGTGCATCAGCCGCGCTTCCTGGTCGAGCGCATGGTCGGGCCAGCGGATGTGCAGGCCGCCGGGCGGCATCTGGAAGTCGGTCGGGATCACGATCTCGACCCGGTCCGGGTCGATCATGGCGGTGGCGCTCGATTCCACGATCTCCTGGATCGTCTTCATGCCCGACCACACGCCCGAGAAGCGGCTCATTGCGAACGCATGGATGCCGAGGTCGAGGATCTCCTGCACGTTGGCCGGGAAGAACACCGGCGTGCCGCAGGCCTTGAAGATGTGGTCGCTCTGGTGCGCCGCGGTCGAGCTCTTGGAGATGTGGTCGTCGCCGGCCACCGCGATCACGCCGCCCCAGGGCGTGGTGCCGGCCATGTTGGCGTGCTTGAAGACGTCGGAGCAGCGGTCCACGCCCGGGCCCTTGCCGTACCAGATGCCGAACACGCCGTCGAACCTGTTCGTGCCCGCGGGCGAGAAGCCCAGCTGCTGCGTGCCCCAGAGCGCCGTGGCCGCGAGCTCCTCGTTGACGCCGGGCTGGAACACGATGTTCTGTTCCTTCAGGAACTTGCTGGCCTTCCACAGCGCCTGGTCGTAGCCGCCGAGCGGGGAGCCGCGGTAGCCGCTGATGAAGCCGGCGGTGTTCTTGCCGGCCTGCTTGTCGCGCAGGCGCTGCAGCATCGGCAGCTTGACCAGGGCCTGCACGCCGCTCATGAAGGCGCGGCCGTAGTCGAGGCTGTACTTGTCGTCGAGCGTGACCGTCTCTAGCGCCTTGCGGATGTGGTCGGGCAGCGGGGCGTTCATGTGTCTGTCTCCGTGTGGCACGGCCTTGTGGGCCTGGCTGGTGGTGCGGGTCTGTGCCCGGTAGGGCGCGAGCCCATGATCACGCAAAGTGTATGCCGGGGTTTGCGACAGGTGTTTGCGTTCTGTGCCGCCAAAAACGAGGTTCCAGAAAGAATCTTGCTTAAGATCGCCGCTTATGGAAAGCATCGACAAGTTCGACCTTGCAATTCTGCAAGAACTGCAGGCCGATGGCCGGCTCACGAACGCCGAGCTTGCGCAGCGCGTCGGGCTCTCGGCCGCACCCTGCTGGCGCCGGGTGCGCGCGCTCGAGGAGGCCGGCATCATCCGCGGCTACCACGCCGAGATCGACCGCCACAAGATCGGGCTCGGCGTGCTCGCCTTCGTGCGCGTGGACACCGAGCGCGTCACCCACGAGGCCACGCGCAAGCTCGAGGAGGCGATCCGCCGCATGCCCGAGGTGGTGGCCTGCCACTACATCAGCGGCACCGGCACCTTCGAGCTGCAGGTGGTGGCGCAGGACCTCGACGGCTTCTCGGCCTTCGCGCGCCAGCACCTGATGAACCTGCCCAACGTGAAGGACCTGCACACCAGCTTCTCGCTCGGCGAGGTCAAGGCCAGCAGCGCCTGGCCGCTCGGGCACCTGGCGCGGCGCGGCGGCGCGGCTCCTTAGAATCCCACCCTTGCAAGACAGCCGGCCCGGCCGGACATCCAGAGGAGGACCCGCATGAACCCCATCCGCCGCGCCCTGGCGCTCGGCCTCGCCGCCGCCACGCTCTCGTTCGGCGCCACGGCCCAGAACCGCGAGCTGATCGTCGCCTCGAGCGCCACCTACGCGCCGTTCGCGTTCGAGAGCAAGGACAAGCAGATCGTCGGCTTCGACATCGACATCATCAACGCCATCGCGAAGCAGCAGGGCCTGAAGATCAAGGTCGTGAACACGCCCTTCACCGGCATCTTCGGCGCGCTCAACAACGGCGACGTGGACCTCGTGATCTCGGGCGTCACGATCAACGAGAAGCGCAAGCAGAGCTACGACTTCACGCCGCCCTACTTCGCGGCGCGCCAGCTGATCGCGCTGCCGAAGAACAGCGCGGTCGCCTCGCTCAAGGACCTCGCGGGCAAGAAGATCGCGGTCGTCAGCGCTTCCACCGCCGACGACATCGCCTCGCGCGAGTTCGGCAAGACCAGCCCCAACATCCGCCGCTTCGAGAGCACGCCGCTGATCATCTCGGAGCTCGCGGGCGGCGGCGTCGACGCCGCCATGGGCGACAACGGCGTGATCGCCTACCGCGTGGCGCAGAACCCCGAGCTCAAGACGCTCGACGACAAGTCCTTCCCCGAGGAAGGCTTCGGCATCGTCGTGAAGAAGGGCGACAAGGCGCTGCTCGACAAGCTCACGGCCGGCCTGGCCGCGATCCGCGCCGACGGCAGCTACGCGACCATCTACCGCAAGTGGTTCAACAAGGATCCGAACGCGCGCTGACGTGATGGAACAGCCCGTCCTGCTCTTCGGCTGGTTCCGCTGGGACATCCTGGTCGAATACAAAGACCTGTTCTGGCAGGGCGCCTGGATGACGCTGCGCATGACGGTGGTCTGCGTGCTGCTCGGCGCGAGCTGGGGCCTGTGCCTCGCGCTCGCGCGGCTCGCGCGGCCGCGCCATGCGCCCTGGACCTGGGTGGCGCGCTTCTTCCTGCGCTGGCCCGCCACGGTCTACGTCAGCTTCTTCCGCGGCACGCCGCTGTTCGTGCAGATCCTGCTGATCCACTTCGCGGTGATGCCGGTGTTCATCCACCCGACCGGCGGCCTGCTGATCAGCGGCGAGTGGGCGCGCGAGCTCAAGCAGGCGCACGGCGCGCTGATCTCGGGCGTGGTCGCGCTCACGCTCAACTCGGCGGCCTACATCTCGGAGGTGTTCCGCGCCGGCATCCAGTCGATCGCGCGCGGGCAGTTCGACGCCGGCCGCTCGCTCGGCTTCACGCCCGCGCAGGTCATGCGCTACGTGGTGCTGCCGCAGGCCTTCCGGCGCATGCTGCCGCCGCTGGGCAACAACGCGATCGCGCTGCTCAAGGACACCTCGCTGGTCTCGGCCATCGGGCTGGCGGAACTCGCCTATGCCGCGCGCACCGTGGCCGGCGCCTATGCGCGCTACTGGGAGCCGTACCTCGCGATCTCGGTGATCTACTGGTTCATGACGCTCGCGCTCACCACGCTGCTGCGGCGGCTCGAGCACCGGCTGGCGCGAAGCGACAGGGGCTAGCGATCGCGGCATCGGCACAATCGAGCCACATGCCACCGATCTCCCCCGACGAAACACCCGTTCCCCCGGTGCGGCCCCGGCCGCCGAAGTTCGCGGCGCTCGAGCCGCTCAAGCTGCCCGTGTTCCGCATGCTCTGGAGCACCTGGCTGATCGCCAACATCTGCATGTGGATGAACGACGTGGCGGCGGCGTGGCTCATGACCTCGCTGACCACCTCGCCGATCTGGGTCGCGCTGGTGCAGTCGGCCTCGACGCTGCCGGTGTTCCTGCTCGGGCTGCCGAGCGGGGCGCTGGCCGACATCCTCGACCGGCGGCGCTGGCTGGTGGCGACGCAGTTCTGGCTCGCGGGCACCGCGGTGGTGCTGTGCGCGGCGATCGCGCTCGACATGATGACCGCGCCGCTGCTGCTCGCGCTGACCTTCGCCAACGGCATCGGCCTGGCGCTGCGCTGGCCGGTGTTCTCGGCCATCGTGCCCGAGCTCGTGCCGCGGCCGCAGCTGCCGGCGGCGCTGGGCCTCAACGGCATCGCGATGAACGCCTCGCGCATCATCGGCCCGCTCACGGCCGGCATGCTGATCGCGAGCGCGGGCAGCGTCTGGGTGTTCGCGCTCAACGCGGTGCTGTCGGTGGCCTCGGGCTTCGTGGTGCTGCGCTGGCGGCGCGAGCACACGCCCAACCCGCTCGGCCGCGAACGGCTCATCAGCGCCATGCGCGTGGGCGTGCAGTTCGTCTGGCAGTCGCAGCGCATGCGCGCGGTGCTGGCGCGCATCACCATCTTCTTCTTCCACTCGACCGCCCTGCTCGCGCTGCTGCCGCTGCTCGCGCGCAACCTGCAGGGCGGCGGCGCCGGCACCTTCA
>CBHTTS010000176.1:0-11117 GCA_966095775.1 uncultured Variovorax sp. | reverse complement strand
CGGTCTACCGCCGCATGGAGGCCGAGCGCAAGCGCGTGGCCAACGAGCTGCGCTCGACCGGCTACGCCGAGGGCGAGAAGATCCGCGCCGACGCCGACCGCCAGCGCGAGGTGATCGTGGCGAACGCCTACCGCGACGCGCAGAAGATCAAGGGCGAGGGCGACGCGCAGGCGGCCGCGATCTACAGCGATGCCTTCGGCCGCGACCCCCAGTTCGCGCAGTTCTACCGCAGCCTCGAGGCCTACAAGCAGAGCTTCAACAAGAAGAGCGACGTGATGGTGGTCGACCCGTCGTCCGACTTCTTCCGCGCCATGCAGAGCGCCGGCACGCCGGCGGGCAACGCGCCGCGCCGCTGACCCGGCGCCCCGGGTCGTGAGCGCCGAGACGTTCTGGAGCGCGCTGGCGCTGGTGCTGGTGATCGAGGGCATCCTGCCCTTCGTCTCGCCCGGCGGCTGGCGCCGCGGCTTCGGCCAGCTCATGCAGCTGCGCGACGGCCAGCTGCGCTTCTTCGGCCTCTGCAGCATCCTGCTCGGGCTGGTGCTGCTCTGGATTTTCTAGGGCCTTGGGCGGGGGGCCGGGCGCGGCCCGGTAGAATCCCGGTTTAACCACGCCCCCGATCCCCATGTCCGCCTGGGTCCTCCCGGATCACATTGCCGATGTGCTGCCCTCCGAGGCGCGCCACATCGAAGAACTTCGACGCCAGCTGCTCGACACGGCCCGTGGCTACGGCTACGAGCTGGTGATGCCGCCGCTGCTCGAGCACCTCGAGTCGCTGCTGTCGGGCACCGGCGAGGCGCTCGACCTCCAGACCTTCAAGCTCGTCGACCAGCTCTCGGGCCGCAGCATGGGGCTGCGCGCGGACACCACGCCGCAGGTCGCGCGCATCGACGCCCACCTGCTGAACCGCGAAGGGGTCGCGCGGCTGTGCTACTGCGGCCCGGTGCTGCACACCCGGCCCGACCGGCCGCATGCCACGCGCGAGCCGCTGCAGTTCGGCGCCGAGATCTACGGCCACGCCGGGCTCGAGGCCGACACCGAGACGCTGCTGCTGGCGCTCGACTGCCTGCAGGCCGCCGGCCTCGGCGAAGGCCTGATCGTCGACCTCGCCGACGCGCGCATCGTGCGCGCGCTGTTCGCGGGCGTGCCGGTCGATGCCGCCGTGCTCGCGCGCGTGCATGCGGCGCTCGTCGCCAAGGACGCGAGCGAGCTGCATGCGCTCACGCGCGATTTCCCCGCCGCCTCGCGCGACGGGCTGCGCGCCCTGGTCCAGCTCTACGGCGACGCCGCGGTGCTCGACGAGGCCGCCCGGGCGCTCCAGGCCACCCCCGCGGTCAAGGCGGCGCTCGCCGACCTGAAGCTGCTCGCGGCCAGCCTGCAGCGCGACGCCGGCGCCCGGATCAGCTTCGACCTGGCCGACCTGCGCGGCTACGCCTACTACAGCGGCATGCGCTTCGGCATCTACACGCCGGGCGCCAGCGACGCGCTGGTGCGCGGCGGCCGCTACGACGAGGTCGGCGCGGTGTTCGGCCGCAACCGGCCGGCGGTGGGCTTCTCGCTCGACGTCAAGGAACTGGTCGGCGTGGTGGCCAAGCGGCCGCTCAAGGCCGCCATCCGCGCGCCCTGGGGCCAGCAGCCCCAGCTGCGCGCCGCCATCGCCCGGCTGCGCGCCGAAGGGCAAACCGTGGTCTGCGTGCTGCCGGGCCACGAAAGCGAGGTGGACGAGTTCCAGTGCGACCGGGAGCTGGTCGCGCTGCACGACCAGTGGGTCGTGCGTCCCCTCTGATTCCTCCCTCTCTCCTTTTTTCCGGGTTTCTCCGTCATGAACAAGACATCGGGTCGCAATGTGGTCGTCGTGGGCACGCAGTGGGGCGACGAAGGCAAGGGCAAGCTGGTCGACTGGCTGACCGAGATGGCGCAGGGCGTGGTGCGCTTCCAGGGCGGCCACAACGCCGGCCACACGCTGGTGATCAACGGCGTGAAGACCGCGCTGCACCTGATCCCCAGCGGCATCATGCGCCCCGGCGTCAAGTGCTACATCGGCAACGGCGTGGTGCTGTCGGCGGCCAAGCTGTTCGAGGAGATCGAGGGGCTGGAGAAGGCCGGCGTCGAGGTGCGCTCGCGCCTGCGCATCAGCGAGGCCTGCCCGCTGATCCTGCCCTTCCACGCGGCGCTGGACATCGCGCGCGAAGCCTACCGCGAGAAGGGCGGCATCGAGAAGATCGGCACCACCGGCCGCGGCATCGGGCCGGCCTACGAGGACAAGATCGCGCGCCGCGCGCTGCGCGTGCAGGACCTCAAGCATCCGGAGCGCTTCGCCGCCAAGCTGCGCGTGCTGCTCGACCTGCACAACCACGTGCTGACCCAGGTGCTCGGCGCGCCGGCGATCGACTTCGACCAGGTGTTCGACGAGGCGATGCGCCACGCGGCCCTGCTCAAGCCGATGATGGCCGACGTCTCGCGCGAGCTCAACGACGCCCACAAGGCCGGCGCCAACCTGCTGTTCGAGGGTGCGCAGGGCACGCTGCTCGACGTGGACCACGGCACCTATCCCTACGTCACCTCGAGCAACTGCGTGGCCGGCAACGCGGCCGCGGGCTCGGGCGTGGGCCCGGGCATGCTGCACTACATCCTCGGCATCACCAAGGCCTACTGCACGCGCGTCGGCGGCGGTCCGTTCCCGACCGAGCTCGACTGGGCCACGCCGGGCACGCCGGGCTACCACATGAGCACGGTCGGCGCCGAGAAGGGCGTGACCACGGGCCGCAGCCGCCGCTGCGGCTGGTTCGACGCCGCGCTGCTCAAGCGCTCGGCGCAGGTCAACGGCCTGTCGGGCCTGTGCATCACCAAGCTCGACGTGCTCGACGGCCTCGAGAAGCTCGAGCTGTGCATCGGCTACGAGCTCGACGGCGAGAAGACCGACATCCTGCCGATGGGCGCCGACGAGATCGAGCGCTGCACGCCGATCTACGAGACCCTCGAAGGCTGGAGCGAAAGCACGGTCGGCATCACCCAGTACGACAAGCTGCCGGTCAATGCGCGCCTGTACCTGCAGCGCATCGAGCAGGTCACGGGCGTGCCGATCCACATGGTCTCGACCAGCCCCGACCGCGACCACACCATCATGATGCGCCACCCGTACCTGGCCGACTGAAGAGGAATCCAAGAACCATGTTGACCGAAGACGGCAAGCATCTCTACGTCAGCTACGACGAGTACCACAACCTGATCGAGAAGCTCGCGATCAAGGTGCACCAGTCGGGCTGGCAGTTCGACACCATCCTGTGCCTCGCGCGCGGCGGCATGCGCCCGGGCGACGTGCTCTCGCGCATCTTCGACAAGCCGCTCGCGATCATGTCGACCAGCTCGTACCGCGCCGACGCGGGCACGGTGCAGGGCCACCTCGACATCGCACGCTACATCACCACGCCCAAGGGCGAGATCGCCGGCCGCGTGCTGCTGGTGGACGACCTTGCCGACTCGGGCCACACGCTGCACGCGGTGATCGACATGCTGCGCAACAACTACAAGCCGATCACCGAGCTGCGCAGTGCGGTGCTCTGGACCAAGGCGCTCTCGACCTTCACGCCCGACTATTCGGTCGAGTACCTGCCGACCAATCCCTGGATCCACCAGCCCTTCGAGGGCTACGACTCGCTCGGCCCCGAGAAGCTGCTGGAGAAGTGGTCGGTCTGATCCCGCGCCGGGCGTTCAGCCGGCCGGATCGAACATCGCGGTGTAGCGCCGCTGCATCTCCTCGGGCGTGAGCTTCTCGATGCTGTGGCCCACGTTCCAGCGGTGGCCGAAGGGGTCGCGGAACACGCCCGATCGCTCGCCATAGAACTGGTCCTGCGGCGCCATGTCGAGCGTCGCGCCGGCCGCGACCGCGCGCGCCACCACGGCGTCGGCATCGTCCACATGCAGGTGCAGCGTCACCGCGCTGCCGCCCAGCGTGCGCGCGCTGCGGATGCCGTATTCGGCGAACTCGTCCGAGATCATCAGGATCGCGCCGTTGCCGAAGTCGAGCTCGGCATGGCCGATGCGGCCGCTCGGTTCGGTCAGGCGGAAGATCTCCGGGACCTCGAAGACCTCGCGGTAGAAGGCGATGGCCGCTTCGGCATCGTGGACGCAGAGGTAGGGGAAGAGCTCGTGGATGGCCATGCTGTCGCCTTTCGATCGGGGGAAGAACAGGTGAGGGCGCCGATTCTGGCGCGCGCCGCCAGCTAGCGTCTTGAACGAATTTGACCCTCGGCCGGCACATGCCGCGGCGAGGGCGCGCCCCGCGCGCGCCAGGCCTGCGGCGGCATGCCGGCCATGGCCGAGAACTCGCGGCTCAGGTGCGCCTGGTCGCTGTAGCCGGCCGCCAGCGCAATCCCGGCCCAGTCGAGCCGGCGGTCTTCACCGGCCAGCGCGAGCGCCCGGTCGAAGCGGCGCACGCGCGCGTATTCCTTCGGCGCCAGGCCCGTGCCGTCGCGGAAGAGCGCGATGAAGCGGCGGTGGCTGTAGCCGCTGTGCGCGACCAGCGCCGAGATGGCCGACTCGCCGCGCTCCAGCGCCCCGAGCGATGCCGCCACCGCCGGGTGCAGCCCGTGCAGGCCGGCGCCGAGCGACAGCGCCATGCGGCGCGCGAGCAGCCCCTCGAACAGGGCCAGCTGCGCCTCGAGGCTCGGCGCCGCATGCAGCCGCGCCAGCGCCGCCTCGGTCTCGGCGCGGCCCCAGAGCGCGTCGAGCGCCGTGTGCGTTCCCGCGAGCGCGCCCTCGGGCGCACCCAGCAGGAGCCGCGCGGCGCCGGGCTGCAGTTGCGCGCCCACCGAGCGCGTGGCGACCGAGACGTCGCGCAGGTAGAAGGTCGAGCGCGCGCCGCCCACGATCGCATGGCCGAAGCTGCGTCCCTGCGCGTCGTCGGCGCGGTCGAACAGCTTCAGCGGTGGGCCCGAGAGGCGGAACACCAGGTGCATCCCGCCCGTGGGCAGCACGTGCTCGCGCGCGCCGGGCCGCTCGGCCGGGCGGCCCTCGGGCGCCCAGGCCCAGAGCAGGCGGACGAGGGCCCGCAGGCAGGGGGCGGGCGGCCGCGTCAGCTGCTGCGCCATGCCGCGGCCCCCGGTGGAATGAGGCGCTGGTTGCCCATCCGCGCATTGTGCGGCGGATGGCCGCGCTAGCATCGGGCCATGAGCAAGCCCTCCACGACCCTGATCCACCATCCCTACAAGCCGCCCGCCCGCTTCGACGCGCCGCAGCCCGGCGTCTACAAGGCCTCCACCGTGTTCTTCGCGGACGTGGCCGCGATGCGCGCGCGCGACTGGAAGACCAAGGCGGGCTACACCTACGGGCTGCACGGCACGCCGACCACCTTCACGCTCGAGGAGCGGCTCGCGACGCTCGAGGGCGGCACCGAGACCCTGCTGGTGCCGAGCGGGCTTGCCGCGATCTCGCTGGTCGCGTTCGCCTTCCTCAAGACCGGCGACGAGGTGCTGATCCCCGACAACGCCTACGGGCCGAACAAGGCGCTCGCCACCGGCGAGCTCGCCAACTTCGGCATCACGCACCGCCTGTACGACGCGATGAACCCTGCCGACCTCGCGGCCAAGCTCTCGGACCGCACGCGGCTGGTCTGGCTCGAGGCGGCCGGCTCGGTGACGATGGAGTTCCCCGACCTGCCGGCGTTGGCCGCCATCTGCCGCGCGCGCGGCGTGGTCGCGGCGCTCGACAACACCTGGGGCGCCGGCCTGGCCTTCGCCCCGTTCGACTTCAACGGCAGCGGGCAGGGCGTGGACATCTCGGTGCACGCGCTCACCAAGTACCCGAGCGGCGGCGGCGACGTGCTCATGGGCAGCGTGACCACGCGCGACGAGCGGCTGCACCGCGCGCTCAAGCTCACGCACATGCGCCTGGGCTTCGGCGTGGGCGTGGGCGACGTCGAGACCCTGCTGCGCTCGCTGCCGAGCATCGGGCTGCGCTATGCCGCGCACGACCGCTCGGCGCGCGAGCTGGCGCGCTGGCTCGCCGACCGCGCCGAGGTCGCGCAGGTGCTGCATCCGGCGCTCGAGAGCTCGCCCGGCCATGCGAACTGGCGCGCCCTGTGCGGCGCGAGCGACCTCGCGGCGGGGCTGTTCTCGATCGTGTTCGACGCGCGCTACAGCACCGAGCAGGTCGACCGCTTCTGCGACAGCCTCGCGCTGTTCCGGCTCGGCTATTCGTGGGGCGGGCCGATCAGCCTCGTCGTGCCCTACGACATCGGCCTGATGCGCGACGCCACCGTGGCGCGCTGGCCGCACAAGGGCACGCTGGTGCGCTTCTCGGTCGGCCTCGAGGACGTGGAGGACCTGCGCGCCGACCTGGCGCAGGCACTGGCGCGGATGTAGGCCGGGCGCACGCCGTGGCCCGAAGACACCGCAAGCGCCGCCCGGCGGCGGCGCAGGCCTCGCCGTGGCCCGCGGCCGCGGCGGGTCCGCTCGTGCCGCGCCTGCTCGAGGTGCCGGCGCCGGTGCTGCGCGAGCTCGCCCGGCACGGCCCGGTCGAAGGCGTGCCCGACCTGTTCGCGACCCGCCTGCTGCTCTGGAGCGGCGCGCTGCTGTTCGCGGCGGGCGCGCTGGCGGTCGCCGCCGGCCTGGCGCTGCTGCCGCAGGAGCCCAATGCCCGCGGCCACGAGGTGCCGATCGCGCTGGGACTGCTGGCGCTGCTGGGCCTGGCGGGCGCCGGCTGCGCCTACCTCGTGCGCCAGGCGCGGCGGGTGGGCGGGGTGATGATCCGGATCGATGCCGAGGGCCTGCGCTGGGGCGACGCGGCCGCGCCGCAGTCGGTGGCCTGGCGCGAGCTGTGCCGCGCCCGCCACGGCCCGTACGACGTGCGGACCGAGTACGTCTCGAGCGACGCGCTGCTCAAGCGCCTCGTCTTCCACCGCACGGCGCCGGGCGGCGCGTCCGCCGAGGTCCGCCTGCCGCTCGCCCTGAGCGTCGACGGCGCGCGCGTGCTGCGCTTTCGCAACCGCGCCGCGCTGCAGCGTGCGCTGCTGCTGCGCCTCGCCACCGCGCCGCGGCCGCGGCTGCGCTTCGACGCCGAGGTGTTCGTCGACGCCGGCATCGACCCGCAGACCTGGGCGCCGATGCCGGCGCCGAGGCGCTGGATGTGGGCATCGACGCTGGGCGCGCTGCTGCCGCCCGCGGCCGTGCTGGCCCTCTGGCCGCTCGGGCAGCACACGGGCTGGCTGGTGCTCGCGCTGGTCGTCGCGATGGGGCTGGGCGCATGGGCGGCGGTCTGGTTCGTCCTGCAGCGCTATCCCGGATTGCAAGGTGTGTTCGAGTTCGAAACACCGGCCGGGCCGGTGGCTTGAGTCTTCGGCGATATCGCTTACAGTAGGCACGCGCAGTCACCCTGGCTGCCTTCGCCTCAAGGAGATCCAGTGGCAACACCCAACTACGGCTACGAAAAGCGCCAGAAAGAGCTGGCCAAGAAGAAAAAGAAGGAAGAGAAGCTCCGCGAAAAGGCGAATCGCAAACTCAACCCGAGCAGCGAAGGTCTGGCGCCCGGAGATCCCGAGACCGACGTGGCTTCGCTCGAACGCGATCCTCCGACGATCCCCGAGCTCCCCACCAAGAACGGCTGATCCCGTCGTGTGAGCCGGCCCGAAAACCGCCGCAGGCCTGTGCCAGCGGCGGTTTTTTTCATGGCGGGCGGGCTACTTCGACGCCGTCAGCAGCTTGCGCAGCTCGGGCCAGACGTTGTCGAGCATCTGCGGCTGCGCCGAGGCGTTGGGATGGATGCGGTCGGCCTGGAACAGCGCGGGCGCGTCGGGCGCATCGGCCACCCCCTTGAGCAGGAAGGGCACGAGCGCCGAACGGGTCGCGCTCGCCACCTTGCCGAACACGGCCTCGAAGCGCCGCGTGTAGTCGCCGCCGTAGTTCGGCGGCACCTGGATGCCCACGATCAGCACCTTGGCGCCGGCCGCCTGCGCGGCCTTGGTGATCTGCAGCAGGTTGTCTTCGGTGCTTTGCAGCGGCAGGCCGCGCAGCGCGTCGTTGGCGCCGAGCTCGAGCACCAGGTGCGTGGGCTTGTGCTGCGCCAGCAGCGGCGCGAAGCGCGCACGCCCGCCCGAGCTGGTGTCGCCGCTGATGCTGGCGTTGACCACCGTGGCGGGGATCTTCTGCTCGGCGAGGCGCTTCTCGAGCAGCGGCACCCAGCCTTCGCCGCGCTTGAGGCCGTACTCGGCGGAGAGCGAATCGCCGAGTACCAGGATCACCGGTTTGCGCGCGGCCGCGGCCTGCGCGCCCTGGGCCTGCGCCACGGTCCAAGTCCCTGCGCTGCCGAAGGCGCCGGCGGTCAAGATAAAGTCGCGTCGGTTCACAACGAAAAGCCTTTCCATGTCCCACCCCCCGTCTGATGCCATTGTCGCCGTCGAGCATGTGTCCAAGTCCGTCACGGATTCGACCGGCACGCTGGATATTCTGCAGGACATCGACTTCACCCTCGGCACCCGGGAAACCGCCGCCATCGTGGGGGCTTCGGGCTCGGGCAAGAGCACGCTGCTGTCGATCATCGCCGGGCTCGACACGCCCACCCGCGGCACCGTGCGCCTCGCGGGCGACGACATCTTCGCGATCGACGAGGACCGGCGCGCGGCACTGCGGGCCCAGCGCGTGGGCTTCGTGTTCCAGAGCTTCCAGCTGCTCGGCAACCTCAATGCGCTCGAGAACGTGATGCTGCCGCTCGAGCTCGCGGGCCGCAAGGACGCGCGCCGCGCGGCCACCGAGATGCTCGGCCGCGTCGGCCTCGGCCAGCGCCTGGGCCACTATCCCAAGGTGCTGTCGGGCGGCGAGCAGCAGCGCGTGGCGCTGGCCCGCGCCTTCGTGGTGCAGCCCGCGCTGCTGCTGGCCGACGAGCCCACCGGCAGCCTCGACTTCGCGACCGGCGAGCAGGTCATGCGGCTGATGTTCGACCTCAACCGCGAGCTCGGCACCACGCTCGTGCTCGTCACCCACGACCGCGGCATCGCGGCCCAGTGCGAGCGGCGCATCACGATCGAGGCCGGCCGGGTGGCGAACAACGAGACCGGCGCCCACGCCCTGGCCTGAACGGGGCCGGGCGCGGGGCGGACACCGCGCGCGGGGGAGCGCGCGACAACGACGAGAGAGGAGATGGGCATGCAGGACGAACTTCACCCCGACGCGCGCCTCGCGCTGCAGCGCGGGAACCCGATCGAGGCGATCAAGATCGTGCGCGAGCGCACCGGGCTCGGCCTCAAGGAGGCCAAGGAACTGGTCGACCGCCATGCGGGCCGCGTCGCGGCCGAGCCCGCGCCGCCGGCCGACGCGTTCGGCGAACTGCTCGCGGGCGGTCCGCCGCGCCTGCCGGCCGAAGCCGTCACCGCGCTCGCCGAGGGCCGCAAGATCGACGCCATCAGGATCGTGCGCGAGGCCACCGGCCTCGGCCTCAAGGAAGCCAAGGACCTGGTCGAGGATCACGAGGCGCGGCCCGCCGGCGGCGTCGCGCTCGATCCGATGACGGAGCCGGGGCGCGTGTCGGGCGGCGGGTCGAAGACATGGCTCGCGGTCGTCGTGGTGCTGGTGCTGCTGGCGCTTCTTTTCGTCTTCTTCTCGGGGGCCTGAGCCGCAAGATGATCGTTCCGCAGTTCTGGGCCGAAGGCCGCATCCAGCAGACCGTCGACGGCCGCCAGCTCACGGTGCGCCGCTTCGGCTGGTCCGACGACAGCCCCGTGGCCGCGCAGGCCCATGCCGACGAGCGCACGCGCGCGGCCTTCGACCGCATCGCGGCCGGCGAGCCGCTCGAGCGCCGCGAGCGCAAGGTCGCCTACAACGGCGCCGACGGCATGCCGATCCGCGAGCAGATCGTCGAACGCCACGGCGAGGACATCGTCACGCGCAACGGCTACGGCGCGCGCTGCCTCAACACGCCCGACGTGCTGTTCATCGACGTCGACTTCGAAGAGGCGCAGCGCGGCAGCGCGCGCGGGCTCGCGGTGATCGGCGCCGCGCTCATCGGCGCGCTGGTCGCGGGCTACGCGGCGCGCTCGTGGGCGGTCGGCCTCGGCACGGCGATGGTGGTCGCGGCGCTGGGCTTCTGGCGCGCGCGGTCCGAGGGCGCGCGCAGGGACGAGCCGGCCGGCGATCCGTTCGCGGCCGCGCGTGCGCGCATCGAGCGCTTCATCCACCAGCATCCGCAGTGGCACCTGCGGCTCTACCGCACGCCCTCGGGCCTGCGCGCGCTCGCGATGCACGACGTCTTCGCGGCCTCCGACCTCGCCGTGGCCGACGCCTTCCAGACGCTGGGCGCGGACAAGGTCTATGCGCGCATGTGCCGCAACCAGAACTGCTTCCGCGCGCGGCTCAGCGCCAAGCCCTGGCGCATCGGGATCGCCGAGCACATGCGTCCGCAGCCGGGCGTGTGGCCGGTGGCGCCCGACCGGCTCGCCCAGCGCGACGCCTGGATCGCGCGCTACGAACAGGCCGCCGAGGCCTATGCCGCCTGCAGCTACGTCGAGAGCGTGGGCGACCTGCAGGCCGCGCATCCGCGCGCGCTCGCGGTGCAGCAGCTGCACGACGAACGCACGCGCGCCACCAGCGGGCTGCCGATCGCCTGAAGCGGCGCGCGGGGCGCGGGGATAATCGGCGCCATGTCTTCCCCCAAAGTGATCTTCGGCTTCCATGCCGTGGGCGTGCGCATCAAGACCGCGCCGAAGTCGGTGCTCGAGGTGCTGTTCGACGCCAGCAGGCGCGACGCGCGCATGCGGCAGTTCATCGCGCGCGCCCAGGAAGCCGGCGTCCGGCTCGTCGAGGCCGACGGCCTGCGCCTCGCCAAGCTCAGCGGCAGCCATGGCCACCAGGGCGTGGTGGCGCGCGTCGAGCCGGTGGCGCAGGTGCGCTCGCTCGACGAGCTGCTCGAAGGGCTCGAGGAGGCCGGCACCGTGCCGCTGCTCCTCGTGCTCGACGGCGTGACCGATCCGCACAACCTCGGCGCCTGCCTGCGCGTGGCCGACGGTGCGGGCGCGCATGCGGTCATCGCGCCCAAGGACCATGCGGCCGGCATCAACGCCACGGTGGCCAAGGTCGCGAGCGGCGCCGCCGAGACGGTGCCGTACTTCATGGTGACCAACCTCGCGCGCACGC
>CBHTTS010000175.1:0-11121 GCA_966095775.1 uncultured Variovorax sp. | reverse complement strand
AGCGCCATGCCCAGCGTGCGCGGGATCGGCGTGGCGGTCAGCGTGAGCACGTCGACCTCGGCGCGCATCGCCTTCATCGCCTCCTTGTGGCGCACGCCGAAGCGGTGCTCCTCGTCGATGATGAGCAGGCCGAGGTTCTTGAACTTGACCGACTGCGACAGCAGCTTGTGCGTGCCGACCACGATGTCGACCGTGCCCTCGGCGAGGCCCTTGGCCGCGGCCGTGACCTCCTTGGCCGATCGGAAGCGGCTCATCTCGGCCACCTTGACCGGCCACTTGGCGAAGCGGTCGACCAGCGTCTGGTAGTGCTGCTCGGCGAGCAGCGTGGTCGGCGCGAGGAACGCGACCTGCTTGCCGCCGGTGACCGCGATGAAGGCCGCGCGCAGCGCGACCTCGGTCTTGCCGAAGCCCACGTCGCCGCAGACCAGCCGGTCCATCGGCTGCGGCGAGATCATGTCCTGCACCACGGCGTGGATCGCGGCCTTCTGGTCGGCGGTCTCCTGGAAGCCGAAGTCGTTGGCGAACACCTCGTAGTCGGCGGGCGAATAGCGGAACGCGTGGCCCTCGCGCGCGGCGCGGCGGGCATAGATGTTGAGCAGCTCGGCGGCCGAATCGCGCACCTGCTCGGCCGCCTTGCGCTTGGCCTTGTCCCACTGTCCCGAGCCCAGCTTGTGCAGCGGCGCCTCCTCGGCGCTGACGCCGGTGTAGCGGCTCACGAGGTGCAGCTGCGAGACCGGCACGTAGAGCGTGGCCTTGTCGGCGTACTCGAGGTGCAGCATCTCCTGCAGCAGCGGCTTGCCGTCGGGGCCGTTGCCCTGGCCGAGGTCCATGTGGATCAGGCCGCGGTAGCGGCCGATGCCGTGCGCCGAATGGACCACCGGGTCGCCGACGTTGAGTTCGGACAGGTCCTTGATCAGCGCCTCGACGTCGCTGACCTGTTCCTGCCGCTTGCCGCGGCGGCGCGTGGTCGGGGCGGCGGCGAAGAGCTCGGTCTCGGTGACGAAGTCGATGCCCTGTTCGCGCCAGGCGAAGCCAGAGGCCAGCGCGGCGGTGGCGATGCCGATCTTCTCGTCGCCGGAGGCCTCGAACTCGGCCAGCGAGTCGAAGGCCGGCGGGCTCACGCCGCTGGCGCGCAGGAAGTCGAGCAGGCTCTCGCGCCGGCCGTCGCTCTCGGCGATGACCAGCACGCGGTGCGGCGTGCTGCGGATGTGTTCCTTGAGGCCGACGAGCGGGTCCTCGGCGCCGCGCACCACCGCGAACGGCGGCAGCCGGTCGAATTCGGCGTAGGGCGCCTCGGCGCCCGCATCGCCGCGGATCGCGAGCTGCGCATGCGGCTTGGCGCGCTGGTAGAACTGCTCGGCGCTGAGGAACAGCGCCTCGGGCGGCAGCGCGGGCCGCTCGGGGTCGCCGCGCACGAGGCGGTAGCGCTCCTGGGTGTCCTGCCAGAAATGCTGGAACGCGGGCTCGAGGTCGCCGTGCAGCACGACCGTGGCCTCGGGCCCGAGGTAGTCGAACACCGTCGCGGTCTCGTCGAAGAACAGCGGCAGGTAGTACTCGATGCCGGCGGTGGCCACGCCGTTGCCCATGTCCTTGTAGATGCGGCTCTTGGTCGGGTCGCCCTCCAGCAGCTCGCGCCAGCGGCTGCGGAAGCGCGCGCGGGCCTCGTCGTCCATCGGGAACTCGCGGCCCGGCAGCAGCCGCACCTCGGGCACGGGGTAGAGGCTGCGCTGCGTGTCGGGGTCGAAGGTGCGGATCGAATCGATCTCGTCGTCGAACAGGTCGACGCGGTAGGGCACCGGCGAGCCCATCGGGAACAGGTCAATCAGGCCGCCGCGCACCGCGTACTCGCCCGGGCTCACCACCTGCGTCACGTGGCTGTAGCCGGCCAGCGTGAGCTGGGCCTTGAGCTTGGACTCCTCGAGCTTCTGCCGCGCCTTGAAATGGAAGGTGTAGCCGGCCAGGAAGGCCGGCGGCGCGAGCCGGTAGAGCGCGGTGGTGGCGGGCACCAGCACCACGTCGGCCTCCTTCTGGCTGATGCGCCAGAGCGTGGCGAGCCGTTCGCTGATCAGGTCCTGGTGCGGCGAGAAGCTGTCGTAGGGCAGCGTCTCCCAGTCGGGAAAGAGGGCGCAGCGCAGCTCGGGCGCGAAGAAGCCGATCTCGTCGATCAGCCGCTGGGCGTCGTTGGCGTCGGCCGTGAACATCGCGGTGGCGCGGCCGGCGGCCTTTTCGCGCAGGCCGAGCTGCGCCAGCAGCAGCGCGTCTGCCGACATCGGGGGACGCGGCAGCGTGAATCGCTTGCCCGCCGTGAGGTGGGGGAGGTCCATGGAAGGCTTGATGGAAATGCACGACACCCCGCGCGGGCTGGCGAGGGGTGTGACCGAGGGATTCTAGAATGGCGCCCCTTCATCCGCTTGCCCGCAGCCTTCATCCATGTCCGCCTCCAGACTCTACGTGCTGATTCCCTGCGCCGGCGCCGGCCACCGGGCGGGCGGCGCGCAGCCCAAGCAGTACCAGCGCATCGCGGGGGCGTCGATGGTGGCCCACACGGTGCAGGCCTTCCGCGCGCTCGCGGGGCGCTTCGCGGGCCTCGCGGTGGTGGTGTCGCCCGACGACCGCGAGCTGCAGGTGGCGCTGCCGCGCTTTCCGGCCGAGGGGGAATACCTGCTGCAGGTCGGCGGCGTGACGCGCGCGGCCTCGGTGCGCAACGGCCTCGTAGCGCTCCGGCAGAAGGGCGCGGGCGCGCACGACTGGGTGCTGGTGCACGACGCGGCGCGCTGCTTGGTGACCTCGAGCCAGATCGAGGCGCTGATCGCCGCCTGCGAGCACGACGCGGTGGGCGGCCTGCTCGCGCAGCGGCTCGCCGACACGCTCAAGGTCTCGTCGGCCGAGAGCCGGGTCACGCAGACGCTGCCGCGCGCCGACAAGTGGCTCGCGCAGACGCCGCAGATGTTCCGCATCGGCATGCTGCTCGATGCGCTCGAGCGCGCCGGCGACGCCGTGACCGACGAGGCGGGCGCGATCGAGGCGCTCGGGCTCTCGCCGCTCCTGGTGCCGGGCAGCGCGCAGAACTTCAAGGTCACCTTTCCCGAGGACTTCGCGCTCGCCGAGGCGGTGCTGCTCGGGCGCAAGAAGGGCACGGCATGACGGCATCACCATTTCGCATCCGCGTCGGCGAGGGCTGGGACGTGCACCAGCTGGTGCCGGGCCGCAAGCTGATCCTCGGCGGCGTCGAGGTGCCGCACACCACCGGCCTGCTCGGGCACTCCGACGCCGACGTGCTGCTGCACGCGATCACCGATGCGCTGTTCGGCGCCGCGGGGCTTGGGGACATCGGCCGGCATTTCCCCGACACCGACGCCCAGTTCCGCGGCGCCGACTCGGCCGTGCTGCTGGCCGAGGCGGCGCGCCGGGTGCGCGCGGCGGGCTGGGAGATCGGCAACGTCGACAGCACGGTGATCGCGCAGGCGCCCAAGCTGGCGCCGCACATCGGGTCGATGTGCCAGCGGATCGCGCAGACGCTCGGCCTCGCGCCCGAGCAGGTCAACGTGAAGGCCAAGACGGCCGAGAAGCTGGGACCGGTCGGCGAGGGCCGGGCGATGGAGGCGCGCGCGGTGGTGCTGCTGCACCGCTGAGGCCGCGCGGGGCGCCTCAGTTCCTGCGGCCGGCAGGCTCGGCGGGCTTGCCGTCGGGCATCGCGCGCGGCATGCGGATGTGCGCCGCGAGGCCGCGGCCCGGCGTGCTCGTGAGCGCGAAGGTGCCGCCCATGCGCTCGATGTTCTTGGCCACGATCGACAGGCCGAGCCCGGCGCCCGCGGCCGAGGTGCGCGCCACGTCGCCGCGGAAGAAGGGCTTGGTCAGCTGCGACAGCAGCACCGGATCGACGCCCGCGCCATGGTCGCGCACCTTGATCAGCACCGCGTCGTTGTTGGCCTGGGCCTGGATCACCACGTCGGCGACGCCGGTCGAGGGCGTCTTGCCGTAGCGGCGCGCGTTCTCCACCAGGTTGGAGATCACGCGCGTGAGCTCGACCTCGTCGCCGAGCACGCGCAGGTCCGAGGGCACGTCGACGCGGATGTTCATCTCCTCGTAGTCCTGCACCGCATAGGTGCAGGCATCGACCACGTCGCGCAGCAGCACCGGCCGCGGGACCACGTGGTCGGGCCGCGCGTAGTCGAGGAACTTGTCGATGATCGCGTCGAGCTGGGCGATGTCGGCCGCCATGTGGTCGCGCGCGTCCTCGTCCTGCACGCTCATCTCGGTCTCCAGCCGCAGGCGCGCGAGCGGCGTGCGCAGGTCGTGCGAGATGCCGGCGAGCATGATCGCGCGGTCCTGCTCGATCTTCGCGAGCTGGTCGGCCATGCGGTTGAAGCCGATGTTGACGGCGCGGATCTCGTTGGTGCGCGCGCTCTCGTCGAGCCGGTGCGCCTCGTATTCGCCTTCGCGCACCTGCATGGTGGCGCGCGAGAGCTGCTTGAGCGGCAGGTTGATGAGCCGGGTGATCAGCGCGGCGCCCGCGAGCGAGAGCGCCATCGCGGTGCTGAGCCAGACCAGCCAGGTGCGGCCGCCGACGCGGCTGAAGCGGGTCGGGTCGAGCAGCAGCCAGTAGGCGTCGCTCTCGATCGTGAAGCCGATCCAGAGGCCGGGCTCGTCGTTGACGCGGCTGGCCACCGTGGTGCCGTCGCCGAGGCGCTGCATCAGCTCCTCGGTGACGCGCTGGTCGAGCGCGCCGCTGGTGTAGGGCTGGAAGCGGTCGTTCGGCTCGCGCGGCAGGATCCGCACGCCTTCCTGGTCGGCCAGCGTCTTGATCAGCGAGACGCGCGTGATCGCGTCCGAGTACACCAGCGCGGCGCGCGTGAGGTTCACGAGCGAGGCGATCTGGTGCGCGGTCTGGATCGCGCGCGGCTCGTATTCGAGCGAGCGGAAGGTCTGCAGCCAGGCGACCGTGCAGCCGATGAGGAGCAGCGCGAGCAGGAAGAAGGTGCGCCAGAACAGGCTGAAGCCGAGCTTCAGCCCGCGGCGGCGCTCGCGCGGGCCGGCGCCCTCGAGCGGGCTCGGCATCGTGACCTGGGCGCCGTCCTCCGGGGCTGGGCTGGGTCTGTCGGATTGAAGGCCGATGGCCGCCACCTCTGGTCGCTCAGGCCGTGCCGTCCGGCACGAACACGTAGCCCACGCCCCACACCGTCTGGATGTAGCGCGGCGCCGCGGCATCGGCCTCGACCAGCTTGCGCAGGCGCGAGATCTGGACGTCGAGGCTGCGGTCGAAGGGCTCGAACTCGCGTCCGCGCGCGAGCTGGGCCAGCTTCTCGCGCGACAGCGGCTGGCGCGGATGGCGCACCAGCGCCTTCAGCATGGCGAATTCGCCGGTGGTCAGCGAGAGCTCCTCGCCGTCCTTCTTGAGGGTGCGCGAGCCGAGGTCGAAGGCGAAGGGACCGAAGGTCACGGTCTCGTTCTCGGTCGAGGGCGCGCCGGGCGCCTCGAGCGGGGGGCGGCGGCGCAGCACCGCGTGCACGCGCGCCAGCAGTTCGCGCGGATTGAAGGGCTTGCCCAGGTAGTCGTCGGCGCCGACCTCGAGGCCGACGATGCGGTCGACGTCCTCGCCCTTGGCGGTGAGCATGATGATCGGGGTGCGATCGTTGGCGGCGCGCAGTCGGCGGCAGACGGACAGGCCGTCCTCGCCGGGCATCATCAGGTCGAGCACGATCAGGTCGACCGTGTCGCGCAACAGGATGCGGTTGAGCGCCTTGCCGTCCTCGGCCACGATCACTTCGAAGCCTTCCTGGGTCAGGTAGCGACGGAGCAGATCACGGATGCGGGCGTCGTCGTCGACGATCACGATCTTGTCGGTGCGAGCGGGAACTTGAGTCATTTCTACAACGATGAATTTGTAACAGCGCCGATTCTGAAGGTGTTCCGACCCGGTTGAGCCGGATTTACTTAAGGTCTGACACTAAGTTACAAAACTTGCGGACACTCGCTGTCTAGTCATCCGATGTTCGCCCAGCAGTGGCAAAGTCGGCCCTGTCTGCCGATCTTTGCCCGAATGAGAACCCTTTTTCCCGCACTGCCGATCCTCGTTGCATGCACCTGCGGTCCCGCATGGGCCGTTGCCGGTGGCGATTTTCTCAGGGTCGGCGATTCGCGCCGGCAGGACGTGCGCCAGGCCGTCGCGGCCCACCGCGCGGCGCAGCGCGACGAGATCCGGCGCGAGGAGGCCGCGGCCGGCCGGCGCCTGACGGCGGCCGAGCTCTACGAGCTGCGGCAGCAGGTGCGCAACCAGTGGGCCCCGCCGGGTACACCCGCGCGGATGAATTCGGCAGAATCGCAGCCGGCCGAACGCATCGCGCCGGCACCGCCGGTGCCGGCGAGCCGCGCCCCGAACCTGCCCCGCAGCCTGCGGCGCTGAGGCCGGGCGGCGCGGCCGCGCCGCCGTTCCATCGACAACCAACCAGGGGAGTACTTCGCCTTGAAAAAACTCAGAACGATCGCAGCCTGTGCCGCCTTGGCGGCCGTCGCCGGCAGCGCCATGGCCCAGAACATGGTCGCGCCGCCGCAGAACGTGCTGCAGCTCACGGCCTCCGGCACGGTCGAGGTGCAGCAGGACCTGCTGAGCATGACCCTGACCACGACGCGCGACGCGGCCGACGCGGCCACGGTCCAGACCCAGCTCAAGGCGGCCGTCGACGCCGCGCTCGCCGAGGCGAAGAAGAACGCGCAGCCGGGCCAGATGGACGTGCGCACCGGCAATTTCAGCCTCTCGCCGCGCTACACCCGCGAAGGCAAGATCAACGGCTGGCAGGGCACGGCCGAAATGGTGCTCGAGGGGCGCGACTTCCCGCGCATCACCCAGACCGCGGGCCGGATCAGCACGCTCAACGTGGGCAACGTCGGCTTCGCGCTGAGCCGCGAGCAGCGCGCCAGGAGCGAGACCGAGGCCCAGACGATCGCGATCGAGAACTTCAAGCAGAAGGCCACCGAGCTGGCCAAGGGCTTCGGCTTCGGCGGCTACACGCTGCGCGAGGTCGCGGTCAACGCGAACGACGCCGGCCCGATCCGTCCGCGCGTGATGGCGGCTGCCGCCAAGTCGTACTCGGCCGACGCGCCGGTGCCGGTGGAAGCCGGCAAGACCAGCGTGGTGGTGAACGTCTCGGGCTCGGTGCAGCTCAAGTAGGGCGCGGGCCTACTGGGCGGTCCAGCCGCCGTCCATCTGCCAGGCGACGCCGCGCACCTGGTCGGCGGCCGGCGAGCTCAGGAACACTGCGAGCGCGCCGAGCTGCTCGACGGTGGTGAACTGCAGCGAGGGCTGCTTTTCGCCGAGCAGCTCGTTCCTGGCCTGCTCGACCGCGATGCCTTCGCGCGCCGCACGGTCGTCGATCTGCTTCTGGACCAGCGGCGTCAGCACCCAGCCGGGGCAGATCGCATTGCAGGTGATGCCGGTGGTGGCGGTCTCGAGCGCCACCGACTTGGTGAGGCCCACGATGCCGTGCTTGGCCGCCACGTAGGCCGACTTCTGCGCCGACGCGACGAGGCCGTGCGCCGACGCGACGTTGATGATGCGGCCCCAGTTGGCCTCGCGCATTGCGGGCACCGCGAGCCGCGTGGTGTGGAAGGCGCTCGTGAGGTTGATCGCGATGATCGCGTCCCAGCGCTCCGGCGGGAAGTCCTCGACCTTCGCCACGTGCTGGATGCCGGCGTTGTTGACGAGGATGTCGACGCGGCCGAACTTCGACGCGGCGAACTTCATCATGTCCTCGATCTGGTCGGGCTTGCTCATGTCGGCGCCGTGGTACTCGGCACGCACGCCGAGCGCCTCGATCTGCGCCTTCGGCCCCTCCGAGTCGCCGAAGCCGTTGAGCACGATGTGCACGCCCTCCTGGGCGAGCGCCTTGGCGATGGCGAGGCCGATGCCGCTGGTGGACCCCGTGACAAGCGCGGTTTTGCCTTTGAGCATAAAGATGAATCTCCGGATGAATTAGGATGCGACGAGACCATTATCCGCACCAGAGCGATTTCGTTTTCATGACCGACCCGACGCTTCGTGACCTGGCGTGCGATGACGCCCAGGGCGGCCATCGCATGGCCTACTGGCAGTGGGGGGACGCGCGCAGCGCGCGCGTGGTGGTCTGCGTTCACGGCCTCACGCGCCAGGGACGCGATTTCGATGTGCTGGCCCGGGCCATCGTGGCGCGTGCCGGCGGCGACGTGCGCGTGGTCTGCCCCGACGTGGCGGGCCGCGGCCGCAGCGACTGGCTGCGCGACCCGGCGCTCTACCAGGTGCCGGTCTATGCCGCCGACATGCTCGCGCTGGTCGCGCAGCTGCACTGCGAGCAGCCGATCGCGACGCTCGACTATGTCGGCACCAGCATGGGCGGGCTGATCGGCTTCGTGCTCGCGGGGCGGCGCGACCTGCCGCTCGCGCGGCCGATCCGCCGCCTGGTGGTGAACGACGTGGGACCGACGATCGAGGCCGCGGCGCTGCAGCGCATCGCCGCCTACGTGGGGCAGGGCGGCCGCTACGACAGCCTCCAGGCCGCGGCCGACGCGATGTGGTCGATCTCCACGAGCTTCGGGCCGCACACGCCCGAGCAGTGGCTCGCGCTCTCGCGGCCGATGGTGGTGCCCGCATCCCAGCGCAGCGCCGACGGCTCGGCCAAGGTCGAGGGCGCGGGCGCGGGCGTCGCCGCCTCCGCCGACGGGCCCTGGGTGCTGCACTACGACCCGGCGATCGCGGTGGCGCTGCGCGCGATCACGCCCGAAGCGGCGGCGCAGGGCGGGGCCGTGATGTGGAGCCTCTACGACGCGATCGAGGCGCGCACGCTGGTGACGCGCGGCGCGCAGTCGGATCTTCTTTCGCGCGACACCGCGCAGGCCATGACCGAGCGCGGTCCGCGCGCGACGCTGGTCGAGTTCGAGGGCGTGGGGCATGCGCCCACCTTCGTCGATCCCGCGCAGGTGTCCACCGTCGTGTCCTTCCTGTTCGATCGGGCCGCCCCGTGAAGCGAGAGTCCGCCAGCCTCCAGACGCCGACCGCCGCCGAGACGGCGGTGGTCGACTATCCGCTGTCCGCCGCCACGGCCGAGCGCACGCCGGTCATGGCGAACATGCTGGCGCGCGCGCGTGCCTTCGCCGAGCCGCTGATCGCCGACGAGACCCTCGACACCGGCGAGAACACGCTCGCGCATGCCGACGCGGTGGCCGCGATCGTCGCGAAGATGGGCGGCTCCGAGGCCATGCAGGCCGCGAGCTACCTGGTCTATGCCTGTCCGCACCTGAACCGGCCGCAGGAAGTGATCGCGAAGGTGTTCGGCGAGAACTTCGCGGCGCTCGCGGTCGAGACCACCAAGCTCGTGCGCGTGCAGGAGCAGGCGCGTTCCGCCTCGCAGGGCCACCACCTCGCGGAAGGCGCCGGCGCGCAGACCGAGAACGTGCGCAAGATGCTGCTCGCGTTCTCGCGCGACCTGCGCGTGGTGATGCTGCGCCTGGCCTCGCGCCTGCAGACGCTGCGGCATGCGGCGGCCAGCAAGCAGCCCGCGCCCGAGAGCGTGGCGCGCGAGTCGCTGCAGGTCTTCGCGCCGCTGGCCAACCGGCTCGGCATCTGGCAGGTGAAGTGGGAGATCGAGGATCTCTCGTTCCGCTTCCTCGAACCCGAGACCTACAAGCTGATCGCGCGCCTGCTCGACGAGAAGCGCGTCGAGCGCGAAGGCCACGTCGAGCAGCTGCGCTCGCAGCTCGAGCGGGAACTGCAGGCCGAGGGCGTGCGCGCCACCGTGCAGGGCCGGCCGAAGAACATCTACAGCATCGTCAAGAAGATGCGCGGCAAGTCGCTCGACTTCGCGCAGGTGTTCGACATCCTCGCGCTGCGCGTGGTGGTGCCCGACGTGAAGGACTGCTACGCCGCGCTGGCCTGGGTGCATTCGCACTTCCAGCCGATCGACGAGGAGTTCGACGACTACATCGCCCGGCCGAAGCCCAACGGCTACCAGTCGCTGCACACCGTGGTGCGCGAGCTCGTCGACGGCAAGCCCGGCAAGCCGATCGAGATCCAGATCCGTACCGAAGAGATGCACGACCACGCCGAGCACGGCGTGGCGGCGCACTGGGCCTACAAGGAAGCGGGGCACAAGGGCTACGCGGGCGTGTGGGCGAGCGGCGAGTACGACGCGAAGATCGCGGTGCTGCGGCAGCTGCTCGCGTGGGAGCGCGATCTCTCGGGCGGCCTGCAGGGGCAGGGGCTCTTCGACGACCGCATCTACGTGCTCACGCCCGATGCGGCGATCGTCGAGCTGCCGCAGGGCGCGACGCCGGTCGACTTCGCCTACACCGTGCACACCTCGCTCGGCCATCGCTGCCGCGGCGCGCGCGTCGACGGCGCGATGGTGCCGCTCAACACGCCGCTGTCGAACGGCCAGACCGTCGAGATCATCGCGGCCAAGGAGGGCGGTCCCTCGCGCGACTGGCTCAATGCGGAGCTCGGCTACCTCGCGAGCCACCGTGCGCGCGCCAAGGTGCGCGCCTGGTTCAATGCGCAGATCACGCACGAGACGGTCGCGCGCGGACGCGAGGCGGTCGAGAAGCTGCTGCAGCGCGAAGGCAAGACCGCGACCCGGCTCGAGGACCTGGCATCGCAGCTGGGCTTCAAGTCGGCGGACCAGCTGTTCGAAGTCGTGGGCAAGGACGAGTTCTCGCTGCGCAACATCGAGATGCTGCTGCGCCCGCCCGAGCCCGCGCCCAATCCCGACGACGGCGTGCACATCAAGAAGCCGCGCGCGAGCGAGAAGTCGGGCAAGGGCGGCGTGCTGGTGGTGGGCGTTTCCTCGCTGATGACGCAGCTCGCGAAGTGCTGCAAGCCGGCGCCGCCCGACGCGATCAGCGGCTTCGTGACGCGCGGCCACGGCGTCAGCGTGCACCGCACCGACTGCAGCAACTTCCGCATGATGGCCTCGCGCGACAACGGACGCGTGATCGACGTGGAGTGGGGCGCCGCCAAGGGCGGCGAGACCCCGGTCTACGCGGTGGACGTGGCCGTCGAGGCGGCCGACCGGCAGGGCCTGCTGCGCGACATCTCCGATGTGTTCGCGCGCGAGAAGATGAACGTGATCGGCGTGCAGACGCAGTCCGTCAAGG
>CBHTTS010000174.1:0-11130 GCA_966095775.1 uncultured Variovorax sp. | reverse complement strand
CGAGCCGTTCGGCCAATGCGGCGAGGGCCTCGCCGCGCTGCTGCTGCAGGGCGCCGATCGCGCGGCCCGCCTCCTGCGGCGAGGCGAAGCCGCGGCTCTGCAGCAGCGGGGTGCCGTGCGCGTCGAGCAGCTTGAAATAGAACAGGCCGTCGCGCTCGCGGTACTGCTTGAAGCTCGGCTTCGCGGCCTTGGCCGCCTTGCGCGCGCCGCCCGCGTCGCGGCCCGCGGCGAGGTTGCGCAGCCCGACGGCATGGCGCAGCCGTGCCATGAAGGGCTGCGAGAGCCGGCGCGCCTTCTCCGCGCCCGCGAGCAGGATGCGCTCGATCTGCGCGGGGTCGTTCATCAGCGCCTCGTAGCGCTCGCGCAGCGGCGCCACCTCGCGGTCGATGCGCTCGAACAGCACCTGCTTGGCATCGCCCCAGGCGATGCCTTCGGCATAGGCGCGGCGCAGGGTCTCGGTCTCCTCGGCGCTCGCGAAGGCCTGGTAGATCTGGAACAGCGCCGAACCCTCGGTCTCCTTGGGCTCGCCGGGCGCGCGCGAGTCGGTCACGATGCTCGCGATCTGCTTCTGCAGCTGCGCGCGCGGCGCGAACAGCGGGATCGTGTTGCCGTAGCTCTTGCTCATCTTGCGGCCGTCGAGGCCGGGCAGGGTGGCGACCGCGTCGTCGATCTCGGCCTCGGGGAGCGTGAAGTGCTCGCCGTAGAGGTGGTTGAAGCGCTGCGCCATGTCGCGCGCCATCTCGATGTGCTGCACCTGGTCGCGGCCCACGGGCACCTTGTGCGCGTTGAACATCAGGATGTCCGCGCCCATGAGCACCGGGTACATGAACAGGCCCGCGGTCACGTCGGCATCGGGGTCCTCGCCGCGGGCGATGTTCTTGTCGAGCTGGGCCTTGTAGGCATGGGCGCGGTTGAGCACGCCCTTGCCGGTCACGCAGGTGAGGAACCAGGTCAGCTCGGGGATCTCGACGATGTCGGACTGGCGGTAGAAGGTCACGCGCTCGGGGTCGAGCCCGCAGGCGAGCCAGCTCGCGGCGATCTCGAGCGTGGAGCGCTGGATCAGCGCCGGGTCCTGCACCTTGATCAGCGCGTGGTAGTCGGCCAGGAAGAAATAGCTCTCCACGCCCGGCGCCACGCTCTGCCGCACCGAGTGGCGGATCGAGCCGACGTAGTTGCCGAGATGCGGCGTGCCCGACGGCGTGATGCCGGTCAGCACGCGCAGGGGAGCGGAAGAAGACGTCACCATGGGAAAAACTTAACGCAGCAAGGCCGTAAGCGGAGAAATTAACAAGTTGAGAGCGGCGTAGCCGACGTCCATCAGCGGCCGCAGCCAGAAGGTGCTGACGATGCCCGCGAGCACCAGGCCCATGACGATGAAGAAGCCGAAGGGCTCGATGCGCGCGAGGAAATTCTGCGCCGGTCCGTTGGGCAGCAGGCCCGCGAGCACGCGTCCGCCGTCGAGCGGCGGCAGCGGGAACAGGTTGAAGGCCCACATCACGAGGTTGACCAGCACGCCGCCCTGCGCCATCTTGATGAAGAAGGTCTCGTCGATGCCCGCGGCCAGCAGCACCACGAGCAGCAGCGCCCAGAGGATCGCCTGCACGAAGTTCGAGGCCGGCCCCGCGAGCGCGACCCAGATCATGTCGCGCTTCGGGTGGCGCAGCCGGCCGAAGTTGACCGGCACCGGCTTGGCATAGCCGAACAGGAAGGCGCCCGAGGTCGCGAAGTAGAGCATCAGCGGCATCAGGATGGTGCCGATGGGATCGATGTGCTTGACGGGATTGAGCGTGACGCGGCCCATGACTTCGGCGGTGTTGTCGCCGAAATGGCGTGCCACGTAGCCGTGCGCCGCCTCGTGCACGGTGATCGCGAAGATCACCGGCAGTGCGTAGATCAGGACGGTCTGTATGAGGTTGGAGATGTCCACGGGGCGATTGTCTCAGACGGCGTGCTCGCTTCGGTGCCGCTCGTCAGAGGCCGAGCACCGCTAGCGCGCCGCGGCCCTGGCGCACCACGACCGGGTCGTCGCCCGTGCCCATCGGCGTGAGATCGACCACGGTGGTGGGCTGCGAAGGACAGGCGCCGGCGTCGATCACGGCGGCGATCTGCTTCTCGAAGCGCTCGCGGATGGCCTGCGCGTCGTTCATCGCCTCGGTCTCGCCCGGCGGGATCAGCGTGGTCGCGAGCAGCGGCGCGCCGTGCAGCGCGAGCAGCTCGCCGAGCACGCGGTGGTCGGGCACGCGCAGGCCGATGGTCTTGCGCTGAGGATGACTCACGCGCCGCGGCACTTCCTTCGTGGCCTCGAGCAGGAAGGTGTAGGGCCCCGGCGTGGCCGCCTTGAGCAGCCGGTACTGCTTGTTGTCGACGCGCGCGTAGTTGGCGAGCTCGCTCAGGTCGCGGCAGATCAGCGTCAGGTGGTGCTTCTCGTCGACCTGGCGGATGCGGCGCAGCGCGTCGACCGCCTCCTTGTCGTCGAGATGGCAGACCAGCGCATAGCTCGAGTCGGTGGGCACGGCCACGACCTCGCCGCGCTGCAGCAGCGTGGCGGCCTGCCGGAGCAGCCGCTGCTGCGGGTTGTCGGGGTGGACCTCGAAAAATTGGGCCATGGATTACGTAGAGGGATGGTTGATCGACCTTGGCCTTTATAAGGCCTCGGACCGAGCGCCGCCGGGCCGCCCCAAGGCGCGAGCGGCCCCCTTGGGGGGCAGCGAGGACACGAAGTGCCGAGCGTGGGGGCTCATGATTCAGCGGGTTCGATCGGCACGCGGCGCTCGCGCACCGTGAGCCAGGCACCGGCGGCGCCGCAGACGGCGATCATCGCCATGCCGATCAGCGAATAGCGGTCGGGCACGTGCGAGAACACCAGCCAGCCGCCGAGCATCGCGAACGCGATCTGTGCGTAGAGGTAGGGCGTGAGCGTGGAGGCCGGCGCGCGCTGGTAGGCGAGGATGAGGATGAAGTGCCCCACCGTGCCCATGAAGCCCATCAGGCACAGCAGTGCCCACCAGTGCCACGAAGGCAGCGCGGTCCAGACGAAGGGCAGCGCGAGCGACGCGAGCAGCGTGCCGACCCAGCCGGTGTAGAAGTGCATCGTCAGCGGGCTCTCGGTCTGCGCGAGCTTGCTCGTGAGCACCTGGAACCAGGCGTTGGTCAGCACCAGCCCGATCGGCAGCAGCACGGCCCAGCTGAAGGCGTCGCCGCCCGGGCGCAGGATCACCAGCGTGCCCGCGAAGCCGCCCGCCACCAGCGTCCAGCGCAGCGCCGAGACCCGCTCCTTGAGCGTGGTGGCCGCGAGCAGCGTGATCACCAGCGGGGCGATCAGCACGATCGAGGTGAACTCCGCGAGCGGCATGTAGCGCAGGCTCAGGAAGGCCAGCGTGCTCGAGGCCAGCAGCAGGGCGCCGCGCAGCAACTGGTACCGCGGGTGCCGTGTGCGCAGCAGGGCGGTGCCGTGCATCGGCAGCAGCACCGCCGTGGTCGCGACCGCCTGGAAGGCGTAGCGGAACCACACCCCCATGAGGATCGGCACCGCCGCGGTCGAGGTCTTGGTGGCGGTGTCGAGCGTCGCGAAGCAGGCCACCGCCACGAGCACCATGCCGATGCCCGCGAGGATGCGCTCGGACTCGAGGTCGCGCGTCTCGCGCGCGGCGGCGCGGGCGTTGGCGAGTGCCGCACTGGCCGCGCTGTCGCTGCCGGGCCCCGGGGTCTGGCTCACTGCTGGATGCGATCGCTGAGCAGTTCCCACACCGGCGTGAGCGCACCGGGCAACGGTGGCAGCTGGCCGAGATCGCAGTGGCTTTCGTCGGGGCTGTGGAAATCGCTGCCGCGCGAGGCGGCGAAATCGAACTCGAGCGCCTTGTCGGCGTACTCGACATATTCGGCCGTCGTATGGCTGCCGGTGACGACCTCGATCGCCCGGCCGCCATGCGCCTTGAACTCGAGGAACAGCGCGTATTCCTCGTTCGCGGTGAACTTGTAGCGCCCCGGGTGCGCGATCACCGCCATGCCGCCGGCCGCCGTGATCCAGTGCACCGCGTCCTTGAGCGAGGCCCAGCGGTGCGGCACGTAGCCCGGCTTGCCCTCGGTGAGGAACTTGCGGAACACCTCGGGCGTGTCGCGGCAGTGGCCCTGCTCGACCAGGAAGCGCGCGAAGTGCGTGCGCGAGATCAGCTCGGGATTGCCGACGAACCTGAGCGCGCCCTCGTAGGCGCCGTGGATGCCGACCCGCGCCAGCCCCTCGGCCATCTCGAGCGCGCGCCGGCCGCGGCCGCCCCGGGTGTCGTAGAGGCCCTGCGTCATCGCGGCGTCTTCGGGGTCGAAGCCCAGGCCCACGATGTGCACGGTCTCGCCCGCGAAGGTGACCGAGATCTCGGTGCCGGTCAGGTAGCGCATGCCGTGGGCGCGTGCCGCCGCGGCCGCGCGGTGCTGGCCGCCGATCTCGTCGTGGTCGGTCAGTGCCCACAGCTCGACCCCGTTCGCCGCCGCGCGCGCGGCCAGCTCTTCGGGCGTCAAGGTACCGTCCGATACCACGGAGTGGCAGTGCAGATCGGCGTTGAGAATAGAGGACACATCGGCATTCTATTGGGTATGGAACGCCGATGCGGGCGCATGGATGCTATTGTGGTTGCTATTAAATAAATAGCATTACTGTGGTGCGCGGCGCGGGTCGCGCTGCCTCATCGTTTCTTGCGGAAAGCCGCCCAGGCCGCCACCGCGGTGAAGCTCGCGACGATCGCGACCACGATCCAGAAACCGTGCTTATGTTCGGCCAGCGGGATGCCGCCGACGTTCATGCCGAACAGGCCCGCGAGGATGTTGATCGGCAGCGCGAGCACCGTCACCACCGTCAGCACGAACAGGCTGCGGTTGTTGTCCTCGTTCACGTTGGCGGCGATTTCTTCCTGCAGCAGCTTGATGCGCTCCTGCAGCGCCTGCATGTCGCGCAGCACCACCGAGAACTCCTCGGTCGAGGCGCGCAGCGCCTGGGCGTCGGGCTCGTCCATCCAGCCCGGCGGGCCCTGCAGCAGGCGGAACAGCGCCGCCGGCTCGGGCGCGAGCAGCCGCTGCAGCCGCACCAGCAGGCGGCGCAGCACCCCGAGGCGGGCGCGCTTGTGGTCGAGCCGGCCCGCGAGCAGCTCGTCCTCGATGCGGTCGATGCGCGCGGTGACGCCGCGCACGATCTTCACCAGCACGTCGGCCTGGGCGCGCAGCAGGTGCTCGAGCAGTTCGGTGCTCGAGCGCGGCGCGTCGCCGGCCTTGACCGCGGTGCGCAGCGCGTCCACCGAGCGCAGCGGCTTGGCGCGCGCCGTGACCACCAGCCGCGGGCCCACGCTGATCCAGAGCGTCGAGATGTCCGAGGGCTCGAAGCTGAATTCGAAGTGCACGTCGTTGATGACCGCGATCAGCGAATCGTCGTCGCGCTCGATGCGGGTCGACGGCAGGCCCTCATGCAGCGCCTCGTAGAAGCCGTCGGACAGCCGCGCGTGGCGCAGCAGCCAGCGCTCGGCCTGGGCGTGGCTCAGGTTGAAGTGCAGCCAGAGGAAGGCCGACCGCGAGGCGGGCGTGTCCGCCAGCCAGGCCGCGGCCTGCGCCGAATCGATGCCGCGCACGGGTTGCGCCGCTTCGGCATCGAAGAGATAGCCGCAGATCAGCCCGGCTTCGTCGCCGCCGTACGAATTGGCGGCCAGGTCGTGGAGTGCCGGCAAGGTCTTGCGTGTGCGTTGGGGGCGTCCGTGCATGGTGTTCGCGGCGTGTGACAACTTCGTGTCAGCCGCGGCGGGCCGTCACGCAAACGTCATCTGCGACGGGCAGCATGCCCCGTTCCATGCGACTTTCCCTGTGCCAGCCATGATGATGCCGACGCCGGACCACGAAGACCTGATGCAGCGCATCGCGCGCGACCTGATCGACAGCTACGACGAGGAGCTCGAGCTCGAGATCGAGGACCGCGGCGTCGACGAGCTCGACGCCGGCACGCGCGCGGGCGACAAGGCCGCGCGGCAGTTCTATTTCAAGGAGCTGTTCCGGCTGCAGGGCGAGCTCGTCAAGCTGCAGGACTGGGTGCAGCACAGCCGGCAGAAGGTGGTGATCCTGTTCGAGGGCCGCGACGCGGCCGGCAAGGGCGGGGTCATCAAGCGCATCACCCAGCGCCTGAACCCGCGCGTGGTGCGCGTGGCGGCGCTGCCCGCGCCCAACGACCGCGAACGCACGCAGTGGTACTTCCAGCGCTATGCCGCGCACCTGCCGGCCGCGGGCGAGATGGTGCTGTTCGACCGCAGCTGGTACAACCGCGCCGGCGTGGAGCGCGTGATGGGCTTCTGCACCGACGACGAGTACGAGGAGTTCTTCCGCACCGTGCCCGAGTTCGAGAAGATGCTCGTGCGCTCGGGCATCAAGCTCATCAAGTACTGGTTCTCGATCACCGACGAGGAGCAGCACATGCGCTTCCTCGGCCGCATCCACGATCCGCTCAAGCAGTGGAAGCTCAGCCCGATGGACCTCGAGAGCCGCCGCCGCTGGGAGGAATACACCAAGGCCAAGGAGATCATGCTCGAGCGCACCCACATCCCCGAGGCGCCGTGGTGGGTGGTGCAGGCGGTCGACAAGAAGAAGGCGCGCCTCAACTGCATCAGCCACCTGCTGGGCCAGCTGCCCTACGAGGCCGTGCCGCACCCGCCGGTGGAGCTGCCCGCGCGCGAGCGCCACGCCGACTACCTGCGCCAGCCCGTGCCGGCCAGCATGATGGTGCCCGAGGTCTATTGACGACCGGACCGGCAGGGGCTGGCACACTGCGCCCATGCCCCGCCTTTCCACCGCAGCCCTGTTCGCCCGCGCCTACGAGCGCAACCTGCGGGCGCTGACCAAGGCCACGCTCGGCAACAGCCGGCGCCTCGCGGGCCAGGTGCAGCGCGCGACCGCGAAGCGCCTGCGGCCCCCGCCCGGCAAGGGCGACTGGCTCAGCGGCATGGCGCTGGGCCCGGGCGGTGCGCGCGGCTACCACCTGTTCCGGCCGGCCGACCTGCAGCTCGCGCCCGGCGAGCGGCTGCCGCTGATGGTGATGCTGCACGGCTGCGGCCAGACCGGGCGCGACTTCGCGGCCAGCACGCGCATGAACGCGCTCGCGGCGCGGCAGCGCTTCCTGGTGCTCTATCCCGAGCAGGACCGACTGGCCCATCCGCAGGGCTGCTGGAACTGGTACGAACGCCGCTCGGGCAAGGCCGATGCCGAAGCCGCCACGCTGATGGCGGCGATCGACCAGGCCTGCATGCTCTATCCCGTGGACCGGTCGCGCGTCGCGCTCGCGGGGCTGTCGGCCGGCGCCAGCATGGCCGCGCTGCTCGCCACGCGCTACCCGCTGCGCTTCCGCGCCGTGGTCATGCATTCGGGCGTGGCGCCCGGCGCGGCGCGGTCCTCGGCCACCGCGCTCGGCGCGATGCGCGGCCAGAACGTGCCGCCGATGCCGGCCACGGCGGTCGGCAAGGCGATGGGCGCGGCGGCGGTGTTCGCGACCCTGCCGCCGATGCTGGTGCTGCACGGCGACGCCGACACCGTGGTGGCGCCCAGCAACGCCGTCAACAGCGCCGCGGTGTGGGCCACCGCGCTCGGCGCCAAGCCCGGCCATGCGCGCGAGCTGCGCCGCGGCAAGCGGCGCCCGATGCGCGTGACCCACTTCAGGCGCAAGGGCCGCACGCTGGTCACGCTGTGCGAGATCGAGGGCCTCGGCCATTCGTGGAGCGGCGGCGCGCCGAAGCGGCTGTTCAGCGACCCCGAAGGGCCGGACGCCACGCGCATGTGCTGGGCCTTCGCCTGCGCGCAGTTCAAGCTCGCGTCCACGCCGCAGCCCGCAAGCTGAAGCGCGCGCCGCGCGCCATGACCCCGGAGGTCATTGCCCGCGCGCGCCGGCTTCCCAACACTGCGGACACCATGACACGTTCGCACCTCGCCGCCCCGGCGGCTTCGCTTTCGTCTTCGTCCTCTTCGTCCGCCTCGCCCGCGTCCGGCCGGCTCGGGCTCTGGGTGATGCTCTGCGGCACCTTCCTCGTGGTGCTGGACTTCTTCATCGTCAACGTCGCGCTGCCCTCGATGCAGCGCGAGCTGCATGCCGATGCCGCGACGCTGCAGCTGGTGGTCGCGGGCTACGGGCTCGCCACCGCGGCCGGGCTGGTCACCGGCGGCCGGCTCGGCGACATGTTCGGCCGGCGCCGCATGTTCATGCTCGGGCTGCTGCTGTTCACGCTCGCCTCGGCCGCCTGCGGCCTCGCGCCCGATGCCGGGCTGCTGGTGGCGGCGCGCGTGCTGCAGGGCCTCGCGGGCGCGCTGCTGCAGCCCCAGGTGCTCGCCATGATCGGCCTGGCCTACACCGGCGAGCGCCGCGCCCGCGCCTTCGCGGCCTACGGCGTCACGCTCGGGCTCGCCGCCACGCTCGGGCAGCTCGTGGGCGGCGTGCTGATCCACGGCGATCCCGCGGGGCTCGGCTGGCGCAGCTGCTTCCTGATCAACGTGCCGGTCGGCCTGGCCGCGCTCGCGCTGGCGCCGCGCGTGATCCCGCCGCTCGCGGAGCCGAGCGGCAGCCGGCTCGACCTCGCCGGCATGCTGCTGATGGCCGCGGGCTCGGTCGCGGTGGTGCTGCCGCTGGTCGAAGGCCGCGAGCAGGGCTGGCCGCTGTGGAGCTGGCTCTGCCTGGCCGCCGCGCTGCCGCTCTTCGGCCTCTTCCTGCGGCAGCAGCGGCGCCTGGCCGCGCGCGGCGGCGCGCCGCTCGTGGCGCCGGCCCTGCTCGCGGATGCGCGCTTCGTCATGGGCCTGTTCACCACGCTGGTCTTCTTCGCGGGCAATGCCTCGTTCTACTTCGTGCTCGCGCTCTACCTGCAGCAGGGGCTCGGGCTCGGGCCGCTCGCCTCCGGCATCGTGTTCACCTCGCTGGCGGTGGGTTTCTTCGGCACCTCGATGGCCGGGGCGCGGCTCGCGCGCCGCTTCGGCGGGCGGCCGCCGATCGCGCTCGGCGCGCTGGTGCTCGCCGCCGGCCATGCGCTGCAGTTCGCCAACGTGGCCCTCTGGCCCGGCCACGCGCACCTGCTGGCCTTCATGGTGCCGCTGCTCTTCGTCCAGGGCGCGGGGCTCGGCATGGTGATCGCGCCGCTGGTCTCGAGCGTGCTCGCGGGCCTGCCGCCGCAGCATGCGGGCGTGGCTTCGGGCGTGCTCGCGATGGTGCAGCAGGCCGGCAACGCGCTCGGCGTGGCGCTGATCGGCATCCTGTTCTACGGCCGCCTCGGCCCCGCTCCCCAGGCGTCGGGGCATGCGGCGGCATTCGGGATCGCGCTGCTGTACCTCGCGGTGTCGGCGCTCGCGGCGGCCGCGCTGCATCGCAGAACGGCGAGGCCGACCTAAGCGCCGCCCGGAGGCCCCGGGAGGCTGGCCAGTTTCGCAGCCACCTCATCGCAGGCGGCGATCATGTCGCGGACTATGCGCTCCTCCACGTTCGTGTGGCCCTCGTACTCGCCGAGGTTGCGCATCTCGTGGCCCTTGGCGAGGACGCGCCAGACCTCCGGGCCAAGCGCCAGGGTGTGGGGCAGCACCTGAAAGACGATGAAGCGGTGGCCGGAGCGATAGCCGTGCCACCTCAACGCTGCGAGGCAGAGGGCGTGCGCCGCGTTGTAGACGAGATCGAAACGGCCTTCGAGCGAGAGTTGCGGTACTTTCGCGTCCGCGAGCCGCGCGAGCCCCGACCGAACCAGGCCCGCGAACTCGCGGCCGTCCGGCGCCTCCGCGCTCAGCGGTTTGGACGGGCCGCAGAGGTTTTCAAGCGGGGAGATCATGTTCGTCACCCATGACCCAGAGCTTGGGTTGCGCCATGACGCGCGTGACGAACGATTCACCGTCCTTCAGTTTTCGCACCCATTCTTTTCGCGTGAACATGGTCGGATTCACTGTACGGCCAAGCTGCGCCGAAACCGCATCGAGCGCGAGAAACAGGTCCGAATACGCAAGTTCGTCACTGATCAGCAGCAGATCGATGTCGCTCGCGGCGGTGTCGCTTCTCTTCGCGACGGAGCCGAAGACGAACGCGGCCTCGATCTTCCCGGCCGTCGGGGCGAGCGCCTCGCGCAGCGGGCCGGCAAGGCCGAAGGTCTTCCGGACGATGCCGCAGAGTTCCTCGAAAATCGGCGCCTGTGCGTTGGCCTGGTAGTGCTTCTGGTTGCCGACGCGCGAGGTGGTCAACAGCCCGCTGTCGGTCAGCTGCTTGAGTTCGCGCTGTACCGCGCCCGAGCCTGCGCCGGTGAGCTTGATCAGCTCGCTCGAGAAGAAGCTGCGGTCCGGCTGGCCGAAGAGACAGCCGAGCACGCGCTGTTGCGTATGGGTGAAGAGCGCATCCGCCAGGGTCGTCGACGAAGGCTTTTCCCGCGCTCGCGATGATGACTTGCCCATTTTGGGCATCTTAATGCCCAAAATGGGTTTATGGGCTGCGGGTTCACCCCAGCTTTTCGAAGACCTTCGTGTACGCCACCCGGCGTATTTCGCCCCCGCGCCGCAATCCGCAGACTCCTCCCCACGCCGGCAAAGCGCCGGCTGCAGGTCCAAACCACCCGGAGCAGGAGTCCACATGCAACGTCGTTTCACCCTCAAGGCGCTCACCGCCGCCGTCGCCCTGGCCAGCATCAGCGCTGCGCCGGCCTTCGCCGCCGACACCATCAAGGTCGGCGTGCTGCATTCGCTCTCGGGCACCATGGCCATTTCCGAGACCGTGCTCAAGGACACAGTGCTGATGGCGATCGAGGACATCAACAAGAAGGGCGGCGTGCTCGGCAAGCAGCTCGAGCCCGTGGTGGTCGACCCGGCCTCGAACTGGCCGCTGTTCGCGGAGAAGACCAAGCAGCTGCTCGGCCAGGACAAGGTCTCGGTGATCTTCGGCTGCTGGACCTCGGTGTCGCGCAAGTCGGTGCTGCCGGTTGTCGAGGAGATGAACGGCCTGCTGTTCTATCCCGTGCAGTACGAGGGCGAGGAGCTCTCGAAGAACGTGTTCTACACCGGCGCCGCGCCGAACCAGCAGGCCATCCCCGCCGTCGACTACCTGATGAGCAAGGAAGGCGGCGGCGCCAAGCGCTGGGTGCTGCTGGGCACCGACTACGTCTATCC
>CBHTTS010000173.1:0-11159 GCA_966095775.1 uncultured Variovorax sp. | reverse complement strand
TGCTCACGCCGCGCGAGACCGCGCACCTGTTCGAGCAGATCGCGCTGCTGAAGGCGCGCGGGGTCGCGATCGTCTACGTCTCGCACCGGCTCGAGGAGCTGCAGCGCATCGCCGACCGCGTGGCGGTGCTGCGCGACGGCCGGCTCGTCGACGTGCGGGCCATGGCCGGCGTGCGCGAGTCCGAGCTGGTGCAGCGCATGGTCGGCCGCGCGGTGCACGAGCACGAGGGCCGCGCGCGCCGCGTGGCCGGGCCGGTGCTGCTGCGCGCACGCGGCCTCGGCCGGGCCCAGGTCGTGCGCGACGTCGACATCGACCTGCACGCGGGCGAAGTCATGGGCCTCGCGGGCCTGGTCGGCTCGGGCCGCACCGAGCTCGTGCGGCTGCTGTTCGGCGCCGACCGCGCCGACCGGGGCGAGATCACGCTGCACGACGCCGAGGGCCGCACGGTGCAGCAGGCACGCAAGGGCTGGCGCTCGCCGATGCAGGCGATCCGCGCGGGCATCGGCCTGGTGACCGAGGACCGCAAGTCGCAGGGGCTGCTGCTGCCGCAGTCGATCCGCGTCAACGCGACGCTGAGCGACCTCGGCGCGATCGCCCGCGGCGGCTGGCTGCAGCGCGGCCGGGAGCGCGGCATCGCGCGCCGCCTGGTGGAGCTGCTGCGCATCCGTTCGCGCAGCATCGAGCAGCCGGTGGCCACGCTCAGCGGCGGCAACCAGCAGAAGGTGGTGTTCGCGCGCTGGCTGCACCGCGAATGCAGGGTGCTGCTGCTCGACGAACCCACGCGCGGGGTGGACGTGGGCGCGCGCGCCGACCTCTATGCCGAGCTCGACCGCATGACCGACGCGGGCCGCGCGCTCCTGATGGTGTCGAGCGACCTGCGCGAACTGATGGCGATGTGCGACCGCATCGGCGTGATGAGCGCCGGGCGGCTGGTCGGGGTGTACGAGCGCGGCCAGTGGAGCGAGCAGACGCTGCTCGCCGCCGCCTTCAGCGACGCCGCCGGACGCGCCCCCGCGGCGCATGCCGCCGTCCCTTCCGAACCGAACGACAAAGGCCAGCCGGCCAACGCCGAGACACCATGAACGCAGCCGCCCCGACCTCCGCCCCGCCGTCCGCCCTCAAGGGCCAGCTGGGCACCTACCTCGGCCTGACCGTCGTGCTCGTGGGCATGGTCGCGCTCTTCGGCACGCTGAGCGACTATTTCCTCACGCGCGAGACCTTCGTCTCGATCGCCAACGAGATCCCCGCGCTGGCCGTGATGGCGGTCGGCATGACCTTCGTGCTGATCATCGCCGGCATCGACCTGTCGGTGGGCTCGGTGCTCGCGCTCAGCGCGGCCGTCACGGCCGCGGCCATCCTCGAATGGAAGCTGTCGGTGCCGCTCGCGGCGGCGCTGGGCCTCGCGACCGGCCTGGTCTGCGGCACGGTCACGGGCGCGGTCTCGGTGGCCTGGCGGCTGCCGAGCTTCATCGTCTCGCTCGGCATGCTCGAAGCCGTGCGCGGCGGCGCCTACCTCGTGACCGATTCGCGCACGCAGTACGTCGGCGATGCGATCTCGGGCCTGGCCGCGCCCTGGGCGGGCGGCATCTCGGCCGCCTTCGTGATCGCGGTGCTGCTCGTGGTCGCGGGGCAATTGGTGCTCACGCGCACCGTCTTCGGCCGCCACGTGGTGGGCATCGGCACCAACGAGGAGGCGATGCGCCTCGCGGGCGTCGATCCGCGGCCGATCCGCATCCTCGTGTTCGCCGCCACCGGGCTGCTGGCCGCGCTCGCGGGCCTGATGCAGTCGGCCCGGCTCGAGGCCGCGGACCCGAACGCCGGGGTCGGCATCGAGCTGCAGGTGATCGCGGCCGTGGTGATCGGCGGCACCAGCCTCATGGGCGGGCGCGGCTCGGTGGTCAACACCTTCTTCGGCGTGCTGATCATCGCGGTGCTCGAGGCCGGGCTCGCGCAGGTCGGCGCGAGCGAGCCCAGCAAGCGCATCATCACGGGCGCGGTGATCGTGGTCGCGGTGATCATCGACACCCTGCGCCAGCGCCGCGCCGAACGCCGCCTGACATGAAACGCCCCCCGAAGCGCCTGCGGCGCCTCCCCCCACTGGGGGGCGCATCCGGCGGCCCGGCAAAGCCGGTTCCGCGGCTGCACCGGGTTGCGCCTGCGAGCTTTCGCAGGACGCGCGTGAGGCGCAGCGGGATGGACAACTGACGGAACAGAGGGAAGCCATGGCCACCATCAAGGACGTCGCGCTGCGCGCGGGGGTTTCCGTGACCACCGTCTCGCACGTGGTCAACGACACGCGCCACGTGAGCGCCAAGGGGCGCGAGCGCGTCGAGCAGGCGATCCGCGAGCTCGGCTACGTGCCCAACGCGATGGCGCGCAGCCTCAAGAGCAACACCACCTCCACGCTCGGGATGCTGATCCCGAACAGCTCGAACCCCTACTTCGCCGAGATCGTGCGCATCGTCGAGGACCGCTGCTTCGGCGCCGGCTACACGCTGGTGCTGTGCAACACCGACGACGAGCCGCGCCGCCAGAGCGTCTACCTCCAGGTGCTGGCCGAGCGCCGCATCGACGGCCTGATCGTGGTCTCCACGGGCGGCGAGGAGGACGATTCGCTGGTGCGGCAGCTGCACGGCCTGCGCATTCCCACGGTGCTGGTCGACCGCGAGATCGCCGATCCCGACTGCGACCTCGTCGAGACGGCCCACATGCAGGGCGGCCTGCTCGCGGTGCGGCACCTGCTGTCGCTCGGGCACCGCCGCATCGCCTGCATCGGCGGACCGGCGGGCGTGATGCCGAGCGAGCAGCGCATCGAGGGCTGGCGCATGGCGCTCGCCGAGGCCGGCGTCGGCGGGCCGCAGGGCGCGGGCGCCGACGCGCTGCTCTGGCGCGGCGGCTTCACG
Organism: uncultured Variovorax sp.; assembly: GCA_966095775.1. GTDB lineage: Bacteria > Pseudomonadota > Gammaproteobacteria > Burkholderiales > Burkholderiaceae_C > Variovorax. The sequence continues at coordinate 8,256 of CBHTTS010000173.1, read as the reverse complement.
AGCCAGGGCGGCTACGAGGCCATGCATGCGATCCTGCGCACCGAGCCGGCCCCGTCGGCGGTGTTCGTCTGCAACGACCTGATGGCGATCGGCGCGCTGCGCGCCGCGCACGAGAGCGGCGTGCACGTGCCCGACGATCTCTCGATCGTCGGCTTCGACGACATCGAGTTCTCGGCCTACACCAGCCCGCCGCTGACCACGGTGGCGCAGCCCAAGGAGCGCATCGGCGCGCTCGCGGTCGACATGCTGCTCGAGCGCGTCGGCGGCAAGCGGCGCGATCCGCGCAAGGTGGTGCTGCAGCCCGAGCTGCGCGTGCGCGCATCGACCGCGCGCCACGCGAGCTTCCGCGAGGCCGCCGCGCCTTCCGCGGCCGAGGCGCCCGCCGCCGACACCCGAAAGCCCCGCAAGCCGTGAGCGCCCCGACGACGCCTCCCGCCGGCCATGCCGCGCCGCCGCGCATCGTGGTGCTCGGCAGCCTCAACATGGACATCGTGCTGCGCGTGCCGCATGCGCCCGCCGCGGGCGAGACGCTGCTCGGCCGCTCGATCGACCACATCCCCGGCGGCAAGGGCGCGAACCAGGCCGTGAGCTGCGCGCGCGAAGGCGCGCAGGTGGCGATGATCGGCTGCGTGGGCGACGATGCGCACGGCCGGGCGCTGCGCGAGGCGCTCGCGCGCGACGGCATCGACACCGCCGCGCTCGCCACCCGCGCCGGCACCCCCACGGGCACCGCGCTGATCCTGGTCGAGGACGGCGGCCAGAACCGCATCGTGATGATCCCGGGCGCCAACGCCGAGGTCGAGATCGACGAGGCCGCGCTGCGCCGGCAACTGCAGGGCGCGGCCTTTCTCGTGACGCAGTTCGAGACGCCGATGGACCAGGTCGAGCGCGCCGTCGCGGTGGCGCACGACGCCGGCTGCAAGGTGCTGCTCAACCCCTCGCCGATGCAGCCGATTGCCGAAGCGCTGTGGCCGCGCATCGACACGCTGGTCGTCAACGAGATCGAGGCCCGGGCGCTCTGCGGCCAGCCGGCCGACAGCCCGCAGGAGGCCGCGGCCGCGGGCCGGGCGCTGCGCGGGCGCGGCATCGCGCGCGTGGTGGTCACGCTCGGCGCGCGCGGCGCGGTGGCGGTGGACGCCGCGGGCGCGCGCCATCATCCCGCGCCCGTGGTGCAGGCGGTCGACACCACCGCGGCCGGCGACACCTTCCTGGGCGCGCTGGCGGTGGCGCTCGGCGAGGGCCAGTCCTTCGACGAGGCCGTGCGCCTCGGCATCCGCGCCGCCGCGCTCTGCATCCAGCAGCCCGGCGCCCAGCCTTCGATCCCGCGGCGCGAGGCCGTGCTGCGAAGCCCCCTGCCACCCGACGGATCCCCCCTGTGAAACGCTCTCCCCTGCTGCATGCCGAACTCTCCCAGGTGATCGCCGCCCTCGGCCACGGCGACATGCTCGTGATCGGCGATGCCGGCCTGCCGATCCCGGACGGCCCGCGGCGCATTGACCTCGCGGTCGCCCGCGGCGTGCCGCGCCTCGACGCGGTGCTCGAGGCGGTGCTCTCGGAGATGCAGGTCGAGGCCGTCGTGATCGCCGACGAAGCGCTGCAGGGCGGCGCCAACGCCCTGCCGGGCTGGTACCCGCAGTCGCTCGGGATCGCGCCGCAGACCGTGTCGCACGAGGAATTCAAGCGCCGCAGCGCGAAGGCGCGCGCCATCGTGCGCACCGGCGAATGCACGCCCTACGCCAACATCATGCTGGTGGCCGGCGTGAGCTTCTGAGCGCGCTGCTCATTCGAAGCGGTAGTTCGCGCCCACGGTCTGCCCCACCCTGAGCATGTGCTCCACGCCCTGCAGCACGATGCAGTTCATGCCGAAGGTGATGCGCCCGTCGACGCGCGGATCGGCGCGGTAGCTGCGCAGCATGTCGCCGACCTCGGGGCTGCTGAGCGCGGTCGCGGGGTCGATGTCGGGCACCGGGCAGCGCGTGCAGGGCTTGACCGGCTTGAGCTCGGCGCCGCCCTCGGCGGTGGCGACGTGCAGCGCCTCGACGCGGTCCTCGTCGTGCGCCTCGATGCCGGCGAGCACGATGTTGGGCCGAAAGCGCTCGATGCCGACCGCCGCATGCCCGGCCGCGGCGAGGTGCGCGTTGAGCTCGGCCATCGAGCCCTCGCTCGCCACCAGCAGCGGATAGCCGTCGGTGAACTGGTTCTCGGCCTCGATGCCGCCGGTCCATTCGAGGTTCGACAGCCGCTTCTGCTCGGGGTCGAAGCGCACGAGGCGCAGCCGCTGCGGCCGGCCCGGCTCGGACAGGAAGTCGCTGAACCACTGCGCGGCCACGTCGCCCATGTCGTAGGCCGCGACCTCGTCCCTCCAGACCCGCACGCGCACCGGCTGCTCGACGCGGTCGAAGGCCAGGTGCAGCGCGAGCATGCCCGGCGCGCGCAGCACCACCTCCGCGTGCTTCATCTGCGGCCGGATCAGCGCCATGCGCGGCAGCTGGCGCTGGGTGACGAAGGCGCCCTCGGCATCGACGACCATCCAGGCGCGGTCGAACTCGAGGCCGGTCTCGGTCAGCAGCGCTTCGGGCAGCTCGACGCCGGCGCACGATTTGACGGGATAGACGAACAGGCGCGCGATGGTGGCCTGGAGATCGAAGTCGGATGGCGGCACGTGGGGTCCTGGTTGGAATCTGCGGGGCGATTGTCATGCATCGATCGCCCACCGGCACAAGAGCGGTTTTTGCTTGTTCTTACAATGGCCGGATGGCCCTTCCCCCTGAAGTTTGCATACGCGGCGCCGGCATCGTCGGCCGGACGCTGGCCCTGCTGCTCGCGCGCGAGCGCGTGCGCGTCGCGCTGGTGGTTCCGCCCGCCGCGGCCGGCAAGCCGGACATCCGGGCCTATGCGCTCAACACCGCCTCCAGGACGCTGCTCGAATCGCTGCGCGCCTGGCCCGACGCGGCGCACGCCACGCCGGTGCGCGAGATGCTCGTGAACGGCGACGAGGGCGGGCGCGTGCAGTTCAGCGCGGCGCGGCAGAAGGTCGATGCGCTCGCCTGGATCGTCGACGTGCCGGCGCTCGAGCAGCAGCTCGCCGACGCGGTGCGCTTCCAGCCGCTGGTCGAGGTCGTGGCCGAGCCCGTGCCCGCGCCGCTCACCGTGGTGTGCGAAGGCAAGGCCAGCGCCACGCGCGAGGCGCTGGGCGTGAGCTACGCGGTCACGCGCTATCCGCAGCATGCGATCGCGGCCCGGCTCGAAGCCGCGCAGCCGCACGACGGCACCGCGCGCCAGTGGTTCGACGACAAGGGCGAGGTGCTCGCGCTGCTGCCGATGGGCGGACCGCAGGGCCGCTCGCTCGCGCTCGTGTGGTCGGTCGACCAGCTGCGCGCGCCGGCCCTGCTCGCGCTCGGCGAGGCGGAATTCAACGCCGCCGTGACCGAGGCCAGCCACGGCGCCTTCGGCGCGCTGCGCCTCGCGAGCGAGCGCGCCGCCTGGCCGCTCGCGCGCGCGATGGCCGACCGCTGGACCGGCACCATGCCGCAGGCGCAGGGCGCGCCGCAGTCGTGGGCGCTCGCCGGCGATGCGGCCCACACGGTGCATCCGCTCGCGGGCCAGGGCCTGAACCTCGGCCTCGCCGATGCCGCCGCGCTGGCCGACCTGATCAAGCACCGCGAGTACTGGCGCAGCGTCGGCGATCCGCGGCTGCTGCGCCGCTACGAGCGCGCGCGCCGCGCCGGCGTGCTGCAGATGAGCCTCGCGACCGACGGCCTGCAGCAGCTGTTCTCGCACAGCGCCGACCCGCTGCCCGCGCTGCGCAACTGGGGCATGCGCGGCTTCGACCGCACGCGCCTGCTCAAGCAATGGATCGCCAACCAGGCGATGGGCTTGAAGGCATGAATCCATCCAAGGGAGTTTCGATGAACACGTTCGCACGCCACCTCCTTCTCGGCGCCTGCATGCTCGCCTCGGCCGCCACGGCCATGGCCGGCGAGGCCGAGATCCGCAAGAACCTGCCCGCGCGCATTCCGCAGTTCCCGCCGATCGACGAGGTCACCAAGTCGCCGGTGCCCGGGCTGTACGAAGTGCGCGTGAACGGCTTCCAGATCTACTACACCGACGAGCAGGGCAACTACCTGCTGCAGGGCAACCTGATCGACGTGAAGGCGCGCCGCAACCTCACCGAGGAGCGCATCGAGAAGCTCAGCGAGGTCGCGTTCGACCAGCTGCCGCTGAAGGACGCGATCAAGATCGTGCGCGGCAGCGGCAAGCGCAAGCTCGCGGTCTTCGAGGACCCGAACTGCGGCTACTGCAAGCGCTTCGAGAAGGAAATGAAGTCGGTCGACAACGTCACGATGTACCTGTTCCTCTATCCCGTGCTCGGCTCCGACTCGACCGTCAAGTCGCGCGACATCTGGTGCAGCAAGGACAAGGGCAGGGCCTGGAGCGACTGGATGGAGAACGGCGTCAAGCCCGCCACCGCGGCCGCCGGCTGCGACGTCGCCGCGCTGCAGCGCAACGTGGAGTTCGGCCGCAAGTACAACATCACCGGCACGCCGACGCTGATCTTCAGCGACGGCACCCGCACCCCGGGCGCCATTCCCGCGGAGCAGGTCGAGAAGCAGCTCGCCGCGTCCACCAACTGATGGCCGCGCCGACGCCCGCCTCCCGGCGCGCCCGGGCCGCCGCGCCCGCCGCCGCCGTGCACTACCGCGTCGAGTGCGCGGACCTGCATGCGCACCTGTTCGCCGTCACGCTGACCATCGCCGCGCCCGCGGCGCAGCAGCGCGTCGCGCTGCCGGTATGGATTCCGGGCAGCTACCTGGTGCGCGAGTTCGCCAAGAACCTGCAGGGCCTGCGCGCCACGCAGGGCCGCCGCAGGCCGGTGCTGACGCAGCTCGACAAGTGCAGCTGGCAGATCGACTGCGTGCCGGACCAGCCGCTGGTGCTGCACTACCAGGTCTGCGCCTACGACAACTCGGTGCGCACCGCCTGGCTCGACGCCGCGCGCGGCTTCTTCAACGGCACCAGCCTGTGCCTGCGCGTCGAGGGCCGGACCGAGGAGCCGCATGCGATCGAGATCGTCGCGCCCGCGCTGCCGGCCGACGAGGCGCGCTGGTCCTGCGCGACCGCGCTCCTGCCCGCGAAGGCCGACCGGCAAGGCTTCGGCCACTACCTCGCGGCCGACTACGACGAGCTCGCCGACAGCCCGGTCGAGATGGGCCCGTTCTGGAGCGCCGAGTTCGAGGCCTGCGGCGTGCCGCACCGCTTCGTGGTCGCGGGTGCCGCGGCCTCGTTCGACGGCGAGCGGCTGATCGCCGACACGCAGGCCATCTGCGAGGCCGAGCTGCGCTTCTGGCACGGCGACAAGGCCGGCCGGCGGGGCGGGCCCGCGCTGCCGATCGACCGCTACGTGTTCATGCTCAACGCCGTCGACGACGGCTACGGCGGCCTCGAGCACCGGCACTCGACCGCGCTGATCTGCAACCGGCGCGACCTGCCCCAGCGCGGCGTGAAGAAGCAGCCCGAGGGCTACACCACGCTCATGGGGCTGATCAGCCACGAGTACTTCCACACCTGGAACGTCAAGCGCATGCGCCCCGCGGAGTTCGCGCGCTACGACTACGGCCGCGAGAACTACACGCGGCTGCTGTGGTTCTTCGAGGGCTTCACGAGCTACTACGACGACCTGCTGCTGCGGCGCGCCCACCGCATCGACGACGCGGGCTACCTGCGGCTGCTCAACAAGACCATCAACCAGGTGCTGCAGACGCCGGGCCGCCTCGTGCAGCCGGTGGCCGACGCGAGCTTCGACGCCTGGATCAAGTACTACCGCCAGGACGAGCAGACGCCCAACAGCACCGTCAGCTACTACACCAAGGGCGCGCTGGTGGCGCTGTGCTTCGACCTCACGCTGCGGCGCGAGGGCAAGGGCTCGCTCGACGACGTGATGCGCCACCTCTGGCGGCAGGGCGGCGGCGGCCCGATCGACGAAGCCGACATCGCCGCGGCGCTCGAAGCCGTGGGCGGGCGCTCCTACGCGGCGGAACTCGCACGCTGGGTGCATTCGACCGAGGAGCTGCCCCTGGCCGAGCTGCTGCGCGCGCACGGCGTCGCGGCGCTCGAGGATCCCTCGCAGCAGGCGCAGGCGCTCGGCCTGCGCGTGGCCGAAGGCAGCGGCAGCGTGCAGGTCAAGGTGGTGCTGCGCGGCGGCGCCGCCGAGAAGGCCGGCTTCTCGGCCAACGACGAATGGATCGGCATCGAGCTGCCCGCGGCCGGCCGCAAGGGCCAGCACGGCGGCCAGGCCTGGCGCATCACCAAGCTCGACGACCTCGCGCTCTACCTCGGCGAGGCGACGCGCTGCACCGCCATCGTGGCGCGCGACCGCCGGCTGCTGCGGCTGCCGCTCGTGCTGCCCGTGGATGCCACCACCTGGCGGCTGTTCGCGCACGACGCGGCCAGGATCGCGGGCTGGCTCGCACCCGCCGCGCGGCGCTGAGCGCGTTCAGCGCGGTTCGTCCTCGGTCGCGGGCCGCGGCGACGCGCGCATGAACCGGATCGGCTGCGCATCGCCCACCAGCACGCAGGGCTTGCCGGTGCGCCGGCAGTGGTCCTGCACGCGCCAGTAGGCGCCGTGGCTCACGCAGCCGGTCTGGCAGATCACGAGATCGGCGGCGGACAGGCCCGCCTCGAGCGCGAGGTCGTCCGCATCGTCGCCGCCGTGGTGCAGGTAGCGCCCGCCCGCGATCTCGACCAGCCGGCGCGCGAGCGACGGGGCCTCCTCGCCCTCGCGGCCGACGCACAGCACCGCCTTCTCGCGCAGGCCCGACGGCGGCCCGGCCGGCAGCGCCGGCACCGCCGCCGCGAGCGCGTGCAGCCGCTTCGGCAGCGCGCGGCCCGCGGCCGTGCGCGCCGCGAGTTCCTCGCGCACCATCGCGAGCGCCGAATCGCGCGCCACCAGCGCGCCGCGCAGCCGCACGACCTGCGCCTCGAGCCGTTCGATGCACGCGGCCTGCTCGGCCAGAAGCTGCGAGCAACGCATCTGCGCGCGCGCATAGGCCCGCAGCAGCACGGCATGTTCTTGCGTCGGGAACTCCATGGCGGGCATTCTAGATGAGAACAATTCTCAAATGAAGCCGTCCTCTCCGCGCGCGAGGCTCGGTATAGTGAAGCGCGTTTTTCTTCCTTCCCCCGGAGACACCATGAGCTACGAAAACATCGAAGTGCGGACCGAAGCAGGCAAGGTCGGCATCATCACCCTCAACCGTCCGAAGGCGCTCAATGCGCTGAACGACGCGCTGATGACCGAGCTGGGCCAGGCGCTCAAGGCCTTCGATGCCGACGAGGCCATCGGCTGCATCATCCTCACGGGCAGCGAGCGCGCGTTCGCGGCCGGCGCCGACATCGCGGCGATGGCCAAGTACAGCTTCATCGACACCTACAAGGGCGACTACATCACGCGCAACTGGGAGACCATCCGCTCGATCCGCAAACCCGTGATCGCGGCGGTCAGCGGCTTCGCGCTCGGCGGCGGCTGCGAGCTCGCGATGATGTGCGACTTCATCATCGCGGCCGACAACGCGAAGTTCGGCCAGCCCGAGATCAAGCTCGGCGTGATCCCCGGCGCCGGCGGCACGCAGCGCCTGCCGCGCGCGGTGGGCAAGAGCAAGGCGATGGACATGGCGCTCACGGCCCGCATGATGGACGCGGCCGAAGCCGAGCGCGCCGGCCTCGTGAGCCGCGTGGTGCCCTACGAGAAGCTCGCCGACGAAGCGCTCGGCGCGGCGCTGGTGATCTGCGGCTTCTCGCAGATCGCGGTGATGGCGGCCAAGGAATCGGTCAACCGCGCCTTCGAGAGCGGCCTGTCCGACGGCGTGATGTTCGAGCGCCGGCTGTTCCATGCGCTGTTCGCGACCCAGGACCAGAAGGAAGGCATGGACGCCTTCCTCGGCAAGCGGCAGCCCGACTTCAAGAACGCCTGAGCCTAGCGGCGCGCGAGCGCGGCGCGCAGCGCGGCCAGCACCTGCGCGGGCGGCGTGCCGGCATAGGCGGGGCCGCCCGAACCCTGGGGCATCCAGCGCACCTGGTCGCCCGCGAGTTCGAGCACCGCGAGCTCGCGGGCGTCGTCGCGCAGCGCGAGCCGTGCATCCACCGGCGCGACGAGTTCGCCGCCCGGTGCGGTGGCCGAACGGGCCGCCCCGCTCAACCGCGCGGCCCGGCCGTCGATGTCGCCGCCCGCCCGAGACGCGCCCCGGCCCACGAACCCCC
>CBHTTS010000172.1:0-11206 GCA_966095775.1 uncultured Variovorax sp. | reverse complement strand
GGTAGGCCACCACGCGGTGCACCTCGTCGTCGCTCACGAAGGCGCCGTGCACGCGGATCGGCAGGCCGGTGCCGCTGGGCATGTAGAGCATGTCGCCCATGCCGAGCAGCGCTTCGGCGCCCATCTGGTCGAGGATGGTGCGGCTGTCGATCTTGCTCGACACCTGGAAGGCGATGCGGGTCGGGATGTTGGCCTTGATGAGGCCGGTGATCACGTCCACGCTGGGCCGCTGCGTGGCCAGGATCAGGTGGATGCCGGCCGCGCGCGCCTTCTGCGCCAGGCGGGCGATCAGCTCCTCGATCTTCTTGCCGACCACCATCATCAGGTCGGCCAGCTCGTCGATCACCACCACGATGTGCGGCTCGCGCTTGAGCGGCTCGGGGTCGTCGGGCGTGAGGCTGAAGGGGTTGTAGATGAACTCCTCGCGCGCCTTGGCTTCGTCGATCTTGGTGTTGTAGCCCGCGAGGTTGCGCACGCCGAGCTTGCTCATGAGCTTGTAGCGGCGCTCCATCTCGGCCACGCACCAGTTGAGGCCGTGCGCGGCCTGCCGCATGTCGGTGACCACGGGCGCGAGCAGGTGCGGGATGCCCTCGTAGACCGACATCTCCAGCATCTTCGGGTCGATCATCAGCAGGCGCACGTCGCGCGCCTCGGCCTTGTAGAGCAGCGACAGGATCATCGCGTTGATGCCGACCGACTTGCCCGAACCGGTGGTACCGGCCACGAGCACGTGCGGCATCTTCGCGAGGTCGGCCACCACCGGGTTGCCGATGATGTCCTTGCCGAGGCCCATGGTGAGCATCGACTTGCCCTCGTTGTAGACCTGAGAGCCGAGGATCTCGCTGAGCCGGATCGACTGGCGCTTGGCGTTCGGCAATTCGAGCGCCATGTAGTTCTTGCCGGGGATGGTCTCGACCACGCGGATCGACACCAGCGACAGCGAGCGCGCGAGGTCCTTCGCGAGGTTGACGATCTGCGAGCCCTTCACGCCGGTGGCGGGCTCGATCTCGTAGCGCGTGATCACCGGGCCCGGCGAGGCCAGCACCACGCGCACCTCGACACCGAAGTCCTTGAGCTTCTTCTCGATCATGCGCGAGGTCATCTCGAGCGTGTCGGCCGAGACGGTCTCCTGACGCGCCTGCGCAGGGTCGAGCAGGTCGACCTGCGGCAGCTTGCTGTCGGGCAGCTCCTTGAAGAGCGGCTTCTGGCGCTCCTTCGCGACGCGGTCGCTCTTGGGCACCTCGGTGAGCGCGGGCTCGATCTGCACCGGCGGCGAGGGGGCGCGGCGCTTGGGCCGCGGCTCGATGCGCAGTTCGTCGTCGTCGGCGAGGCCGGCCGGCTCGTCGTCGCCCACGGCGGTGCGCGAGAACGGCGGGTCCTCGGCCTCGGCCCGCTCGCGCGCGGCCTGCTTGCCGGCGGCGATGTCGGCCGCGAGCTCGCGCTTCTCGCGCCGCCATTCGAACAGCGAATAGGCGCGCGCGCCGATGCGCTCGGCGATCTGCGCCCACGAGAAGCGGAACACCAGCGCCGAACCGATCACGCCGCCCGCGATCGCGACCAGCGCCGAGCCCGTGAAGCCCATCCAGCGCACGCTGGCCGGACCCACGAGGTAGCCCAGCACGCCGCCGCCGGAGCCCGGCAGGTGCGACTCGAGCCGGTACAGGCGCGACCATTCGAGCACGGCGCTCGCGCACAGCAGCAGCAGCAGGCCGAACCAGAACGCGAGCCGGCTGCGGTTGAAGCGGCCGCGCACAGGCTGCTCGCCCGGCGCCGCCTCGCCGCCGCGCAGCCAGCTGGCCAGCGAGGAGAGCCATGCGCGCAGGCCCGCCGCGAGGCACCACCACACCGAATAGCCCGCGAGGAAGTAGCTGCCATCGGCGAGCCAGGCGCCGATGCGGCCACCCCAGTTCTTGATCTCGCCGCCCGTGCCGGAGGTGGACCAGGCCGCGTCCGAGGGCGTGAAGCTCAGCATCGCGAGCAGCCAGAACAGGAGCGCCGCGAAGCCCGCGATCAGTGTGATCTCGTGGGCGAAGCGCATCGCCCGCACGCGCACGGGCTGGCCTTGGTCGGCCGTGGAGGATTGAAGCGTATTGAGCGAATAGGTCATGAAAAACGCGACACCCCGGGCCGGAAGGCGGCGGCGGGATGTCTGAACACTACAACAATCGGCCCTGCCCCGGGACCGCGCTGCGTCCTCACGCGAGCGACAACAGCCGTTCCTTGACGATCATGGACCCGTCGTCCTGGGTCTGGACGAACCCGCGCTCCTCGAGATCCTTCATCACGCGGCTCACCATCTCGCGCGAGGCGCCCACCATCTTCGCGAGGTCCTGGCGCGAGATCTTGTCGCGCACCTTGAGGTTGCCCGCGCCGTCGGCGGTGGCGAACTCGAGCAGCGAGCGCGCCACGCGGCCGTAGACGTCCATCAGCGCCAGCGACTCGATCTTGCGGTCGGCGTGGCGCAGGCGCTGCACCAGGCCGCGCATGATGTTGTAGGCCATCGAGGAGTTCTCGGGCAGGCAGCGCGCGAAGGCGTCGCGGCCGAGCATGAGCACGTCGCACTGGATCTCGGCACGCACGGTGGCCGAATGCGGCTCGTCGTCGATCAGGCTCATCTCGCCGATGTGATCGCCGGTGTGCAGCGTCGCGAGAATCACTTCGCGTCCGCGGCTGTCGGCGCTGGTCACGCGCGCGCGACCGGTCAGGATGATGTAGAGCGCATCGGACTTCTTGCCCTGCTCGACGATGATTTCCGCACGCTTGAAGCGCTTCTTGACGATGGTGTCCGCAATGCTGGCTGACTGCGAAGGCGTCAGTGAAGCGAACAGCGGAACACGTCTGAGCAACTCAAGATTGGACAGCATTGACATCGATCGATCCCTGATACGGCGTGCGCAGCCACCTATTGTGAAACTGATGGATTACTACAATCACGCCCATTGAAAACACCGTGCACCCGGTATTGAACCTGGCGGTGATACTCCCTACCTAACGGTACCACCCTGAAAATGTACACGCTGATGCAGCGTAATTCCTAGGTTTTTACTCATGTCCGCTCCCCAACACGCCAAGGTTCTGATTCTGGGCTCCGGCCCCGCCGGCTACACCGCCGCCGTCTACGCGGCGCGCGCGAACCTCCAGCCCCTGCTGATCACGGGCCTGGCCCAGGGCGGCCAACTGATGACCACCACCGAGGTCGACAACTGGCCCGCCGACGTGCACGGCGTGCAGGGCCCCGAGCTGATGCAGCGTTTCCTCGAGCATGCCGAGCGCTTCAAGACCCAGATCGTGTTCGACCACATCAACAAGGTCGACCTGAGCAAGCGTCCGTTCACACTTACCGGCGACAGCGGCACCTACACCTGCGACGCGCTCATCATCGCGACGGGCGCCTCGGCGAAGTACCTGGGCCTCGACTCGGAGCAGAAGTTCATGGGCCGCGGCGTCTCGGCCTGCGCGACCTGCGACGGCTTCTTCTACCGCGAGCAGGAAGTCTGCGTGATCGGCGGCGGCAACACCGCGGTCGAGGAAGCGCTCTACCTCGCCAACATCGCGAACAAGGTCACGCTGGTGCATCGGCGCGACAAGTTCCGCGCGGAGCCGATCCTCGTCGACAAGGTCAAGGAGAAGGTCGCGGAAGGCAAGATCGAGCTCAAGCTGCACAGCGAGCTCGACCAGGTGCTCGGCGACGACTCGGGCGTGACCGGCATCCGGATCAGGAACACGCAGACCGGCGCCACCGAGCAGATCGACCTCAAGGGCTGTTTCATCGCGATCGGACACCATCCGAACACGGACATCTTCCAGGGCCAGCTCGAGATGAAGGACAACTACATCGTCACGCGTTCCGGCCTGCAGGGCTTCGCGACGATGACCAGCATCCCCGGCGTCTTCGCCGCTGGCGACGTGCAGGACCACGTGTATCGCCAGGCCATCACGAGCGCGGGCACGGGCTGCATGGCCGCGCTCGACGCGCAGCGCTTCCTGGAACAGGACGGGACGCTCTGAAGCGCCGCGGGCGCGGGTGTTTCCGCGCCCCGCCCAAAAGGGCTATAATCTCAGGCTTTGCCGAAACCAGGCCTCTCGCAGGGGTCGGTTGGGAACTGCGGCAAGCCGGGATACCGCCACCCGTTTCTGGCGAGGTCAAGCTGCAAAACACCTGCGACCGCCCTGGTTGCGCCGGTGCCAGCTGTTCAAGAAAGAGTGTCCTCATGGCACGCGTATGCGATATCACGGGCAAGGGCCCGATGGTCGGAAACAACGTTTCCCACGCCAACAACAAAACCAAGCGCCGGTTCCTGCCGAACCTGCAATACCGCCGTTTCTGGGTCGAGAGTGAAAACCGTTGGGTTCGCCTGCGCGTTTCGAGCGCCGCACTGCGCCTGATCGACAAGAACGGCATCGACGCCGTGCTCGCAGACCTGCGTGCGCGCGGCCAAGCCTAAGGAGCTGAACCATGGCAACGAGCAAAGGCGGACGCGAGAAGATCAAGCTGGAATCCACCGCGGGTACCGGCCATTTCTACACGACGAGCAAGAACAAGAAGACGATGCCCGAGAAGATGTCGATCATGAAGTTCGACCCCAAGGCACGCAAGCACGTCGAATACAAGGAAATCAAGCTGAAGTAATTCAGCCCGGTTCCACCGACAACGAAAACCCCGCCCGGGCTGCCCTGGCGGGGTTTTTTGTTGCCCGCCTCACCGCGATCGCCCCCTACCCTCCCCGCGTGCGCGCCCGCGCAGCGAGAAGATGCAGACGCAAAAAAAGCCGGCGCTCGGCCGGCTTTTTTCGGGGAACGTCAGCGGCCGCCGACGCCGGATCGATCAGACCCGCGCCGCGCGCAGCCGGGTCGAGAACTCGCGCAGGCCCGCGATGCCGCTGGCCTCTGCGCGGTGGCACCAGGCCGCGAGGTCGGCCACGAGCTGCTCGCGCGACTGCGAGGTGTTGAGCCAGAGCTGGCGCAGCTCTTCGCGCATCGTGACCATCTTGTCGATCACCGGATGGGCCGCGCGCGCCTGCACGAGGTGGGTGCGCGCCGACGGAGGTATCTTGTCGTCGTCGCGGTGCAGCCAGTTCTTGGCGGCCTTGAGCACCGAGATGTCGCCGCCCTTGGTCTTGAGCGCGGCGAGTTCGGCGCGCGTGACGCGGCGCATCTCGCGGGCATAGCCGGCCATGACTTCGTAGCGGTGCGCGATCACGGCCTCGAGGGTCTTCTCGTCGGCGACCGGGCGGACGTCGCCCATCTGCATCTTCGGCGGCACCTTCTTGACCTTGGCCCAGCCGATCTTCTGCATCATCTGGATGTAGACCCAGCCGATGTCGAACTCGTACTTCTTGACCGACAGCTTGGCCGAGGTCGGGTAGGTGTGGTGGTTGTTGTGCAGCTCTTCGCCGCCGATGATCACGCCCCAGGGGAAGATGTTCCGGCTGGCGTCGGCCGCCTCGAAATTGCGATAACCCCAGTAGTGGCCGATGCCGTTGATGATGCCGGCCGCGGTGATCGGGATCCAGAGCATCTGCACGGCCCAGACCGTCAGGCCCGCCGCGCCGAATAGCGCCAGGTCGAGGATCAGCATCAGGCCCACGCCCTGCCAGCTGTAGCGCGAATACAGGTTGCGCTCGAGCCAGTCGTCAGGTGTGCCGTGGCCGTAGCGGTCCATGGTGTCCTGGTTCTTGGACTCGGCGCGGTACAGCTCGGAACCGCGCCAGAGCACTTCGTCGATGCCCTTGACCTGCGGGCTGTGGGGATCTTCCTCGGTCTCGCACTTGGCGTGGTGCTTGCGGTGGATCGCGACCCACTGCTTGGTCACCATGCCGGTGCCGATCCACAGCCAGAAGCGGAAGAAATGCGACGGCACGGGCCCCAGGTCCAGCGCACGGTGCGCCTGGCCGCGATGCAGGAAGATCGTGACCGCGGCGATCGTGACGTGCGTGGTGGCGAGCGCGTACAGCACGATCTGCCACCAGGTCAGGTCCCACAAGCCGTGACCGAGCCAGTCGATGGCCGCGCTCAGAACGGCAGAGTCAGGAATCAGCATTGAGTTTGGTGCTCCATGGCCGCGCGGGGCGCGGCGTTTCTTTCAGTAGGTAAGTGCCTAATTTTAAGGCGGCCACCCCTCGGCGAGGCCGTTTGTCCTTGCGCAAATGCGCAGATTTACCCTGATTTGGAGCCCAAAGCCTATTTACGGTTCCATACGGCGGCAAAAAAGCCGTCGGTCGCGTGGCGGTGAGGCCACAGCCGCAGGTAACGGCGGCCGTCGGGCCCGCCGGCGCAGAGGGACTCGAAGCCTTCGACCTTGAGGCCCTGGAGCAGCGCCGCCGCGTCCTGCGGCACGAAATCGGGGTGGGCGGCGCCGAAGGCCTCGGCGATCGCCTCGTTTTCCTCGGGCAGCACGCTGCAGGTCGCATAGACCAGCCGTCCGCCCGACTTCACGAGGCGCGCCGCGCTCTGCAGGATCGCGGCCTGCTTGACCGTCAGCTCCTCGACCGACTTCGGCGACTGGCGCCACTTGAGGTCCGGGTTGCGCCGCAGGGTGCCGAGCCCCGAGCAGGGCGCGTCCACGAGCACGCGGTCGATCTTGCCGGCCAGCCGCTTGACGCGCTCGTCGCGCTCGTGGGCGATCGCCGCCGGATGGATGTTCGACAGCTTGCTGCGCGCCAGCCGCGGCTTGAGGGCATCGAGCCGGTGCGCCGAGGTGTCGAAGGCATAGAGCCGGCCCGTGTTGCGCATGGTGGCGCCGATCGCGAGCGTCTTGCCGCCGGCGCCGGCGCAGAAATCGACCACCATCTCGCCGCGCTTGGCGTCGAGCAGCAGCGCGAGCAGCTGGGAGCCCTCGTCCTGCACCTCGACGGCGCCGCGCGCGAACGCGTCGAGCTTGGTCAGCGCGGGCTTGCCCTCGATGCGCAGGCCCCAGGGCGAGAACGGCGTCGCCTCCGAAGGCACGCCGGCCTTGGCGAGCTCGGCCTTCACCTGCTCGCGCTTGTCGGTCAGGGCATTGACGCGCAGGTCGAGCGGCGCGGGCTGCTGCAGGCTCTCGGCCAGCGGCCAGAACGCCTCGCCCACCTGGTTCTTGAGCGGCGCGACCAGCCATTCGGGCAGGTTGTGGCGGTGGCGTTCGAGCAGGTCGTCCGGCTTGACCGCATCGCAGTGGTCGAGCCAGCGCTTCTCGGTGTCGTTCAGGGCGCTCTTGAGGAAGTCGCGCGGCCCGTGGAAGCCGAGGATCGCCATCCGGCGCTCCTTCGGCCCGCTGCCCGAGGGCGAGAGGTGGTCGAACAGCAGCTTCTTGCGCAGCACGGTGTAGACGGTCTCGGCGAGCGTCGCGCGCTCGCGCGGCCCGAGCTCGCGGTGGTCGCGGAAGAAGCGCGAGACCACCTGGTCGGCGGGATGATCGAATTTCAGGACGAGGCCCACCAGATCGGCGGCGGCCTCCAACAGGGCTTTGGGGTGCATGCCCCCATTGTCTCAGCCGCTGCGCGTCCACACGGGCCCGAAGGCCTGCCGCTCGATCTGCTCCAGCGTCGGCGAGTGGCCGGCCCACAGCACCAGCGCCATCCCCGGCAGGCTCAGGCCCTGCTCGAGTCCGCGGCAGAGCTGCCAGCGCTCGGCGTCGTCCAGGCGCGGCAGCTCGACGAACACCACGTAGGCACGGCGCCACGGAAACTCGCGCAGGTTCTTGCGCACCAGCCAGGCGCGCGAGACCGGCAGGCAGCGGGCGAGGTCGGCGCGGAATTCGCCGAGCTCGTGCTCGCCGAGGTCGTGGCGCGCGATCTGGCTGAAGAACGGCGTCTCGGTGAGCTCCTCCCACGCGCGTGCCTCGGCCTCCTCGGCCTCCTTGAGCCGGCCGCGCCAGACCTTGAGCGCGGCATCGTCGTGCGCCCCCGATTCCGGGTCCTCGAGCGTGGCGACGGCGGTCTTGGCGGCCCACCAATGGCTCGCGGCGCCCGACGCGTGCAGCTGCTCGAGCAGCGCCAGCCGCGCGGCGCGGTCGCGCATGGGCAGCGACTGCACCAGGCCGCGCAACGCGCCCGGATGCGCGGGCGCCAGGCGCAGCGCGCATTCGTAGCGCTCGCGCACCGGCGCCGCCGGAGCGAGCCGGCGCTCGGCATCCGCCCACTCGACCCATTCGTCGGCGGTGCGCACCTGCTTCGCCGCGAGCAGATCGACGCGCTCGCGGATGCGCACGCGGTGCGCATGGTGCTGCTTCCAGTCGGCGGCATGGGAACGGCGCCACCGGTTGTCGAAATGCGCGATCCATTTGCCGCTGTCGGCCAGCATCGCGAGCGCCGGCTGCGCCGACCACGGCGGCACCGCCGCCTTCTGGCCCAGCGCCTCGAGCCGGTCGCGCAGCACCGGATGGGTGTCGTCGAGGTCGCTGACCTGCCGCAGGGCTTCGCGCAGCGCCCGGCGCGCGAAGGCGGCGTCCGGCGGCGCCGCCGCGCGCTCGCGCAGCGACTGGAACGGACCCTGCGGCTCGGGCTCGCGTTCGGCGCGCGCCCAGTGCGAGGCCCAGAACTCGTCGGCGTACCAGTCGCCCTTGATCGCGATCTCGGTCAGCGCCGCCGCGGCCACGGGCGCGCCCAAAAGCCGCGCCGAGATCCGGTCGGCCTCGTACTCGTCCTGCCGCGCGAGCGCGAAGGTGCGGGCCGCGAAACGCGGGAAGTACCAGCGGAAGAAGGCCTGCGACACCAGCGCCATCACGCCCTCGTCGCGCTGCAGGCTCTCGTCGAGCTTGAGCCATGACAGCCGCGTGCGGTAGATCCAGGCGCTGAGCTTGCCGTGGTTGCCGCGCAGGTGACCGTATTCGTGCGCCAGCACCGACAGCAGCCGCTGCCGGTCGAGCATCATCAGGAGCGGCAGCCCGATGCTCAGCGTGTTGACCGCGCCGCCGAACAGGCCGAAGCGCGGCACCTGCCGGATGCTGGCGTTGAAGTCGTCGTCGAGGAAGACGCGGTGGACCGGCGGGCCCTTGATCTTCTTGCGGATGCGGTCGAGCGCCTCGAACAGCATCGGCGCGTCCGCACGGGAGAGCTCGCAGCCCTCGGGTTCGTCGAAGCGCACCCAGAGCGCGCGCAGCGTGGCCCAGAGCAGCCCGAGTGCGAACAGCAGCAGCCAGCCGCGCGAGAAGCTGAAACGCCCGCTGCCGACCGCCGTCGCGACCCAGGCGATGATGCCGATCGAGAGCGCCAGGCAGCCCAGCACCCAGGCATAGCCGAGGGCCGCGAAAGCCGCCACGCTGCGCCGGTAGCGCACGCTGTCGTCCGCGCTGGCATGCTCGCTCAGGCGGACCAGGTGAACGAAATCAGCGCGATCCATCCGACTGCCCTCCAACCCCAACCTTCGAAGAAAGAAGCAAGAAGTGACGAAGAACGACGACGACCTGCCCCCGCTGATCGAAATACCGCCCGGCCGCTACCGCCACTACAAGGGCGGGGAATACGAGGTGCTCGGCACCGTGCGCCACAGCGAGACGCTGGAATCGCTGACGCTGTACCGCGCGCTCTACGGCGCCGGCGGCCTGTGGGTCCGTCCGGCCGCGATGTTCGGCGAAACCATCGAGGTCGAGGGCGTGCGCCGCCGCCGCTTCGCCCCGGTCTGAAAAAGGGCGCTCAGCCGCAGCGGACGTCGGTCACGCGGCCGCGCGCATCCACGTCGAGGTTGAGGCGGCCGCCGTTGAGCTCCATCGTCACGGCCTCGCCCGGCTTGAGCGCGCGCACCGTGCCCGCCCCGGCGCGCACGCGGGCCGCGGCTTCGAGCTGGGGCGACAGCGGCTGGCCCACGGCGAAGCGCGCGCCATCGGCATTGCACTGGAACACCGGCTCGGGCGGCGCCGCGGGGGCCGGGGCCGGCGCGGGAGCCGGCGCGGCGCAGGCCGTCAGCAGGATGGCGCCGGAAGCGGCGAGCAGTAGCGATTGGGTTTTCAACTTGGGGCTCCCGAAAACCCGCGAATATAAACAATTTATACGTCTGTGACGCGATGTATCTGAGCCAGCCATTCCGCAATGGCGCGTGGATACAACTGGTGCTCCTGCGCCAGCACGCGCTCGGCCAGCGCCGCGGCCGTGTCGCCGGGCAGCACCGGCACCGCCGCCTGCGCGAGGATCGGGCCATGGTCGAGCTGGCTGGTCACCTGGTGCACCGTGACGCCCGCCACCTTGCAGCCGGCGTCGATCGCGCGCTGGTGCGTGTTCAAGCCCGGGAAGGCGGGCAGCAGCGAGGGGTGGATGTTGACCAGCCGGCCCGCATAGCGGTCGACGAAGCCGGGCGTGAGGATGCGCATGAACCCGGCGAGCACCACCAGCGCGGGCGCATGGGCGTCGACGGCCGCGGCCAGCGCCTCGTCGAAGGCTTCGCGGCTCGGATAGGCCGTGTGCGGGACCACCGCGGTGGCGATGCCGTGGGCCTGCGCCAGCGCCAGCCCGCCCGCCTCGGCCTTGTTGCTCACGACGGCCGCCACGCGGGCGCCGTAGCGCGCGGCCCAGCGGTCGCGCTCGGCCGCGCGCACGATGGCCGCCATGTTGGAGCCGCCGCCGGAGATCAGGATCACGATGTTCTTCATGGGAGGGCGCGATTATCTTTGCTTCGCGCTTTGTCGCCGCGCGGACACCCATTCACAGCACGACCGTGCTAAAACCCGTCGTTCCGGAGACATGCCGCCATCGGCGCGATGGCGGCGCACCGTTCAACACAGCGAGGCACGCATGGATTTGAACTTCACGCCCGAAGAACAGAAGTTCCGCGAAGAGATTCGCGCCTGGGTCAAAGAGAACCTCCCCAAGGAGATTTCGCACAAGGTGCACAACGCGCTCGAACTGACGCGCGACGACCTGCAGGGCTGGGCCAAGATCCTCGGCAAGAAGGGCTGGCTCGGCTATGCCTGGCCGAAGGAATTCAGCGGCCCGGGCTGGACCGCGATCCAGCGCCACCTGTTCGAGGAGGAGACCGCGCTCGCCGGCGCGCCGCGCATCGTGCCCTTCGGCCCGGTGATGGTGGCGCCCGTGATCATGGCCTTCGGCAACGCCGAGCAGCACAAGCGCTTCCTGCCCGGCATCGCGAGCGGCGAGGTCTGGTGGAGCCAGGGCTACAGCGAACCGGGCTCGGGCTCCGACCTGGCATCGCTCAAGACCAAGGCCGAGCGCCGCGGCGACAAGTACATCGTCAACGGCCAGAAGACCTGGACCACGCTGGGCCAGTACGGCGACTGGAT
>CBHTTS010000171.1:0-11250 GCA_966095775.1 uncultured Variovorax sp. | reverse complement strand
GGCGGCGGCGGTGGCGGCTTCGTGTTGCCGCCGCTGCCATCGCCCCCGCCGCCCCCGCCGCCGCCGCCTCCTCCTGCCCCGCCGCCGCCGGCACCTGCGCCGATCCCTGCCACGCGCACCTTCCTCTACGAAGCGCTGCCGGTCGCGGCCGACGCGGGCGCCTTCGCCGCCAACCTCAACGCCCAGGGGGCGCGCGGCTTCCGTTTCCTCAGCGGCTTCGCCTTCACGACAGGCCCGACCACGGTCGAGACCGTCGAAGGCTATGTGCGCGACGCCGACGCGACCTACAGCTACGAGACCAAGCCGGTCGCGGCCGACAGTGCCGCCTTCCTGAGCCAGGCGAACGAGGCGGGCGCACGCGGCTTCCAGTGGGCCGGGGCGTACGTCGTCAACGGGACCATGCTCTACATCTATCGCCGGAACAACACCGCGCCCGGCACCTTCGGCTACCGCGTCGCGGCCTCGCCCGCGAGCAAGGCCGACTTCGTCTCGCAGGCCAACGGCCAGGGCGCCGAGGGCTTCCATGCGCTGACGCAGGCGTTCCTGTTCGGCGGCGGGCCCGCTGTCGCGATCTACGAGAAGAACAGCGCGAGCGCGGCCACCTACACCTACGAGGTGGCGGACGCCGCAGGCAGCGACGAGGCCTTCGTCGCGCAGCTCAACGAGCGCGGTGCGCGGGGCCTGCGCTTGCGCACCGAGTTCCTGTTCTCCGACGGCCGCGGCGTGATCTACGCGAAGGACCTGTCGCAGTCGTCGACCTTCAGCGTCTACAGCCTCGCGCCCGCAGGCAACAGCACGGCGTTCATCGGGCAGGCCAATGCCGAAGGCGCCAAGGGCGCGGGCCTGATCGGAGACCTGGTGTTGCCGAGCGGCGCGATCCGCACGCTCTATTTCACGCCGGTCAACTGCAGCAGCGGCGCGCTCTGCGGGCCGGTGTCGCTGTTCGGCGTCTGAGCCTCGGAGCGCGCGGCTGCGCGCAGGCCGGGCATCAGGGACTCAGGGGGCAGGGAGCAGGAGAAGAAGACAAAAAGAAGGCGAAGGGCGGCCCCGGCGAAGGCAGGGGCCGCTTCTTCCTTCAGCCGGGTTCCTGGCCCAGCAGCGCCTGCGCGAACTCGCGCGCATCGAAGGTCTCGAGGTCCTCGAGCTTCTCGCCCACGCCGATGAAATAGACCGGGATCGGCCGCTCGCGCGCGATCGCGCAGAGCACGCCGCCCTTGGCCGTGCCGTCGAGCTTGGTCACCACCAGGCCGGTGAGGCCGAGCGCCTCGTCGAAGGCCTTGACCTGCGCGAGCGCGTTCTGGCCGGTGTTGCCGTCGATCACGAGCAGCACCTCGTGCGGCGCCGTGCCGTCGGCCTTGGTCACGACGCGCTTGATCTTCCTGAGCTCGTCCATCAGGTGCAGCTGCGTCGGCAGCCGGCCCGCGGTGTCGACCAGCACCACGTCCTTGCCGCGCGCCTTGCCCGCGGTGACCGCGTCGAAGCTCACGGCCGAGGGATCGCCGCCTTCCTGGCTCACGATCTCGACCGTGTTGCGGTCGGCCCAGACCAGCAGCTGCTCGCGCGCGGCGGCACGGAAGGTGTCGGCCGCGGCGAGGAGCACCGAGGCGCCCTCGTTCGACAGATGCTTGGTGAGCTTGCCGATCGAGGTGGTCTTGCCGGCGCCGTTGACGCCGGCCACCATGATCACGGTGGGCGTGAACTGCCCGATCACGAGCGGCTTCTCGAGCGGGCGCAGCAGGTCGGCGATCGCCTCGGCCAGCAGCCGCTTCACCTGCGCCGCATCGGTGGCCATCTGGCGCTTGACGCGGCCGCGCAGGTCGTCGAGCAGGTACTCGGTCGCCTTCACGCCGGCGTCGGACATCAGCAGCGCCGCTTCGAGCTCCTCGTAGAGCGCATCGTCGATCTGCGCATTGACGAACACCGCCTGGATGCCGGTGCCGGTCTTGCGCAGGCCGGTCTTGAGCTTGTCGAACCAGCCCTTGCGTTCGGGCGGGGCCGCTTCGGCCGCGGGGGCGGGCACCGGCGCGGGGGGCGGAGGCGGAACGGGGGCCGGCGCAGGCGCTGCCACCGGGGCAGGCGCGGGCGCCGGCGCTAGCACGGGGCTCGCGGCCTCGGGGGCGACAGGCGGTGCAGCAGGCGGCGCAGCGGGTTCTTCCGCCGCAGGCTTCGAACCGAACCAGCTCGAGGGCGAGAACACCGAGCGCGCGGGCGCAGGCGCGGGTGCGGGCGCAGATACCGGCGGCTCGGGAGCCGGCGGGGCGGCCGGGGCGTCGGCGGGCGGCTTTTTCTTGAAGAAACTGAACATCGGGCGCTTTTTAGAATCGACCCATTCTATGAAACACCCCTCGCCACGCCGCGTCGCGTCTGGTGCGGTGCTGGCGATGGCGCTCTCGGCGCTCTGGGCCATGCCTGCGCAGGCGCAGTCCCCATCGGCTCCCGCCCTTCCATCCCCTTCCGCCGCGGCCGCGGACACCGCGCCCCGGCAGTTCACGCTGGCCAACGGCATGACGCTGCTGGTGCAGCCCGACCGGCGCGCGCCGACCGCGGTGCAGATGCTCTGGGTGCGCGTGGGTTCCGTCGACGAGGTCGACGGCACCTCGGGCGTGGCCCACGTGCTCGAGCACATGATGTTCAAGGGCACCAAGGACATCAAGCCCGGCGAGTTCTCGCGCCGCGTCGCGGCGCTCGGCGGCCAGGAGAACGCCTTCACCACGCGCGACTACACCGGCTACTACCAGCAGATCCCGGTGGGCAGCCTCGAGCAGGTCATGAAGCTGGAAGCGGACCGCTTCGCCAACAACCAGTGGTCCGACGACGAGTTCAAGCGCGAGATCGAGGTCGTGAAGGAGGAGCGCAGGCTGCGCACCGAGGACCAGCCGCGCGCGCTGCTCGGCGAGCAGCAGAACGCGGCCGTCTTCATCGCCTCGCCCTACCGCCGTCCGGTGGTCGGCTGGATGAGCGACCTCGACGCGATGACGCCCGACGACGCGCGCGCCTTCTTCCGCCGCTGGTACGTGCCCGCCAATGCCGCCGTGGTGGTGGTCGGCGACGTGGACGTGGACCGGGTGCGCGCGCTGGCCGAGAAGTACTACGGCCGCATCCCCGCACGCGCCGTGCCCGCGCGCAAGCCGCGCACCGAGCCCGTGCAGCGCGGCATCCGGCGCATCGAGTTCAAGGCGCCGGCCGAGCAGGCCTATGTGTCGCTGGCCTTCCGCATTCCCCAGCTCGAGCAGATCGACGCCGCCGACAGCGACGTGTGGGCGCTCGAGGTGCTGTCGGCGGTGCTCGACGGCTACACCGGCTCGCGGCTCGACCGCGCGCTGACCCAGGGGCCGGACCGCGTCGCCGATGCGGTCGGCGCCTATGCGGGGCTGGTGGGCCGCGGTCCGCAGCTGTTCACGCTCGTGGGCGTGCCCGCGCACGGCAAGACCACCGAGGCCGTGGAGGCGGCGCTGCGCGCCGAGGTGGCCCGCGTCGCGAAGGACGGCGTGGGCGAGGCCGAGCTCGCGCGCGTCAAGACGCAATGGGTGGCGAGCGAGACCTACAAGCGCGACTCCGTCATGGCGCAGGCGCGCGAACTCGGCAGCAACTGGGTGCAGGGCCTGCCGCTCGACGCCAGCGCGCGGATCATCGCGAAGCTGCAGGCCGTCACCGCGGCCCAGGTGCAGGCCGTGGCCGCGAAGTACTTCGGCGACGACCAGCTCACGGTGGCCACCCTGCGCCCGCTGCCGATGGAAGCCAGGCCGCGTGGCCGCGGCTTCGCGGCACCGCAGGGCGAACTGCGTTGAAGGGCCGGACGCGATGAAATTCATGAACAAGATGCTCCGTTCCATGCTCCTCGCCGCGGCGGCCGCGGCCGCGGGCATCCCGGCCGCGCAGGCGGCGCTGCCGATCGAACACTGGACACTGCCGAGCGGCGCGAAGATCTACCTCGTGTCCACGCAGGCGCTGCCGATCGTGGACGTGCAGATCGATTTCGACGCCGGCAGCCGGCGCGATCCGGCCGCGCAGGCCGGGCTCGCGAGCGTGACCGCCACCATGGTCGAGAAGGGCGTCCGCGCGGGCCGCGACGGCGAGCCGGCGCTCGACGAGAACGCGCTCGGCGAAGCCTGGGCCGACCTCGGCGCCCAGTTCGACACCAGCGTCGGCAACGACCGCGCAAGCTATTCGCTGCGCACGCTGTCCGATCCCGCGCTGCTGGGCAAGGCCGTGGCGCTCGCCGCGCGCGAGATCGGCGAGCCGGCCTTTCCCGAGGACGTGTGGCAGCGCGAGCGCGAGCGCATCGGCGCGGCCCTGCGCGAGGCCAACACCAAGCCCGCGACGATCGCGGGCCGCGCGTTCGCGAAGGCCGTCTACGGGGGCCATCCCTACGGCGAGGAGGTCACCGAGGCCACGCTCGCGCGCATCGACACGGCGGCCATGCGGCAGCGCTACCGGCAGCTCATCGTGCCGTGCCGCGCCAAGCTCAGCATCGTCGGCGCCGTGACGCGCGCCCAGGCCGAGGGCATCGCGACCACGCTGCTGTCGCGGCTGCCCGGTCCCGAGGCCTGCGCGCCGCTGCCTGCCATCGCGCCGGTGCAGGCGCTCGCGGCGCCGAAGGACGAGCGCATTCCGTTCGCATCGGCGCAGGCCCACGTCTTCATCGGCCAGCCCGGCTATCCGCGCAAGGACCCGGACCACTTCGCGCTCACGCTCGGCAACTACGTGCTCGGCGGCGGCGGCTTCGTCTCGCGGCTCACCAACGAAGTGCGCGAGAAGCGCGGCCTGGCCTACAGCGTCTACAGCGGCTTCGCGCCGGGGCTCGACGCGGGCGCGTTCCGCATCGGTTTCCAGACCCGTCCCGACCAGGCCGAGGAGGCGGTGAAGGTCTCGCGCGAGGTGCTCGCGAGGTTCGTCGCCGAAGGGCCGACCGCGAGCGAGCTGCAGGCCGCGAAGGACAACCTGATCGGCGGCTTCCCGCTGCTGCTCGACAGCAACCGCAAGCTGATCGGCAACGTGGCCAACATCGCCTGGTACGACCTGCCGCTCGACTACCTCGACACCTGGACCGCGCGCATGAACGCGGTCACCGCGGCCGAGGTGCGCGCCGCCTTCGCGCGCAAGCTGCAGCCCGCGCGCATGGTGACGGTGGTCGTGGGCGGCAGCCGCTAGGCGCGACGCAGCGCATGCGGCCCGCCGCGGGTCGCTGTGCGCACCGCCGCCTTGAACCGCTCGAGCAGCGCCGGCGCCGAGCGCGCCTGCTGCCAGTAGAGCGGCACCGGCAGCATCGAGCCCGGCACCAGCTCCACCAGCTCGCCCGTGCGCAGCGCATCGGCCACCAGGCTCAGCGGATGCATGCCCCAGCCCATGCCGGCGCGCGCGGCCTCGACGAAGCCGTGCGCCGACGGCAGCCAATGCCTCGGCGTCTCGACGCTGCGGTGGCAGATGCGCCGCACCCAGCGCGCCTGCAGGCGGTCCTTGCGGTCGAACACCAGGCTCGGTGCCTGCGCGAGCGTGCGCGCGCCCACGCCGCGGGCGAAATGCGCGCGCACGAACCCGGGGCTCGCCGCCGCCACGTAGTGCATGGTGCCGAGCGCCTCGCTGTTGCAGCCCGGCACGGGGCGCGCGAGCGCGGTCACCGCGGCCAGCACCGCGCCGCTGCGCAGGCGCTCGGCCGTGTGGTCCTGGTCGTCCACGGTCAGGTCGAGCAGCGCCTGCGCCTCCTGCTGTGCGAAGGCCGCGGCGGCGGCCATGAACCAGGTCGCGAGGCTGTCGGCGTTGACCGCCACGCGCACCGTGACGCGCTCCCCCGTGCCGCCGCCCAGCCCGAGCGCGGGCAGCGCCTCGCGCAGCTCGTGCTCGAGCATGCCCACGCGCTCCACGTGGCGGCACAGCTGCTGCCCGGCCTCGGTCGCCACGCAGGGCGTGCCGCGCACCAGCAGCGCGCCGCCGGTGCGCTCCTCGAGCAGCTTCACGCGCTGGGAGACCGCCGACGGCGTGACGTTGAGCGCGCGCGCCGCGCGCTCGAAGCTGCCTTCGCGGACCACCGCGGCGAGGGCGTGCAGGGCGGCGTAGTCGAGCATCGGCGTGCGAATTAGAAAAACTGAAGATGGCTTAGGAAGTTTAGTTTGATTGAATCGCGCGGGGGCGGCAAGCTCGCGTCATGCAGATCGAACACGCCACCGCCGCCTTCGCCAACGGGCTCTTCATGAGCCTGGTGCTCATCGTCGCCATCGGCGCGCAGAACGCCTACGTGCTGCGCCAGGGCCTGCGGCAGGAGCATGTGAGCGCGGTCGTGCTGTTCTGCGCCGCCAGCGACGCGGTCCTGATCACGCTCGGCGTGGCGGGCATGGCGCGCGCGCTCGACGGCCGGCCCGCGTTCGCGGCCGTGCTCGCGGGGCTCGGGGCGCTGTTCCTCGGCGCCTACGGGCTGCGCGCGCTCTGGCGCTCGCGCCGGGCCGGGGCGCTGCACGCCGCGGCGCAGGGCGCGGCGCTCTCGCGCACGGCGGTGCTCGCGCAGGCGGCGGGCTTCACCCTGCTGAATCCGCACGTCTACCTTGACACCGTGCTGCTGGTCGGCGGCACGGGCGCGCAGTACGCCGGCGCGCTCAAGGCCTGGTTCGTGGCGGGCTCGGCGCTCGCGAGCGCGCTGTGGTTCTCGGCGCTGGGCTTCGGCGCGCGCTGGCTGGCGCCGATGTTCGCGCGCCCGCGCGCCTGGCAGCTGCTCGACCTGCTGATCGGCGGCACGATGCTGGTGCTGGCCGCGGCGCTGGCGCGGCGCGCCCTGCTGGGCGGCTAGGCCCGGGCGCGTGCGGCGGCGTTAAGCTCGCCGCATGCGCCCGAAGAACAAAGCCGCCCCCGCCCGTCCGCCCGTCCGTTCGCCGTCCCCGTCCGCCCGGCCGGCGGCGCGGGCGCACGAGGTGCGCATCATCGGCGGCCAATGGAAGCGCACGCGCCTCGCGGTGGCCGACAGGCCCGGCCTGCGTCCCACGCCCGACCGCGTGCGCGAAACCCTGTTCAACTGGCTCGCCAGCCTCGCGGGCGCGGGCGGCGGCGATCTGCCGGGCTGGCATGCCGTCGATGCGTTCGCCGGGACCGGCGCGCTGGGCTTCGAGGCCGCGTCGCGCGGCGCCGCGAGCGTGCTGCTGTGCGAGCAGGACGCGGCCCTGGTCGCGCAGCTGCAGGCCACCCGGACCAAGCTCTCGGCCGAGGCCGTGCGCGTCGAGCGCGGCAACGGCGTGACGGCGATCGAGCGCGCGCCCGCGGCCAGCCTCGACGTGGTGTTCATCGACCCGCCGTTCGACGACACCGCGCTCTATGCGCCGGCGCTGCGCGCGGCGGCACGCGCGCTCAAGCCCGGGGGCGCGGTCTACCTCGAGGCGCCGCAGCGCGCGAGCGCCGAGGCGCTGGCCGCGGTCGGTCTTGTTGAATTTCGTTACCTCAAGGCGGGCGCGGTGCATGCGCACCTGTTGCGGCATGCCGCGGACGGGACTGCATAATCCGCCGACCAAGCCGCACCGGCTGCATGAGGAGGAAGCAACCATGGCCAGCAACGTGATCGCGGTTTATCCCGGCACTTTCGACCCCATCACCCTCGGGCACGAGGACGTGGTGCGGCGCGCGACCCAGCTGTTCCCGAAGGTCATCGTCGCGGTCGCGGCGGGCCACCACAAGAAGGCGCTGTTCACGCTGCAGGAGCGCATGGAGATGGCGCGCGAGGCGGTCAAGCCCTACGGCGGCAGCGTCACGGTCGAGAGCTTCTCGGGCCTGTTGCGCGACTTCGTGGTGGCGCGCGGCGGCAAGGCCATGGTGCGCGGCCTGCGCGCGGTGACCGACTTCGACTACGAATTCCAGCTCGCGGGCATGAACCGCTCGCTGATGCCCGATGTGGAGACGGTGTTCCTGACCCCGAGCGACAAGTACCAGTTCATCTCGAGCACCTTCGTGCGCGAGATCGCGATGCTCGGCGGCGAGGTGCACAAGTTCGTGTCGTCCGACGTGGAGAAGCAGCTCGCGGCCAAGGTCCGCAGCCTCGGACGTGAATAAGGCGGCCCGGCCGGGCCGCTGGCGGCGTGCCCTGCGAACGGTCCCTGCCGCAGCGCGGGCAGGCGTGAAGTGACCGGCACGCCCCCGCTCCGCCTGCACCCGCTGGGCGACGCGGCGCTCGTGTGCGAGCTGCCTCCGCCCGCCACGCTCGCGCAACAGCAGCGGATCTGGGCCCTCGGCGCCGAGGTGCAGCAATGGCCCGGCGTGGGCGAGGTGCTGCCGGGCATGAACAACCTCACGCTGACCTTCGATCCCACCGTCACCGCGGCCGATGCGCTGATGGACCGCGTGACGCAGGCCTGGCCGCGGCTCGAGGCCGCGGCGCTCGAGGGCCGCACGGTCGAGATCCCGGTCGCCTACGGCGGCGAGCACGGACCGGACCTCGCCGACGTCGCGGCCCACACCGGCCTCACGCCCACCGAGGTGGTGCGGCGCCACAGCGGCGCCGACTACGTGGTGTACCTGCTCGGCTTCCTGCCGGGCTTCGCCTTCATGGGCGGGCTGCCGCCCGACCTCGCGACGCCGCGCCGTGCCGAGCCGCGCACCGCGGTGCCGGCGCGTTCGGTGGGCATCGGCGGCGAGCAGACCGGCATCTACCCGCTGGTGTCGCCGGGCGGCTGGCAACTGATCGGGCGCACCTCGCTCGAGCTCTTCGATCCGTCCAGCACCGATGCGCCGACCTTGCTGCGGCCCGGCGACCGCGTGCGCTTCGTCGTCGAGAGCCTGCAGACATGACGGTCCTGGTGCACAAGCCCGGCATGCAGGCCTCGGTGCAGGACCTCGGCCGGCACGGCCATCGCCGGCTCGGCATCTGTCCCGGCGGCGCGCTCGACACGCTGGCGCTCACGCTCGCGAACCGGCTCGTGGGCAATGCCGACGGCGCCGCGGGCCTGGAGATCGCCATGGGCGGCTGCGAGCTGCGCTTCGAGACCGCCACGCGCATCGCGCTCACGGGCGACGGCTTCGGCGCCCGGCTCGACGACACGCCGCTCTGGCCCGGCTGGAGCATGCCCGTCGCCGCGGGCCAGACCCTCAGGCTCGCGGGCGCCAATCCGGCGGGCGCGGGCAAGGCGGGCCTGCGCAGCTGGCTCGCCGTCGCGGGCGGCATCGACGTGCCGCTGGTGCTCGGCTCGCGCAGCACCGACCTCAAGGCGGGCTTCGGCGGCCACCAGGGCCGCGCGTTGCAGAAGGGCGACCGCCTCGCGCTCGGCGCCGGCACGCTCGACGATGCGCAGCGCACGCGGCGGCCCTTCGGCGTGCGCGGCCCCGACTGGGGGCCGGCCGAGGACGACGGCGCCATCGCGCTGCGCGTGCTGCCCGGGCCGGAGTTCGAGCAGTTCACCGCGGCGTCGCAGGCGCTGCTCTGGCGCGAGCGCTGGCGCATCACGCCGCAGAGCAACCGCATGGGCAGCCGCCTCGCCGGCGCCGCGCTCCAGCGCAGGCGCAGCGCCGACATGCTGTCGTCGGGCGTGATCCCGGGCACGATCCAGGTGCCGCCC
Organism: uncultured Variovorax sp.; assembly: GCA_966095775.1. Taxonomy (GTDB): domain Bacteria; phylum Pseudomonadota; class Gammaproteobacteria; order Burkholderiales; family Burkholderiaceae_C; genus Variovorax. The sequence goes on along the minus strand of CBHTTS010000171.1, from coordinate 1,726 downwards.
TCGGGCCAGCCGATCATCCTGATGGGCGATGCGCAGACCACGGGCGGCTATCCGCGCATCGGCGTGGTGATCCGCGCCGACCTCTGGAAGCTCGCGCAGGCGCCGCTCGACGGCCGGCTGCGGCTGGTCCCGGTCGAGATGGGCCAAGCGCTCGAGGCCTGGGCCGCGCAGCAGCGCTACCTCGCGCAGGTCGCCCAAGGCCTCGCGGCAGCGGGCTGGCCGCGGCCGGCATAGACTGTGCGAGCGGCAGCGCGGATGCGCGCCGAACAAGGAGCAGACCCCATGGAGATCGACCTCAATGCCGACCTCGGCGAGGGCGCGGGCAGCGACGAAGCGCTGCTCGGCCTCGTGAGCTCGGCCAACATCGCCTGCGGCTGGCATGCGGGCGACGCCCGCACCATGCAGCAGTGCGTGCGCTGGGCGCTCGCGCGCGGCGTGGCCATCGGCGCCCACCCGAGCTTTCCCGACCGCGAGAACTTCGGCCGCAGCACCATGCACCTGCCGCCCGAGGAGATCGTCGCCAACGTGCTCTACCAGGTCGGCGCGCTCGCCGCGATCGTCAAGGCCGAAGGAGGCCGGCTCGCGCACGTGAAGGCGCACGGCCAGCTCTACAACCAGGCGGTCAAGGAGCCCGAGCTCGCGGCGGCGCTGTGCGAGGCGGTGCGGCGCTTCGACCCGACGCTCAAGTTCTTCGGCCTCGCGGGCAGCGGCATGATCGAGGCCGCGCGCCGCGCCGGCCTCACGCCCGTGGAGGAGGTGTTCGCCGACCGCGGCTACATGCCCGACGGCAGCCTGGTGCCGCGCAGCCAGCCCGGCGCGCTGATCGAGGACGAGGAGGCGTCGCTCGCGCAGACGCTCTCGCTGGTGCGCGACCGCAAGGTCCGGGCCATCGACGGCAGCAGCGTGCCGCTCAACGCCCAGACCGTCTGCCTGCACGGCGACGGCGCCCATGCGCTGGCCTTCGCGCGCCGCATCCGCGAGCGGCTCGAGCAGGAAGGCATCACGGTCCGCGCGGGATGAAACGCCCCCCGAAGCGCCTGCGGCGCCTCCCCCCACTGGGGGGCGCACCCGGTGGCAGGGCGGAGCCCGTTCCACGGCTGCGCTGGCTCAGGCCGGCTGCGTCTCGTGTGGGTGGGATCGTGCAGCGAGTGGTGAATCACTGAGCAGAGGCATCCGTGGCGCAGCGAAACAGCGTTCTGCTGACCGGCTTCGATCCCTTCGACCGCGAAGCGCTCAACCCCTCGTGGGAGGCCGTGCACGCGCTCGAGGGCTGGCAGTGCGCGGGCGCGACGGTGCATGCGCGCCGCATGCCCTGCGTGTTCGGCGATGCGATCGAGGCGCTCGCGCGTGCGATGGACGAGCTGCAGCCGCGGCTGGTGCTCTGCATCGGACAGGCCGGCGGGCGCGCCGAGATCACGCCCGAGCGCGTGGCGATCAACGTCGACGACGGCCGCATCGCCGACAACGCGGGCCGGCAGCCGATCGACCGGCCGGTGGTGCCCGGCGGACCCGCGGCCTACTTCTCGACGCTGCCGATCAAGGCCATCGTGCGCGACCTGCGCGCCGCGGGCATCCCGGCCTCGGTCTCGAACACGGCCGGCACCTTCGTCTGCAACCACATCTTCTACGGGCTGATGCACCGCATCGCGACGCATTCCGTGCGCGGGCTGCGCGGCGGCTTCATCCACATCCCGTACCTGCCCGAGCAGGCGGCGCGCTTTCCGGG
>CBHTTS010000170.1:0-11254 GCA_966095775.1 uncultured Variovorax sp. | reverse complement strand
CGCACTTGTGGCACACGGTGCAGTGGTCGGACACGTCCTCGAATTCTTCCCAGTGCCGGATCGAGACGCCGCGGCGGGTCTGTTCCTCGTACAGGAAGGCTTCGATCAGCGCGGAGGTCGCGAGGATCTTGTCGCGCGGCGAATACAGCAGGTTCGATTGCGGCACGTGGGTCGTGCAGACCGGCTTGCACTTCCCGCAGCGCAGGCAGTCCTTGATGCTGTTGGCGATTTCGCCGATATCGCTCTGCTGCATGATCAGCGATTCGTGGCCCATCAGGCCGAAGGACGGCGTGTAGGCGTTGCGCAGGTCGGCCGACACCGCCGTGGTGTTGAGCAGCTTGCCCTTGTTGAAGCGGCCTTCCGGATCCACGCGGGTTTTATAGTCGCGGAACTCGCGGATCTCTTCGTCGGTGAGGAACTCGAGCTTGGTGATGCCGATGCCGTGCTCGCCCGAGATCACGCCGTCGAGGCTGCGTGCGAGCGCCATGATGCGCACCACCGCCGCGTGCGCGGTCTGCAGCATCTCGTAGTTGTCGCTGTTGACCGGGATGTTGGTGTGCACGTTGCCGTCGCCCGCGTGCATGTGCAGCGCGACCCAGACACGGCCCTTGAGCACGCGCTGGTGGATCGCCGCGCACTCGGCCACGATCGGCGCGAACTCGGCGCCCGCAAAGATCTCCTGCAGCGGCTGGCGCAGCTGGGTCTTCCAGCTCGCGCGCAGGCTGTGGTCCTGCAGCTGGGGAAACAGCGCGTCCACGTCGCGCAGCCAGCCGGCCCAGAGCGCGCGCACCTCCTGCACCAGCGCCACGGCCTGCGCGACGCGGTCCTCGAGCAGCTCGGCTGCGGGGATCTCGTGCGCGTCGTCGCTCTTGCCGAGCGGCAGGTTGCCGCGCAGCAGGAAGGCCTCGAGCTCGTCGGTGAGCTGCAGCTTGTTCTTCAGCGACAGCTCGATGTTGATGCGCTCGATGCCGTCGCTGTACTCGGCCATGCGCGGCAGCGGGATCACCACGTCCTCGTTGATCTTGAAGGCGTTGGTGTGGCGGCTGATCGCGGCCGTGCGCTTGCGGTCGAGCCAGAACTTCTTGCGCGCCTCGGGGCTGATCGCGATGAAGCCCTCGCCGCTGCGCGAGTTGGCGATGCGCACCACCTCGGAGGTGACGCGCGCCACCGCGTCGGCGTCGTCGCCCGCGATGTCGCCGAACAGCACCATCTTCGGCAGGCCGCCGTGCTTCTTCGACTTGGTGGCGTAGCCCACCGCCTTGAGGTAGCGGTCGTCGAGGTGCTCGAGGCCCGCCAGCAGCACGCCCGAGCGCTTCTGCTCGGCGAACATGAAGTCCTTGATCTCGACGATGCTCGGCACCGCGTCCTTGGCGTTGCCGAAGAACTCGAGGCAGACGGTGCGCGTGTGCGCCGGCATGCGGTGCACCACCCAGCGGCAGCTCGTGATCAGGCCGTCGCAGCCCTCCTTCTGGATGCCCGGCAGGCCCGAGAGGAACTTGTCGGTCACGTCCTTGCCGAGGCCTTCCTTGCGGAAGGTGCGGCCGGGGATCTCGAGCCGCTCGGTGCGCAGCGGCGTGCGGCCGTCGGCGGCGTAGTACTGCAGCTCGAACACGGCGCGCTCGGCGTCGTGGATCTTGCCGAGGTTGTGGCCGATGCGCCGCACCTCGAGCCACTCCGCCTGCGGCGTGACCATGCGCCAGGAGGCGAGGTTGTCGAGCGCGGTGCCCCAGAGCACCGCCTTCTTGCCGCCCGCGTTCATCGCCACGTTGCCGCCGACGCAGGAGGCCTCGGCCGAGGTGGGGTCGACCGCGAACACGTAGCCCGCGCGCTCGGCGGCGTCGGCCACGCGCTGGGTCACGACGCCGGCCTCGGTCCAGATGGTCGGCACGGGCGCATCGAGCCCCGGCAGCGCCACCATCTCGACCTCGGTCATGGCCTCGAGCTTCTCGGTGTTGATGACCACGCTCTTCCAGGTCAGCGGGATCGCGCCGCCGGTGTAGCCGGTGCCGCCCCCGCGCGGGATGATCGTGAGCCCGAGCTCGATGCAGCCCTTGACCAGCCGCGCCATCTCGGCCTCGGTGTCGGGGCACAGCACGACGAAGGGGTACTCGACGCGCCAGTCGGTGGCGTCGGTGACGTGGGCGACGCGCGACAGCCCGTCGAACTTGATGTTGTCCCGGGCCGTGAGGCGGCCCAGCACGCGCGTGGCCTTGCGGCGCAGCGCCGCGACCTCGCGGAAATCGGCGTCGAAGGCGGCGACGGCCTCGCCGACCAGCGCCGTCAACTCGCCCACGAGCTGGTCGCGCGGCAGGTCGGCATCGGGGGTGCGGCGCTTCTGGACCTCGGCCAGGCGGTGCCGCAGCGCGTCGACCAGCTGGCCGCGGCGGCGCGGGTTGTCGAGCAGGTCGTCGATCAGGTAGGGGTTGCGCTGGACCACCCAGATGTCGCCCAGCACCTCGTAGAGCATGCGCGCCGACCGGCCGGTGCGCCGCTCGGCGCGCAGGGTCTGGAGCAGTTCCCAGCCCCGCTCGCCCAGCAGGCGGATCACGATCTCTCGATCGGAGAAGCTGGTGTAGTTGTAGGGGATCTCGCGCAGTCGTACAGGCTCTGCGGCCTGCGACAACAGCGTGGTCAACGCGGTCGGAGCATTCATCGGGGTGGCACCTCGGCCAGGCGCTGCGCGCCCACATGCCGGGGGTGGGATTTTAGGGCAGCGCCCGGGAGCCTGCCTGGGCGCCCGGGCTTTGCCCCCGCGTCAGAACAGCACCCGGCTGCGGATCGTCCCCTGCACCTTGGCGAGCTTCTCGAGCGCGATCTCGGAATGGGCCGCGTCGATGTCCATCACCACGTAGCCGATCTTCTCGTTGGTCTGCAGGAACTGCGAGGAGATGTTGATGCCGTTGTCCGAGAAGATCTTGTTGATCTCCGACAGCACGCCCGGCACGTTGCGGTGGACGTGCAGCAGGCGGTGCTTGCCGGCATGGGCCGGCAGCGCCACCTCGGGGAAGTTGACCGAGGAGGTCGAGGTGCCGTTGTCGCTGTACTTGACCAGCTTTTCCGCCACCTCGAGGCCGATGTTGGCCTGCGCCTCCATCGTCGAGCCGCCGATGTGCGGGGTCAGGATCACGTTGTCGAGCCCGCGCAGCGGCGACTGGAACTCGTCCTTGTTGCTGCGCGGCTCGACCGGGAACACGTCGATCGCGGCGCCGAGCAGCTTCTTCTGCTTGAGCGCCTGCGCGAGCGCGTCGATCTCGACCACGGTGCCGCGCGAGGCATTGATCAGGATCGAGCCCGGCCGCATGGCCGCGAGCTCCTTGGCGCCGATCATCCATTGCGTGGCGGGGGTCTCGGGCACGTGCAGGCTCACGATGTCGCTCTGCAGCAGCAGCTCGTGGAGCGTGCGCACCTGGCGCGCGTTGCCCAGCGGCAGCTTGGTGACCACGTCGTAGAAGGCCACCTGCATGCCCAGCGCCTCGGCCAGCACCGACAGCTGGGCGCCGATGGAGCCGTAGCCGACGATGCCCAGCGTCTTGCCGCGGATCTCGAAGGCGTTCTCGGCCGACTTGAGCCAGCCGCCGCGGTGCGCCACCGCGCTCTTCTCGGGCACGCCGCGCAGCAGCAGGATCGCCTCGGCCAGCACCAGTTCGGCGACCGAGCGGGTGTTGGAATACGGCGCGTTGAACACCGCCACGCCGTGCTCGCGCGCGGCCCCGAGGTCGACCTGGTTGGTGCCGATGCAGAAGCAGCCGACCGAGACCAGCTTCTGGGCCGCCGCGAAGACCTCGGCCGTGAGCTGGGTGCGCGAGCGGATGCCGAGGAAGTGCACGTCGGCGATCTTGGCCTTGAGCTCGGCGTCGGGCAGCGCGCCCGGGAGCGACTCGACGTTGGTGTAGCCGGCGCCGTGGAGCACCTCCACGGCCGAGGGGTGGATGCCTTCGAGCAGAAGGAACTTGATCCGGCTTTTGTCGAGGGAGGTCTTGCTGCTCATGGCGTGCTCGCGAGTGCCCCGGCCACGGCAACAGGCTAGGCCGAAAAAGGGGAGGACGATGCTAGCATGGTGCAGCGCAGCACGACGGCCCGCCCCCGCGGGGAAGCCTTGCGCCGAAGGGGTTTTCCCGGGTGGAAGACGGCCGGGGTCCGTGCGCAAATGCGACACAAGTGTCACAAGGATGCCCTAGCATCCGCGCTTTTCTTCCACAGGAGTCTTCTTTCATGCGATTCAACACGCTCGCCGCGGCCGCGGCGCTTGCCGCCGCGTTCGCCGTTCCGGCCCAGGCCCAGACCGAGATCCAGTGGTGGCATTCGATGAGCGGTCCGCTCGGCGAGTGGGTCAACGACCTCGCCAAGCAGTACAACGCGAGCCAGAAGGACTACAAGGTCGTGCCCACCTACAAGGGCCAGTACGACGAATCCATGACCGCCGCGATCGCCGCCTTCCGCGCCGGCAACGCCCCCGACATCCTGCAGGTGTTCGAGGTCGGCACCGCCACCATGATGGCCTCCAAGGGCGCGATCAGGCCCGTGGGCGAGGTGATGAACTCGGGCGGCGCCAAGTTCGACCCCAGCGTCTACGTGCCCGCCGTCTCGGGCTACTACACCGCGCCCAACGGCCAGATGCTGAGCTTCCCGTTCAACAGCTCGACCACCATCTTCTATTACAACAAGGACGCCTTCAAGGCGGCCGGCCTCGACCCCGAGAAGGCGCCCACCACCTGGCCCGAGGTGATCGCGGCCGCCGACAAGCTCAAGGCCAGCGGCCACAAGTGCCCGTTCACCACCAGCTGGATGAGCTGGACCCAGCTCGAGAGCTTCTCGGCCTGGCACAACACCCTCTACGCGACGCAGAACAACGGCTTCGGCGGCACCTCGGCCCGCCTAGCGTTCAACTCGCCGCTGCAGGTCAAGCACTTCGAGAACCTCGCGAAGATGTCGAAGGACGGCACCTTCGTCTACAAGGGCCGCAACAACACGGCCGACGCGGCCTTCCCCTCGGGCGAGTGCGCGATGATGACCGGATCCTCGGGCCTCTACGCCCGCGTCGCCAAGGACGCCAAGTTCAAGTACGGCATCTCCACCCTGCCCTACTACCCCGACGTCAAGGGCGCGCCGCAGAACACCGTGATCGGCGGCGCCAGCCTCTGGGTCATGTCCGGCAAGCCGGCCGACCACTACAAGGGCGTGGCGAGCTTCTTCAACTTCCTGTCCGACACCAAGGTGCAGTCCGACAGCCACAAGCGCACCGGCTACCTGCCGATCACCACCGCCGCGTACAAGCTGACCGACGCCTCGGGCTTCTACAAGGAGAACCCGGGCACCGACGTGGCCGTGACGCAGATGATCCGCAAGACCACCGACAAGTCGCGCGGTGTGCGCCTGGGCAACTTCGTGCAGATCCGCACCATCATCGACGAGGAGACCGAGCAGATCTGGAACGGCAAGAAGACCGCCAAGGAAGCCCTCGACGCGGCGGTGAAGCGCGGTGACGAACAACTGGAACGCTTCCAGAAGGCCAACAAGGGCTGATCCGCCCGGCCCCGCGCCGAAGTAGACTCGCACGCCCGCCCCGCACGAGAAACGGGGGCGGGCGTTTCGTTTTTGAGGGATTCGAGGGTTATGGAAAAACGCGTTCTATTCCGGTCGGCATGGCTGCCATGGCTGCTGATCGCGCCACAGATGGCGGTGATCCTGGTGTTCTTCTTCTGGCCCGCCAGCCAGGCCATCTGGCAGTCGATGCAGACCGAGGACGCCTTCGGCACCTCGACCGTGTTCGTCGGCCTGGAGAACTTCAAGACCCTGTTCGAGGACCCGGCCTACATCGAGTCCTTCAAGGTCACGGCGCTGTTCTCGGTGCTCGTGGCCGGCATCGGCATCGCGCTGTCGCTGATGCTCGCGATCTTCGCCGACCGCATCCTGCGCGGCGCGCTGGTCTACAAGACCTTCCTGATCATCCCGTACGCGGTGGCCCCGGCCATCGCGGGCGTGCTGTGGGTGTTCATGTTCTCGCCCAGCATCGGCGTCGTGAGCTACGGGCTGCGCAAGATGGGCATCGACTGGAACCACCTGCTCGATTCCGACCAGGCGCTCGCGCTGATCGTGGTGGCCGCCGTCTGGAAGCAGATCTCCTACAACTTCCTGTTCTTCCTGGCCGGGCTGCAGTCGATCCCCAAGGCGCTGATCGAGGCCGCCGCGATCGACGGCGCGGGCCCGCTGCGCCGCTTCCTCACGATCCAGTTCCCGCTGCTGTCGCCCACCACCTTCTTCCTGCTCGTGATCAACGTGGTGTACGCCTTCTTCGACACCTTCGCGATCGTGCACGCCACCACCGAGGGCGGCCCGGGCCGCGACACCGCGATCCTGGTCTACAAGGTCTGGCACGACGGCTTCCGGGCGCTCGACCTCGGCGGTTCGGCCGCCCAGTCGGTGGTGCTGATGGTGATCGTGGTCGCGCTCACGGTGATCCAGTTCCGCTACGTCGAAAAGAAGGTCCAGTACTGATGACCCGCACCCTCCCCGCCTCCTCCTTCCCCTTCCGGAGCATCCGCCATGGTTGAACGCCGCCCCGGCCTCACCGTCCTGTCGCACGTGGTGCTGATCCTCGGCATCGCGATCGTCGCCTTCCCGATCTACCTGGCCTTCGTCGCCTCCACCCACACGCGCGACGAGATCCTGCGCGTGCCGATGCCGATCGTGCCGGGCGCGCACATGGTCGAGAACTACACCGCCGCGCTGCTCGGCACCGAGACCCAGGGCGCGCGCGTGGTGGTCGGCCGCATGATGTGGATCAGCCTCGTCACGGCGCTGGTCATCAGCATCGGCAAGATCGCGATCTCGCTGCTGTCGGCGTTCGCGATCGTCTATTTCCGCTTCCCGTTCAAGAAGCTGGTGTTCTGGCTGATCTTCGTGACGCTGATGCTGCCGGTGGAGGTGCGCATCCTGCCCACCTACAAAGTGCTGGCCGACCTCAGCATGCTCAACACCTACGCCGGCCTGACGATCCCGCTGATCGCCTCGGCCACCGCGACCTTCCTGTTCCGGCAGTTCTTCCTCTCGGTGCCCGACGAGCTCGTCGAGGCGGCCCGGATCGACGGCGCGGGACCGATGCGCTTCTTCAAGGACATCCTGGTGCCGCTGTCGCAGACCTCGATCGCGGCGCTGTTCGTGATCCAGTTCATCTACGGCTGGAACCAGTACCTCTGGCCGCTCCTGGCCACCACGAGCGAGGACATGTACCCGGTCGTGATCGGCATCAAGCGCATGATCGCCTCGGGCGACGCGGCCGTCGACTGGAACCTCGTCATGGCCACCGCGATGCTCGCGCTCATTCCGCCGGCCATCGTCGTGGTGCTGATGCAGCGCTGGTTCGTCAAGGGCCTCGTCGATACCGAAAAATAAGGCGCACAGCGCAGGATCAAGAAGAAAACATGTCAGCCATCTCCTTTCGCAACGTCATCAAGCGCTACGGCAAGGGCGCGAAGACCAACCAGGTGATCCACGGCGTCTCGGCCGAGATCGACAAGGGCGAGTTCGTCGTCATCGTCGGCCCCTCGGGCTGCGGCAAGTCCACGCTGCTGCGCATGGTCGCGGGACTGGAGGACATCTCGGCCGGCGAGATCGCCATCGGCTCGCGCGTGGTGAACCACCTCGAGCCCTCCGAGCGCGACATCGCCATGGTGTTCCAGAACTACGCGCTCTATCCGCACATGAGCGTGTTCGCGAACATGGCCTACGGCCTCAAGATCGCCAAGGTGCCGAAGGACGAGATCAAGGTGCGCGTCGACAAGGCGGCCAAGATCCTCGAGCTCGGCCACCTGCTCGAGCGCAAGCCGCGCGAGCTCTCGGGCGGCCAGCGCCAGCGCGTGGCCATGGGCCGCGCGATCGTGCGGCAGCCGCAGGTGTTCCTGTTCGACGAGCCGCTGTCGAACCTCGACGCCAAGCTGCGCGCCCAGACCCGCCTCGAGATCCAGAAGCTGCACCGCGAGCTCGGCATCACCTCGCTGTTCGTCACCCACGACCAGGTCGAGGCGATGACGCTCGCGCAGCGCATCATCGTGATGAACGGCGGCGTCATGGACCAGTTCGCCACGCCCGAGGAGGTCTATTCGCGCCCCGCCACCACCTTCGTCGCGAGCTTCATCGGCTCGCCGCCGATGAACCTGCTCAAGCACGCGCCCGGCGTGCGTCCGGGCCGGATCCTCGGCATCCGCCCCGAGCACCTGACGCTCGACGAGAGCGGCTGGTCAGTGCAGGTCGAGCAGGTCGAGCTGCTGGGCGCCGAGCGCCTGGTCTACGGCCGCATCGGCGACGAGCAGATCATCATGCGCACCGACGAGGCCGACCACCCGCCGGTGCCGGGCGACACGGTGCGCATCGCGGCGCGCCAGGACAAGCTGCACTGGTTCGACGCCAATTCGGGAAAGCGCGCCGAATGAGCGCCGCCTGGCCCTATCCCCGCTGGATCGCCCACCGCGGCGCCGGCAAGCTCGCGCCCGAGAACACGCTCGCGGCCTTCCGGCTCGGCGCCGCGCACGGCTACCGGATGTTCGAATGCGACGCCAAGCTCAGTGCCGACGGCGTGGCCTTCCTGCTGCACGACGCCACGCTCGAGCGCACCAGCAACGGCCGCGGCGTCGGCGGCGCGCAGCCCTGGAGCGCGCTCGCGCAGCTCGACGCCGGCGGCTGGCATTCGCGCGCCTTCGCGGGCGAGCCGCTCGCGACGCTCGAGAACCTCGCGCGCTATTGCCTTGCGAACGACTTCCTCTTGAACATCGAGATCAAGCCCACGCCGGGCACCGAACGCGAGACCGGCGAGGCCGTGGCGCGGCTGGCCGCGCGGCTCTGGCAGGGCGCGGCGATCCCGCCGCTTCTGACCTCGTTCCAGACCGAATCGCTCGCCGGCGCCCGCGCCGTGGCGCCCGAACTGCCGCGCGGGCTTCTGCTCGACACGCTGCGCGACGGCTGGCTCGAGGAGGCCACCGGCCTCGGCTGCGCGGCGGTGGTCTGCAACCATGCGCTCTGGGACGCGGCGACGGTGGCCCGGGTGCACGGCGCCGGGCTGCGCACGCTGAGCTACACCGTCAACGACGACTGGGCCGCCGAGCGGCTGATCGCGCTCGGCACCGACGGCATCATCACCGACCGCGTCGACCTGTTCAGCCCGGCGCGCTGAGACGCGCGGGCGGCGCGAAGCCGCCTTCTATGATGGCGGCATGCGCATGACATCCCGCCTGCTCGTCCTGTGCCTGGCCGCCCTGCTGTGGTGCGGCGCCGCGCTGGCGCAGCCCGACAGCCTCGCCGGCGCCCCGGCGCCCGAGCCCCAGCCCACGGTGGCCGAACTGCGCGCGCAGTTCAACCGCATCGCCACCTCGCCCGACCCCGACGCCAACGTGCGCCAGCTGCTGGCGCAGATCAACGAGATCGGCGCCCAGGCCGAGAAGTTCGTCGCCGCGCGCACCGGCGAGCTCGCCGACCTCAACGCCCGCCTCGGCGAGCTCGGCAATCCGCCGGCCGCGGGCGCCACCGAGGACCCCGACATCACGCGCCAGCGCGCCCGCCTGACCAAGGAGCGCAACACCCTCGACGCCGACATCCGGCTGGCGCGGCTGCTCGCGGTCGACGTGCGCCAGCGCGGCGCCGAGCTGGTGGGCCAGCGCCGCGCGCTGTTCGAGGCCCAGCTCACCGAGCGCGCGCCCTCCCCGCTCGGCGGCGAGTTCTGGCGCGACCTGCGGGACGCCTGGCCCGAGGACATCGAACGGCTGCAGGCCATGGGCCGCGCGCTGGAGGACGGCTTCGCGCAGGCCACCGGCCAGGGCACGCGGCCGGGCGTGATCGGGGCGCTGGTGCTCGCCGTGGTGTTCGCGATCTTCGGCACCTGGGCCGCCGAGCACCTGCTGACACGGCTCGCGGCCAGGCTGCTGCCGGCCGGGCGGCTGCGGCGCTCGCTGCTGCTGATCGCGATCGTGGCGGTCCACGTCCTGTTCGTCGCGCTGTCGGCGCACGGCTTCGTGCACGTGCTCGAGGACTACGCCACCTGGGAGCCGCAGGCGCGCAAGGCGCTGCGCTCGATCGCGCAGGCGCTGGTGTTCATGGCCTTCGTGATCGGGCTCGGCCGGGCGCTGCTCGCCACCGGCCGGCCGAGCTGGCGCCTGCCGCCGATCCCCGACGCCATGGCGCGCCGCCTGGCCGCGCTGCCCTGGCTGGTGGCGCTGGTGGCGGCGCTGGCCTGGGCGCCGGCCGAGATCAACTCGCTGGTCGACGCGAGCTTCGCGGCCGTGGTCGCCACCCACGTGCTCACCGCGCTGGTGCTCACCGCGCTGGTCGGCACCGTGCTGCTGCGGCTGAAGGCGCTGCGCGCCGGCGCCGCCGAGGCCGGGCTGCCGGAGCAGCCGGTCTGGGTCGGCCTGCTCGTCGCCTGCATCGGCATCGTCGTGGTCGCGATCTGGGTGCTGGTGGGCGCGGGCTACGTGGCGCTCGGCAGCTTCCTCGCCTCGCAGCTGACCTGGAGCGGCATCGTCGCGGCCTCGTTCTACGTGCTGTTCAAGTTCGCCGACGACCTGTTCATGGCCGGCGTGTCCTCGCGCAGCGCCTTCGGCCAGCGGCTGCAGAAGAGCTTCGGCTTCGCGCCGCAGACGCTCGACCAGGTCGCCACCGTGCTCTCGGGCCTGAGCCGCGTGGGCCTGTTCTTCTACCTGCTGATCGCGCTCGCGGCGCCGCTGGGCACCGGGCCCGACGAGGTGTTCCAGCGCAGCGGCAAGTTCGGCGGCGGCGTGAAGGTGGGCGAGTTCCAGCTCGTGCCGGGCGCGATCCTGAGCGCGCTGGCGGTGGCGATCGTGGGCTTCGTCGTGTTGCGCGTGTTCAAGCGCTGGCTCGCCAACAGCTACCTGCCGACCACCAAGTTCGAGCCCGGCATGCAGAGCTCGATCAGCACGCTGCTGGGCTATGTCGGCGGCATCCTGGTGGTGGCGTTCTCGCTCTCGGCGCTGGGCATCGGCATCGAGCGCATCGCCTGGGTCGCGAGCGCGCTGTCGGTGGGCATCGGCTTCGGCCTGCAGGCGATCGTGCAGAACTTCATCTCCGGCCTGATCCTGCTCGCCGAGCAGCCGGTGAAGGTGGGCGACTGGGTGGTGCTGGGCACCACCGAGGGCGACGTGCGGCGCATCAACGTGCGCGCCACCGAGATCCAGCTCGGCGACCGCTCGACCGTGATCGTGCCGAACTCGGAGTTCATCACCAAGACCGTGCGCAACATGACGCTGGC
>CBHTTS010000169.1:0-11282 GCA_966095775.1 uncultured Variovorax sp. | reverse complement strand
ACTTCTACGGCAACGTCGAAGGCAACGACATCTTCAAGGGCACGACCGACATCGTCGTCTGCGACGGATTCGTCGGCAACGTGGCGCTCAAGGCCAGCGAAGGCGTGGCGTCGATGATCGGGGAATTCATCCGGGTCGAATTCTCCCGCAGCGTTCTGACCAAACTGGCGGCAATTGTTGCCTATCCGGTCCTAAAAGCATTCAAAAACCGTTTGGATCACCGCCGCTACAACGGCGCGGCGCTGCTGGGCCTGCGCGGCCTGGTGTTCAAGAGCCATGGCTCGGCCGACGAAGTGGCTTTCGGCCATGCGCTCGATCGCGCTTATGATGCCGCTCGCAACAACCTGCTCGATCGCGTGCGGGCCCGCATCGCTCACGCCGCGCCATTGCTCGCGCGCCAGGAGCCGGCGGCTTCCCCGGACGTGACGGCACTTCACGCTTGATGAGCCCATATTCACGCATCACCGGCACCGGCAGCTATCTGCCCCCGCGCCGGGTGACCAACGACGACCTCGCCAGGGACCTGGCCACGCGCGGCATCGAGACCTCGAACCAGTGGATCGTCGAACGCACCGGCATCCACGCGCGGCATTTCGCGGCCCCCGACGTCACGAGCAGCGACCTCGGTCTCGAGGCCGCCCGCCACGCGCTCGAGGCCGCCGGCCGCAAGCCGGAGGACGTCGACCTGATCATCGTCGCGACCTCGACGCCGGACATGGTGTTCCCGTCCTCGGCCGCGATCCTCCAGAACAAGCTCGGCATCGCGGGCTGCCCGGCCTTCGACGTGCAGGCGGTCTGCAGCGGCTTCGTCTATGCGCTGACCGTGGCCGACGCGATGATCCGCACCGGCACCGCGCGCTGCGCGCTGGTGGTGGGCGCGGAAGTGTTCTCGCGCATCCTCGACTTCAACGATCGCACCACCTGCGTGCTGTTCGGCGACGGCGCCGGCGCCGTGGTGCTCGAGGCGAGCGAGGAGCCCGGCATCCTGTCGAGCGACCTGCATGCGGACGGCAAGCACGTCGGCATCCTCTGCGTGCCCGGCCATGTCTCCGGCGGCAGCGTGCTCGGCACGCCGCTGCTGCACATGGACGGCCAGGCCGTGTTCAAGCTCGCGGTCCGGGTGCTCGAGGAGGCGGCCCGCGCCACGCTCGAGAAGGCCGGCAAGACCGAGGCCGACATCGACTGGCTGATCCCGCACCAGGCCAACATCCGCATCATGGAAGGCACGGCCAAGAAGCTCAAGCTGCCGCGCGAGAAGCTCGTCGTCACGGTCAACGAGCACGGCAACACCTCGGCCGCCTCGATCCCGCTGGCGCTCGACGAGGCGGTGCGCTCGGGCCGCGTGAAGAAGGGCGACACGCTGATGCTCGAGGGCGTGGGCGGCGGCTTCACCTGGGGCGCGGTGCTGTTGAACATGTAGCGCGCCGCCGCTGCCGCCTGGAAGGCGGGGCGGCGAAGTGCCTTGACGTTGAGAAAACGATGAAATCCTTTGCTTTTGTCTTTCCGGGCCAGGGCTCGCAGGCGGTCGGCATGCTCGACGCCTGGGGCGACCACCCGGCGGTTGTCGAGACGCTGCGCGAGGCGTCCGAAGCGCTCGGCGAGGACGTCGGCGCGCTGATCAAGAACGGCCCCAAGGAAGAGTTGGCGCTGACCACCAACACCCAGCCGGTGATGCTGGTGGCCGGCGTGGCCGCGTGGCGCGCCTGGCTGGCCGAGGGCGGCGCCGCCCCGGCGGTGGTGGCCGGCCATTCGCTGGGTGAGTACTCGGCGCTCGTGGCCTCGGGCGTGCTGACGCTGGCGCAGGCCGCGCCGCTCGTGCGCTTCCGCGCGCGTGCGATGCAGCAGGCGGTGCCGGTGGGCGCGGGCGCGATGGCCGCGGTGCTCGGCATGGAGGCCGCGAAGGTGGTGGCGGGCTGCGCCGAAGCCAGCGCGTCCTTCGGCGCCGGCAGCACTGAGGTCGTGGAGGCCGTGAATTTCAACGATCCGATGCAGACCGTGATCGCCGGCAGCAAGGCAGCGGTCGACAAGGCCTGCGAGCTGCTCAAGGCGGCCGGCGCCAAGCGCGCGCTGCTGCTGCCGGTGTCGGCGCCGTTCCATTCGAGCCTGATGAAGCCGGCCGCCGAGGCGCTGCGCGAGAAGCTCAGCACGGTCACGCTGGCCGCACCGCAGATCCCGGTGCTCAACAACATCGACGTGGCGGTGGAAACGCAGCCCGAGCGCATCCGCGACGCCCTGGTGCGCCAGGCGGCCGGTCCGGTGCGCTGGGTCGAGAGCGTGCAGGCCTTGAAACTGCGCGGCGTAGCCGCCATCATCGAGTGCGGGCCCGGCAAGGTGCTGGCGGGTACGGTCAAGCGCATCGCCCCGGAGCTCGAAGCCGCGTCGGTGTACGACCCGGCCACGCTCGCGGACACCCGTCAACTGCTCGCCGGCTGAGCGGCGCAAGGCCCGATACTTCTTCTCTTATGAGCATTCCAAAATTCGAAGGGCAGGTCGCCCTGGTCACCGGCGCATCGCGCGGCATCGGCGCTGCCATCGCGCTCGAACTGGCGCAGCGCGGCCTCAAGGTGGTCGGCACCGGCACCACCGACGACGGGGCGGCGAAGATCACCGCTGCGCTGAGCGCCTACGACGGCCGCGGCCGTGCGCTCGACGTGAACGACGGCGCCGCCGTCGAGGCCCTGGTCGACGAGATCGTCAAGGCCTACGGCGCGATCCACGTGCTGGTCAACAACGCCGGCATCACGCGCGACACGCTGGCCATGCGCCTCAAGGACGACGACTGGGACGCGGTGCTCGACACCAATCTCAAGGCGGTCTTCCGCCTCTCGCGCGCGGTGATCCGCCCGATGATGAAGCAGCGCTACGGCCGCATCATCAACATCACGAGCGTGGTGGGCGCCTCCGGCAACGCCGGCCAAGCCAACTACGCGGCCGCCAAGGCCGGCGTGGCGGGCATGACCCGCGCGCTCGCGCGCGAGCTGGGCAGCCGCAGCATCACGGTGAACTGCGTCGCGCCGGGCTTCATCGAGACCGACATGACGGCCAGCCTGCCTGAGGCGCAGCAGCAGGCGCTGCTGCAGCAGATCCCGCTGGGCCACCTCGGCAAGCCGGCCGACATCGCGCACGCGGTCGCGTACCTCGCATCGCCGCAGGCCTCCTACGTGACGGGGCAGGAACTGCACGTCAACGGCGGCATGCACATGTAGCCCGAAGGCGCAATCCTTTCCCGTACCGGGCGCACGGCAAATGCCACAATGCGCCCGGCTAAAATCCACTGTTACCTACAACCCTCAGAGGGAACCAAATGAGCGATATCGAAGCACGTGTCAAGAAAATCATCGCCGAGCAGCTCGGCGTGGAAGAGTCCCAAGTGACGAACGAAAAGGCTTTCGTGGCCGACCTCGGCGCTGACTCGCTCGACACGGTCGAACTCGTGATGGCACTCGAAGACGAATTCGGCATCGAGATCCCCGACGAAGACGCCGAAAAGATCACCACGGTGCAGAACGCCGTCGACTACGCCACCAAGAATCAAAAGGCCTGATCGGCCCAGCTGACACTGCGACGGCGCCCGGCGGCTCTTCCACAGCGAACCGCGCGCGCCGATCGGCAGCTGCTCCACGCTTCCAGAAAGGTTTGCCGGCATGACCAAACGCCGCGTCGTCGTGACCGGACTCGGTTGCATCGCTCCTGTCGGAAACTCGGTGACCGAATCCTGGGCCAACCTGTTGGCCGGGAAATCGGGCATCGCGAACATCACCGCCTTCGATGCAAGTCCCTTCGCCTGCAAGTTCGCGGGCGAGGTCAAGGGTTTCGACATCACCCAATACATCTCCGAGAAGGAAGCGCGTCACATGGACCGCTTCATCCATCTCGGGCTTGCCGCGGCCATCCAGGCCGTGCAGGACAGCGGCCTGCCGACCGGCGAGGCGCTCCCCTATGAAGAAGCCGTGCGCATCGGCTGCAACATCGGTTCCGGCATCGGCGGCCTGCCGATGATCGAGGAGACGCACGGCGAACTGACCGCGCGCGGCCCCCGCCGCGTGTCGCCGTTCTTCGTGCCGGCCTCGATCATCAACATGATCTCGGGCCACGTCTCGATCAAGTACGGCTTCAAGGGCCCGAACATCGCGGTCGTGACGGCCTGCACCACCGGCCTGCATGCGATCGGCACCTCGGCGCGCATGATCGAGTACGGCGACGCCGACGTGATGATCGCGGGCGGCGCCGAATCCACCATCTCTCCGCTGGGCATCGGCGGCTTCACGGCCCCGCGCGCGCTGAGCACGCGCAACGACGATCCCGCCACGGCCTCGCGCCCATGGGACAAGGACCGCGACGGCTTCGTGCTCGGCGAGGGCGCAGGCGTGGTGGTGCTCGAGGAGTACGAGCGTGCCAAGGCGCGCGGCGCGAAGATCTACGCCGAGGTCGCGGGCTTCGGCCTCACGGGCGACGCGTACCACATGACGGCGCCCGACGTCGACGGCCCGCGCCGCTCGATGGTCATGGCGCTCGCCAACGCGGGCGTCAACCCCGACCAGGTGCAGTACCTCAATGCGCACGGCACCTCGACGCAGCTCGGCGACCTCAACGAGACGAACGCGATCAAGAACGCCTTCGGCGACCACGCGAAGAAGCTCGTCGTGAACTCGACCAAGTCGATGACCGGCCACCTGCTGGGCGGCGCCGGCGGCATCGAGTCGGTCTTCACTGTGCTGGCCCTGCATCACCAGAAGAGCCCGCCGACGATCAACATCTTCAACCAGGATCCGGAGTGCGATCTCGACTACTGCGCCAACGAGGCGCGCGATCTGAAGATCGACGTCGCGGTCAAGAACAACTTCGGCTTCGGCGGCACCAACGGCACGCTGGTGTTCAAGCGCGCTTGAGCACTGCGCCTTCATGCACAGCGCGCCGTCGGTGACCTATCCGGCGGGGCGCTCGCGCGGCGCGGGCCGGATCCTGATCGCTGCCTGGGCCCTCGGCGCCTGCTGCGCGGGCGTCTCGTGCTACCTGCTCGACGGGGCGGGCTGGCGCCAGGCGCTCCTGGTGCTGAGCGTCCTGTTCTCGGGCGTCGCGGCGGGGCTCGCGCTTCGCGCCGACGGCGCGGGCGAACTCCGCTTCGACGGCCTCGGCTGGAGCCTCGCGGGCGCCGATCCGGGCCGCGGCATCCACGCGGCGCGCGCCACCGTCGCGCTCGACCTGCAGTCGCTGCTGCTGCTCCGGCTCGCCGAGCCGGGCCGCGGCGCGCGCTGGGTCTGGGCCGAGCAGCGCGCCATGCCGGAACGCTGGCGCGACCTGCGGCGTGCGGTATATTCGCGCGCCCCGGCCGCGGCCCCCGCCGGCGAGCCGTGGCGCGCGACCGTGCCCGCCGATGCGCCCTGAGTTCCCGAGATGACCACCTCTCCGCCGCCCGTGCCTCCGGACTCCGGCCTGCCCGACGCAGCCGGCGGGGCGCCGCGCCCGGGGGAGGTCGACCTGCAGCTGGTCCAGCGCACCGTCGCGGGCGACCAGAAGGCCTTCGAGCTGCTGGTCATGAAGTACCAGCGCCGCATCGAGCGCCTGATCGGGCGCATGGTGCGCGACGTCGACCTGATCGAGGACATCGCGCAGGAGACCTTCATCCGCGCCTACCGCGCGCTGCATCAGTTCCGCGGCGACGCGCAGTTCTACACCTGGCTCTATCGGATCGCGGTCAACACCGCGAAGAAGGCGCTGGTCGACATGAAGCGCGACCCCACCATTTCCGAGAGCGCACTGCGGCCGTCTTCTGAAGACGACGATGAAACTTACCGTCCTGGAAACGAACCAACCAGCGACGAAACCCCCGAATCCGTGCTCGCGGCGAACGAGATCGCCCAGGTGGTCGAGGCCGCCATGGAGGCGCTGCCCGCCGAGCTGCGGCAGGCCGTGACGCTGCGCGAGATCGAGGGCATGAGTTACGAAGAGATTGCCGAGGTCATGGATTGTCCTATCGGCACGGTGCGCTCGCGTATTTTCCGGGCGCGTGAGGCCATTTCGGCCAAGGTCAAGCCGCTGCTGGACAACCAGTCCGGCAAGCGTTGGTAGGTAAGCAGGTGAATGAAATGAATCAGACCATGACGGCTCATGAACAGGTGTCCGCACTGGCGGACGGTCATTTGCAGGGCGAGGACCTGGCGCTGGCCATCGAGGCGGTTTGCGCCCAGGAGGACGCGCGCGGTGCCTGGCGTGCCTACCACCTCGTCGGCGACGTGCTGCGCTCGGGTGCGCATTCGCCCTGCACGGACACCGATGCCTTCCTGACCCGCTTCCAGCAGCGGCTGGCGGCCGAGCCCACCGTCGTGCGGCCGGCCGTGGTGCCGCTGTCGCCCGCCTCCGAGGTGCCCGCCGTGCGGCGCAAGGCCGACGCCGCCAACGAGCCCGTGTTCCGCTGGAAGCTCGTCGCGGGCGCCGCTTCGCTGATGGCCGTGGCCGCGATCAGCTGGACGCTCGTCGGCAACGGCGCGGCGGTCCCGTCGCAGGGCGCGCAGCTCGCGGCGACCCAGCCGCAGCCGGCCGCCAATTCGGTGCTGGCGGCCGCGGCCGTGAACAAGCAGATGCCGGCCGCGACCGCGCTGGCACCCACGCGCGTGCTGGTCGGCAACGGCAGCCCGCAGGTGATGCTGCGCGATCCGCGGCTCGACCAGCTGCTCGAGGCGCACCAGCAGGCCGGCGGCGCCTCGCAGATGCCGTCGGGCTTCCTGCGCAACGCCACCTTCGAAGGTCCCACGCGCTGATGTGCGCCGTTCGCCACGCTCGATGACCGTTCCGATGCCGATCTCCGCACGCGCGTTCGCGCTGCTGTTCGCCGCCTTCTGCCTCGCCCACGCCGCGTCCGCGCAGACCCGCCCGGGTCCCGCCGGCGCCAGGGGCGCGGCCCCGGCGCAGACCGGCGATGCGCCGCCTGCGATGGGCGTCGTCGAATGGCTGCAGCGCATGCACTCGGGGGCGCGCCAGCGCAACTACATCGGCACCTTCGTGGTCTCGGCCGCGGGCGGCGACCTGTCGAGCGCGCGCATCTGGCACGTGCGCGACGGCGACATGCAGATCGAGCGCATCGAGGCGCTGTCCGGCCCGCAGCGCTCGACCTTCCGGCGCAACCACCAGGTGATGACCTTCCTGCCCGAGGCCAAGGTCGTCAAGGTCGAGAAGCGCGAGAACCTCGACCTGTTCCCCAACCTGCCCGACAAGCCCGATTCCTCGATCGGCGAGTTCTACGACGTGCGGACCATCGGCAAGGACCGCGTGGCCGGCTTCGACACCGACGTGGTGCAGCTGGTGCCCAACGACGGCCTGCGCTTCGGCTACCGGATCTGGAGCGAGCGCCGCTCGGGCCTGGTCGTGAAGCTGCAGACCCTCGACGGCGACTCGCGCGTGGTGGAGCAGTCTGCATTCTCCGAGCTGCAGCTCGATGCGCCGGTCAAGGCGCACGCGCTGCTGCAGATGATGGCGAACACCAGCGGCTACCGGGTCGAGAAGCTCGAGCTCGAGCGCAGCAACGCGCAGGACGAAGGCTGGGTGCTCAAGTCCCCGGTCGCGGGCTTCAAGCCGCGCAGCTTCTACCGGCGGCCCTCGGCCGACAAGGCCGCGCAGGACCGCACGGTGCAATGGACCTTCTCCGATGGCCTCGCTTCGGTGTCGCTCTTCATCGAGCGTTACGATGAAAAGCGTGCGCCGCGCGACGGCGTGCTGACCATCGGCGCCACCAACGCGATCCGCCGGCGGCTGCCCGAACCCGCGAGCGACTGGTGGCTGACCGCCGTGGGCGAGGTGCCGCAGCAGACGCTCAACGCCTTCGCGCAGAGCCTCGCCCGCACGCGCTGAGCGGCGGGCCGGCCCCGCCGGTGCTTGAACCAAGTTGGCATCGCAGACTCATAGCTCTTCTACTTTTGGCCGCTCTGTTCTTTTGAAAGAAAACCGATGATGTTCAAAGTCGAGGGACACAAGCTCCGCTCCTATTTCTTCGCATTCGGCGTGGCCTGCACGGCCGCCGCAGGCCTGATGCCGGCGGCGCCCGCGAGCGCGCAGGTGCCCCCGGCCGCCGCGCCGCAGGCCCGCGGCCTGCCCGACTTCGCCGACCTGGTCGAGCAGGTCGGCCCCGCCGTGGTCGGCATCCGCACGGTCGAGAAGGTCACGCGCGGCGGCGGCACCGAGATGGACGAGGAGATGCAGGAGTTCTTCCGCCGCTTCTTCGGCCAGCCGCTGCCCGGGAACCCGCGGCCCGGCCCGCGCCAGAACCGCCCGCAGCCGCAGGAGGAAGAGCGTCCGCGCGGCGTGGGCTCGGGCTTCATCCTGAGCGCCGACGGCTACGTCATGACCAACGCGCACGTGATCGAGGACGCGTCCGAGATCCTCGTCACGCTGACCGACAAGCGCGAGTTCAAGGCCAAGCTGATCGGCGCCGACAAGCGCAGCGACGTCGCGGTGGTCAAGATCGACGCCACGGGCCTGCCGGTGGTGAAGGTCGGCGACATCTCCAAGCTGCGCGTGGGCGAGTGGGTGATGGCGATCGGCTCGCCCTTCGGCCTCGAGAACACCGTGACCGCGGGCATCGTGAGCGCGAAGCAGCGCGACACCGGCGACCTCGTGCCGCTGATCCAGACCGACGTGGCCATCAACCCCGGCAACTCGGGCGGCCCACTGATCAACCTGCGCGGCGAAGTGGTCGGCATCAACAGCCAGATCTACTCGCGCTCGGGCGGCTACATGGGCATCTCGTTCTCGATCCCGATCGACGAGGCGATCCGCGTCAGCGACCAGCTGCGCACCACCGGGCGCGTCTCGCGCGGCTTGATCGGCGTGACCATCGGCTCGGTGTCGAAGGACGTGGCCGAATCCATCGGCCTCGGCAAGGCGCGCGGCGCGGTCGTGAGCAGCGTGGTGCCGGGTTCGGCGGCCGACAAGGCCGGCGTGCGCCCGGGTGACATCATCACCAAGTACGGCGACAAGGTGATCGAGACGCCGACGGACCTGTCGCGTTCGGTCGCCAGCACCAAGCCGGGCGTGAAGAGCACGCTGACCGTGTTCCGCAACGGCAGCACGCGCGAGCTGTCGATCACCGTGGCCGAGGGGGACCCCGACACCAAGCCGGCCGGCAAGCGCTCGCAGGAGGGCGAAGAGCAGCCGCAGGGCAAGCCCTCGGCCGCCGGCAAGGCCCTGGGTCTGACGGTCAGCGACCTCAGCGACGCCCAGAAGAAGGAGCTCAAGATGCGCGGCGGCGTGCGCATCGAGGCCGCGAGCGACGCGGCGGCGCGCGCGGGGCTGCGCGAGGGCGACATCATCCTCGCGGTCGGCAACATCGAGGTCGCGAGCGTGAAGGACTTCGAGGCCGCGATCGCCAAGGCCGACAAGAGCAAGCCGCTGAGCGTGCTGTTCCGGCGCGGCGAATGGGCCCAGTACGCCCTGATCCGGCCCGCACGCTGAGGACGGCCCGGCCGTCAAGTGGCCCCACCCGTCACTCGGGTTTGGGGCCGTTTTTTTGAGGTGTTTGCGACGTTCGGACGCCCGGTTTCAAAAAAAATCTAAGGCGCCGGGCGTACCGATTTGGTTGGCGTTCACTAACTTATGCGGGGGCTTAGGACGAATTTCAGTAGAATAGGGGTCATCGGGCGAGGGGTCCGCGCATAAGGAGGGGGGTTTCCTCCACCATGCGAGATGCCATGCACCAGTCCACCGGCGCTCCACAGATCGCCCACAAGTTGTTCATGGAGTGCTCCACCAACCCTGTGGATAAGTTGTTTATATCTTTGATGTTGTGGACCAGCAACGACCCGTTTTGACCCTGTCCCCGGATGTACGCGCCTCCCTTTTTGCCTACAATGAAGTTCCAACTACTGCAGTTGCCATTGCTTGTTGGTTCAGGGCGCGTCTCCAGAAGACGCGCCCTTTTTTCTTGCCTGTCGCACGCTGCGCACGAGCCAATTCAAGTACTTAAGCGTTCCCGTTGATGAATCACATCAGAAATTTCTCGATCATTGCGCACATCGACCACGGCAAGTCGACGCTCGCGGACCGCTTGATCCAGCGTTGCGGCGGCCTCGCGGAACGCGAGATGGAAGCGCAGGTGCTCGACTCGATGGACATCGAAAAAGAGCGTGGGATAACCATCAAGGCGCAGACCGCTGCGCTGCACTACAAGGCGCGCGATGGGAAGGTCTACAACCTCAATCTGATCGACACGCCGGGCCACGTCGACTTCTCGTATGAAGTGAGCCGCTCGCTCTCGGCGTGCGAGGGCGCGCTGCTCGTCGTGGACGCATCGCAGGGCGTCGAGGCGCAGACCGTGGCCAACTGCTACACCGCGCTCGACCTCGGCGTGGAGGTGGTGCCGGTGCTCAACAAGATGGACCTGCCGCAGGCCGACCCCGACACCGCGAAGGCAGAGATCGAGGACGTGATCGGCATCGACGCGAGCGACGCGATCCCGTGCTCGGCCAAGACCGGCATGGGGATCGACGAGATCCTCGAAGCCATCGTCGCCAAGGTGCCGGCGCCGCGCGGCAATCCCGAAGGCGCGCTGCGCGCGATGATCATCGACAGCTGGTTCGACGCCTACGTCGGCGTCGTGATGCTGGTGCGCGTGGTCGACGGCCGCATCGCCAAGGGCGACCGCATCAAGATGATGGCGACGGGCGCGAGCTACAACGCCGACAACCTCGGCGTCTTCACGCCCGCCAACCAGCCGCGCGACGCGCTCGAGGCGGGCGAGGTGGGCTACATCATCGCCGGCATCAAGGAGCTGCAGGCCGCCAAGGTCGGCGACACCGTGACACTGATCAAGGGCGGCACCGGCGGCGCGGCCTTCACCGCCACCGAGCCGCTGCCGGGCTTCAAGGAAATCCAGCCCCAGGTGTTCGCCGGCCTCTACCCGACCGAGGCGAGCGAGTACGACTCGCTGCGCGACGCGCTGGAGAAGCTCAAGCTCAACGACGCCTCGCTGCACTACGAGCCCGAGGTGAGCCAGGCGCTGGGCTTCGGCTTCCGCTGCGGCTTCCTGGGCCTGCTGCACATGGAGATCGTGCAGGAGCGCCTGGAGCGCGAGTTCGACCAGGACCTGATCACGACCGCGCCGAGCGTGGTCTACCAGGTGCTCAAGAACGACGGCGAGGTGATCATGGTCGAGAACCCGTCCAAGATGCCCGACATCGGCCGCATGGCCGAGATCCGCGAGCCGATCGTGACGGTGCACCTCTACATGCCGCAGGACTACGTCGGCCCGGTGATGACGCTGGCCAACCAGAAGCGCGGCGTGCAGATCAACA
>CBHTTS010000168.1:0-11287 GCA_966095775.1 uncultured Variovorax sp. | reverse complement strand
GGATCACGCGGTGCAGGTCGGAGTCCTGCGACTGCAGCAGCTGGGCGAACCAGTGCTCGAGCTCGACGTACGGGTTGCCGCGCATCTTGCAGAACACGGTCGCACCCTCGATGGCCTTGTAGGCCAGCGAATTGAGTTTGCCGAAAAGGGCTGTGCGGCTGATTTCACTCATGGAGGACTCCGTATCTCTTCAAGACGATCGAAAGGGGGTTCATTGAAAAGCCAGCGGCGCGGCGTTCGCTTCGCTGGTGGCGGGGGTGGCGCGGCCGGCGCGGCGGCCGTCGACGCGCACGTCGCTCGCGTCGCGCGCACGCGCGCGCTCGCCGAGCCAGGCGATCCAGCCCAGCCGCGGCGCGTTGCCCTGGCGGCTGCCGAGCCGCGCGGGCGGCACCTGCTCCTTGCGCAGCACCAGCTCGGCATCCCATTCGAGCTCGTCGCCGACGAGCTGCGACATCCAGCGCGCGAGCACCGGCTGCGCATCGCCGATCGGCAGGAACATGCGGTACTGCGCGATGTCGAGCGGCCCGATGTGCAGCCGCACGCGGTGCTGGCGGTCCCAGGCGCGGGTGCCGAGCATCGCGCCCATGCCCATCGCGCGCGAGCTCTCGCCGCGGCCCAGCCGCGTGAGTTCGCCGGCGGGCAGGCTCATCCAGTGGCCGACCCAGCGCTCCAGCCGGACCGGCACGCCGAAGTAGCTGCACAGCACCGACTCCACGCTCTCGGCGTTGTGCACGCGGCGCGCGAGCCAGCCCGAGAAGTGCAGCCGCGCGTCGTCGTGGATCTCGTCGCGGCCGATGCGCCCCGGCGTGCCGATGCCCACGAGCGCGCCGATCTGCAGCCGGAACCGGTCCTCGTGCGGCCGGTCGAGCGCGACCGCGGGCCGGGCCTGCGCCCAGGCGCGGTAGAAGTGCAGCGAGAACCGGTGCAGGAAGCTGTCGAGGAAGGCGAGCCAGGTCGGGTCGCCATGGTTCAGGCTGCGCTCGCGGATGAAGTCGCTCAGGTGCACCGGCAGCGGTCCGTTGGGGCCGATGTACGCGAAGAAGTGCTGGCGCAGCCGCGGCGGCGAATGCGGCCCGGCGGGCTCGAAGCGGCTGAACGCGGCCGGCGCGAACGACAGCGAGGGCTCCTGGCCCACGCGCACCGGCTCGGCACCCGGCAGCAGCGCGCGGCCCCAGCGCGGCGTGGTCGCGGCGACCGCCTCGAGCCGGCGCAGCACCGCGAAGTAGTCGTAGGCCCAGGGCTGCGCCGACCACTGCGCGAGCGCGGCGTCCACGCGCGCGGCCACCGCGCCGCCCGCGGCGGCGCCGGCCGCTAGAGGATCTGGCGTGTCCCGCACAGCGGCCTCCAGCGCATGTTCTCGCCCTTGCCCGCGATGCGCACCACGGTCTCGACGAAATGGTTGACCTCGACGTGCCGCGCAAGATAGCGCGCCAGCACGGCGCCGAACAGGAACACGCTGTGGCCGTGGAACGCGTCCTTGTCGACCTCGAGCGTGACCTCGAGCCCGCGCCCGAAGGCGATCGGTCCCTTCATCGGCAGCCGGCGCGCCACCGGCTTGCTCGTCACCGAGAGCAGGCCGCGCACCTGGCCCTGGCGCATCTCGTCGGCATGCACCGCGTAGAGCATCAGCGTCTCGCGCAGCGCGGCGGCGCCCTGCTGCGGCGTGCTGTCCGAGATCGACAGGTAGTTGAGCGCGAGATGGTCGAGCACGCGCCAGCCCAGCCCCTGGCTCACCACCGGCGAGACCGGCCGCGAGGGCCCGCGCACCATGCGCACGCGCTGCGCGGGGAAGGAGTCGACGCAGTCGAAGTCGTTGTCGCGGCCCATCGGCAGCAGAAGCGGCAGGTCGCGGTTGGTGCACAGCGCCGACACCGCGAGCTGCCGCAGCGTGCCCGCGTAGGGCGCCTGCTGCGGGTCGACGATCTGCATGTAGACCTCGGAGCCGATGTGGCTGCTGCGGTTGCCCTCGGTGCGCTGGCGCACCGACAGCATGCGCGGCTCGCGCGTCGTGGTGTAGTAGGCGGGATGGCTGTGGCGCGTGCCGTGGAAGGCCGAATAGAAGGGCCTGAACACCTGCTCGGCCGCGGCCGCATCGGTGCCGGGCGCGCCATGGCCGATGACCTCGGTGACGGTGTGCACCTCGAAGTCCTGCGGCCGCGTGCGGTCGGGCACGAGGTGGAACTGGCTCACGCCCTCGTTGAGCGGCACGCGGTCGAGCCGCTTGTGGAAGAGGTTGACCGCGGGCACGCAGTGCAGCTGCACGTTGTCGGCACTCACGAGCTTCTCGAGCGCGGCATCGCCGCGCGAGAACAGCAGCACGATCTCGACCTGGGCCACCGGCATCGAGGGCAGCACCGACTGCAGGCCGCCGAGCCTGACGAACTGGAAGCGCTGCGGGAACGCGAAGTACTCCTGCAGCAGCCGGAAGCCCGAGAAGCCCGTGTGCGTGACCGGCAGCAGCGCCTCGTCGTCCTCGAAGCCGACCGCGCCGATCGCGCTCGCGGGCAGGCTGCGCGCCTCGCCCTGCAGCGCGCCGCCGGCGCCCAGCGGGCGCACCAGCACGCCGATCGGCTGGCCGAGCGCGCATTCGTGCAGCTGCCAGGCCACGTCCTCGGCGCCGCCAAGGTGCAGCACCAGCTCGTCGAGCGCGATCTGGCTGAAGTTCAGGCCCGCGGTGGTGCGCAGCGTGAAGCGCAGGCCGCCGCGGATCGCACGCGACTGCGGATGCGTCGCGAGCGGCAGGTCGGGCGCATAGGTGAAGTACTGCGCGCGCTGCACCTCGAGCGGCCACAGGCGCATCGCGGCCGCGGTGCGGAACTCGCAATAGGTGTTCTGTCCCACGGCCTGGCGCGCGCGCAGGCCCGCGCCGCGCGGCAGCGTGGGGCCGGTCGCGAGGTTGGCGTCGTCGGGGTCGTGCGCGAACGAGACCACGGCCATCGCGGGCGTGGGCGCGAGGAAGTGCGGGTAGACGATGTCGAGCAGGTGCCCGGTGAAGCGCGGGTACTCGGCATCGAGCTTGAGGTTGACGCGCGCCGAGAGGAAGGCCGTGGCCTCGATCAGCCGCTCCACGTAGGGATCGGCGACCTCCTGGCCCTCGATGCCGAGGCGGTTCGCGATCTTCGGGAAGGCGCGTGCGAACTCGGACGAGCTCTCGCGGAAGTAGCGAAGCTCCTGCTCGTACAGGTTCAGCAGCCGGGGATCCATGCGAACGCCTACCGGTTCGTCATGTCCTCGATCTCGATGCGTCCTTCTTCCAGGTCGACCCGGCTGCGCATGAGGAACTCGAGCGGCACGGGCTGCGCCCACAGCATGCCGCGGATCTGCAGGCCGATGCTGTTGTGCGAGTCGAGGGCGGGGCCTTCCATGACGAGTTCCACTTCGAGAGTGCGTGACAAGATGCGAGGCTCGAACTGCAGGATCGCGTTCTTCAGAGCCTGCTCCATGCTGACACGCTGGACCGACGAGGTGAACTGGCCAGACAGCATAGGCAATCCGTAGTTGATGACGGAGCGCGCCGCGTTGGGATAGTGGCGGTCGTCCATCGCGAGCCCGTAGCCCGTGGCGTTGAACAGCCAGCTCAGGTCGCGCAGCACGGCCGCGCGCAGCGCCTGCTTGGTCAGCGTGCGCTTCTCGTCGCTCTCGCGCTTCTCGTCGGGCGCGTGGTCGACGAGGCGGTCGAGCAGCGAGGGCTGCAGCCGCTCCTGCGCACTGAGGTCAGCCACCGGCGCTGCCTTCCTGCTGCGGCACGAACACGATCTCGCGCACGTCCATCAGCGCGTACTCGCCCTGGTCGCTGCCGAGCACGCGCTGGCCGTGGCCGGCCCAGACCTCGGGGCGCAGCTCGCGCCATTCGGTCTTGCGCGCGAGGCGCAGCTCGCCGTCCTCGCACTTCTCGCTGCCTTCGTAGCGCGTGGGGATCAGCGCGAGCGTCTCGCCGCCGTTCTCGAATTCGAGGTGCGCGGGCATCCACACGCAGTCGCGCAGGTCCTCGGGCGGCTCGATCTTGATGCGCGAGAGCCGCGCATAGGGAATCCAGTAGTACTTGCCGTTGACGAAGGCCTCGAGCACCGGGCCGAGGCGCATGTCGGCGTCGGCCAGCCATTCGAAGGGCGCGCCGTCGATGGTGCCGCCGATCGCGGGCGCGCCGTCGAAGGCCCTCTGGCGCAGGTCCTCCGCGAGCTCCGATTCGCCGCGCCCCTGCCGGAGCAGCGACTCGATCAGCAGCGCCAGCCACTCGTCGGGCTGGCCGAAGATCATCGGCGTGCGCGTGCCCGCGAACACCTCGGCGCGCAGCCCCTCGCAGCGGATCGCCTCGCCGTAGACCTGCTTCATCGGCACCGCGAGCGCATCGAGCTCGGCCGCGACCGTCAGCTGGTTGAGCGCGCGCTCCCACTGCCCGAGCACGCACAGCAGCTGCGCCATGAACACGCGCGGCTTGCTGTCCGAAGGCTTGGCGCGCACGTCGTCGCTCAATGCCTTGAGGGCGCCGACCGGGTCGGCGGACTTGATGAGTTCGGCGGCGGTGCTCATCTCAAGCTTCCACGAAAGTGCAGGTTCGCACGGCGCCACGGGCGCCGGTCTTCTGCTGCGGCGCCGAGCGCATCTCGAGCTTGCGGTAGCTGAAGAAGATGATGTCGCAGGGCCGCTTCGGCGAGCCGCCGGTCACGATCGCGTGGCACTGCACGCGCGCGCCCTCCATCACGAACTCGAGGTGCGACTGCAGGTCCTTCGAGCTGTCGCCGCCGGCCTTGAAGACCGAGACCGTGACCTTGAGGTCGGCGTCCTGGCTCTTGAGCAGGCTCGCGATCGAGGCGGTCGCGGCGTCGCAGTCGCGGATCACGATGAACGGATAGTTGCGCAGCTTGCCCTTGGTCGCGCCGGGCGGGATCACCACATCGGTCTTGTACGAGTAGCCGCCGATCTCCATGCGCTGCTTGCCGTCCTCCCAGATGCGCTGCGATTCGCCCTCGATCGGCGAGCCCTTGCTCTCGATCATCATCGCGAAGTCGTTGCCCGATTCGCCCGAGAGGTGATCGAGCAGGCGCAGGGCCTCATCGGGGTCCAGTTTTCCGTCGTACGTCCAGCTCATGTCGATCTCCTGATGGCAAAAAAAGAAAAATGAAGCTTCATCGCGCCGACGGCCCGCCGCCGTTCCAGCGCACCATGGCGGCATAGGTCTGCCGCGCCTTGGGGTCGGCGGCCGGCTGGCCGCGCAGCCGCAGCCCGCCCGCCTCGGCCAGCGCGGTGTCGGCCGGCGCCGCGCCGAAGAGCCGCGGCGCGGTGTAGGGGCCGGCCACGGTCGCGAGCACCAGCAGGCGTCCGCCCGCGGGCTCGAACCACGGCAGCTCGAAGCGCTTGGCCGCGGGCGATTCGCGCGTGCCGCGCTCGAAGCGGTTGGTCTCGCCCGGGTCGTCGGGATAGACCGCGCGCAGCGCGCCCCGCGCATCCATGCCGACCACCACCATGTCGACCGAATGGCCGCTCGCGTTGCGCACCTGCAGCGCGGCGCGCTCGCCCTCGGCGAGCGGCAGCAGCCGTTCCCCGGCGCCCGCGCGCTGGGCCGGCTCGCTGCGCAGCAGCCGGTCGCCGCGCCACACCTCGAACACCGCCTCGAAGCCCTCGACCGTGGCGCCGCCGCCCTGCCCGATCGCGAGCAGCTGGTTCCACCACTTGAGGCGCGCGAGCGATTCGATGCGGCGCCGCGCGGCGGCCGCGTCGGGCAGCGTCTGGGTGCCGGCGCCGAGCGCGTCCGAGAGCACCTCGATGCGCTGACCCGCGGCGCCGAGGTCGGTCCAGCGCACCTCGGGCGGCGCGCCGTCGGCCGCGCCCTCGACCGCGACCACCGAGGCCGGATAGTCGAGGTTCAGCCGCTGCGGCAGGCCGCGCTCGCCGGTGCGCACGCGCAGCGCGAAGGCGGCCGGCGCCGCGAGCGGCGAGACGCTCCAGACCGCGCTGCCCGACAGCTCGCGCAGCGGCGCGGGCACCGGCAGCCGGGCGCCGTCGAGCGCGGCCTGCGCGAGCCTTGCGCTGGCGCTGCGCACGGTGCCGTCGTCGAGCGTGGCGGCCACGCGCAGCGCCTGCTGCGGCTGCAGGCCGTCGATCAGCCCCGCCTGCAGCACCAGTTGGTCGCCGCTGCGTTGCGCGCGCCACGCGGGCCGCGTGGACGCGGCGCCGGCGCCGTTGGCGAACAGTGGCGCCTCGAGGTTGCCCTCGGCCACGGGCGACGGCAGTTCGCGCGTGGGAAAGCGCTGCGCGAGTTCGTCGATCACCGGGGGGTAGAGCGCGAGCACGCCGTCGAAGAGCTCGCGCCAGGTCGCGGGGCGGCGCTCGAGCGCGCCCGCCACGGCCCAGGTGAGCAGGCCCTGCGGCTGCGCGCCGCGGCTTTTGCGCGGCAGCCGCAGCTCGGGCGTGATCTGGTGGCTTTCCGAGGCATAGAAGGCGACGTAGCGCGCCCGCGGCACGCGTTCGGCCACGGGCGGCGCCGCTGGCGGCGTCTCGGCCGGTGCGGCGCCGCGCAGCTGCACGGGACGCAGGCCGCGCCAGCGCACCTCGTCGTCGGCCGGGCCTTCGGCGACGGCGGGCGCGGCGGCGCCGGCGCTGCGCGTCATCGAGGTCGCGGCGCAGGTGTCGAACACCGACCACACGAACACGTTGCGCGCGAGGAAGGCCTGCACCCAGGCGTCGAAGTCGACGTCGCGCACGCCGCCCGCGAGCGCGCCCTCGCCGCCGATCGCGCCGCGCACGTCGCGCGCGAGGAAGTTCTCGGCCAGTCCGTCGGGCTCCTGGTAGCGCTTGGCCGCGTCGCGCCAGCGCGTGCCGTGGCCCGAGAAGTACAGCAGCACGAAGTCGCCGCTCCTCGACTGCGCGAGCAGCCGGCCGAGCGCCTCGTGGATCGCGCGCGATTCGGGCAGCGCCGCACCCGCGACGCCGTCGGCCAGCAGCGTGATGTCCCCTGCCGCGAAGCCCTGCTTGAGCAGCGCGTCGCGCATCAGCATCACGTCGTTGCGCGGCGCCTGCAGCCACAGCGAGGGCGGCTGGTTGACGAGCTCGGAGACGCCGACGAGCAGCGCGCGCTGGGCGGCGAAGGCGGGCGCGGCGAGGACGAGCAGCGCGGCGATGAGGAAGACATGCAGAAGACTCCTTCCCCCTCTGGGGGAAGGCAGGGATGGGGGCCGCAGCGCCGCCATCGCGCGCCGCGTGCCCCCACCCCGGCCCTCCCCCAGCGGAGTAGGGAGCAGGAGGGAACGCAGTGCGCCCTGCCTCATGGCCGCTCCGCCGCCCGCGCCGCGGTCTCGACCAGCGGCGACGCGGCCAGCACCTCGAGGCCCTTCTGCGGATCGGGCAGGCGCAGGCGCCAGACGCCGTTGCCGCCCGGGCCGCCCACCACCTCGGCCGAGACGGCCTGCAGCAGCCGGTCGGCCTCGTCCACGCGCACGCCGTCCTTCCAGCGCACGACCAGGTCGGCGGCGGGCGCGGCCGGCGCGGTGGGCACGGTGCGGAAGCGCACCGCGTCGTCCTCGGCGTCGCGGCCGGCCAGCAGGCCGGCGTTCTGCACCACCACGACCAGCGCGAGCACGCCGAGCGCGGGCCGCATCCAGCCTTCGGCGCCGAACCAGCGGCGGATGCTGCCCCACCAGCCGCCCTCGGGCCGCGGCAGCGGCCTGGCGCGCGGCGCGGCCGCGGGCTGCGGCTGCAGGCTGGTGCCGAGCTGCGCGGCGGCGGTGCGGTAGAGCTGGCGGTAGTCGGCGCGCGGGTCCCCGGGTCCGAGCGGCGTGCCGCAGAGCACCGTGAAGACGCCGGCCACGGTGCGCAGCGCGATGCGGCCGGGCTCGGGCGCGATCGCGAGCGCGCCGCCCGCGACCCATTCGTCGTGCACCGCGCGGATCGCCGCGAGCCGCGTGGCCGAGACCTCGCCGAGCACGCGCGCGCACAGCTGCGGCCCCGGGGCGAGCGTGACCATGTTCCAGGCCTGCACCAGGCCGAACGCGGGCTCGAAGGGTTCGTCGTCGGGTTCGAGCAGCACGTCGTGCGCGCCGGCCCAGTCGGCCTCGCCCGCGGCCATCCAGCCCTGCCAGAGGTGGCCGTCGACGCAGCGGTCGAGCAGCACGCCGAGCAGCCGCCCTTCGTGCACCACGCTCACGAGCCGGCCCGGCGCCCAGCGCGCGCCGAAGGCGCGGCGCGCGACCGCCTCGCGGCGCTCGGCGAGTTCGGCCAGCGGCAGCAGCAGGTCGAGCACGGCGCGCGGCGCGCCGGGTGCGGCGGCGCCGGCCGTGCGCTGCATCACGACCACGGCCTCGTGCGCGGCGCCCGGGTGGTCGTCGTGCGCGGGCGCGGCGCCGGGCGCCTCGAAGGCGCTGCGGATCACGCTGAGGGGAGGCCAGAGTTCGGTGGGCATGGCGGTCTGTTCCTGAATGGCTATGTCTTCAGGCATAAGACGCTTCAGCGCCGAGGATTTTGAAAACCTGCAGGATCGCGGCCATGTTCTCGCGCGCGATCGCGATGCCCAGCGTCTGCTGGATCCAGCCGCCGAGCCGCGTCCTGGCGTAGTCGGCCGTGAGCGCCTCGCGCTTGTGCACCAGGCCGAGCCGGCCCGCGCGGTAGTGGTAGGAGGCGATCGCATGGCGCGAGGCGATGCCCGAGAGCCCGCCCTCGGCCTCGCGGCCGAAGCCTTCGCACAGCAGGATGCGCTCGGGCTCGTCGAGCGCGGCGATGAAGTCGCGCGCGGCCTGCTGCACCTTCGCGGCGCTCAGGCCGTGCTCGGCGAGGCAGGCCTCGATGTCCTCGTCGGCGCCGAGCGCGTCCTCGAGCTGCGCCTCGGTCACCTCGTCGCCGATCGAGAGCTTGCGCCGGAAGGCGCTGGCGCGCGTGCAGTCGATCAGGTAGCGCCGGAAGTACGCGCACAGCGCGAAGGCGCTCGACGGCGCGCTGTGGCCCGCGCGCTCCTCGGCCTCGTCGGGGTCGGCGTCGAGCCGCAGCACCTTCACGTAGATGAACTGCGCCACCAGCTCCTGCCGTCCTTCGCCGAGCACCTGGAGCTCGGGCGGATGGCAGGCCACGAGCGCGTCGCCGACGATGCGGTACATCGCGCCCATCTCGCCCGCGGACAGCGTCTGCCGCCGGCGCCAGAGGCGCGCGAGCTCCGTGCTTTCCGCCGGCGACAGCGTGTCCTGCATGGGCTCAGTCGTCGACGCAGACGCCTTCGGTCGGCACCAGGCACTGCGGCAGGCCGGCGCCGACCGCGGCGCCGCGCGTGCGGATGGCCGAGGACACGGCGGCCTGCGCCACCGCGAGGCCGCGCGGCAGCAGGATCCAGAGCTGGCCGCGCTCCTTCATGCGGCGCGCGTTGGCCGCGGCCTGCTGGCCGTTGCCGAAGAAGTAGTCGGCGCGCACCGCGCCGCGGATCGCGCCGCCGGTGTCCTGCGCGATGGTCAGCCGCTGCATCGGCGCGCCGGTGCCGGGCGCGCGCGTGGAGACGAACACCGGGTAGCCCAGCGGCGTGCTGCGCGGATCGACCGCGATCGAGCGCCCCGCCGACAGCGGCACGCCGAAGGCGCCCACCGGCCCGCCCGAGGGCGAGGGCGACTCCTTGAAGAACACGTAGCTCGGGTCCTTGATGCCCGAGCCGGCCACCTGGCCGCTGGCGCGCCGCCCCGGCACCACGACGGCGCCGCTCACCGCCGGGCGCGCCAGCGTGAAGCCGCGCGTGCGGATGGTGCCGGTCGACACGCCCGCGGGATCGTCGTCCTCGTCGCCGTCGTCGAGCTCGAGCTCGATCGACGAGCCGCGCACCTTGACCGGGCTGCGCGGCTTGCCGTTGGGCGCCTGCGCGAGCGTGGGCCGGAACGGCTGGCCGTTCTGCTCGGCGTAGGCGACGCGCACGATCTCGCCGTTGGGCAGCTTGATGCGGCCCGACCCCTGGATCTGCATCTCGTAGAGCGCGGTGGCGCTGGAGACGAAGGCCAGCACCTTGGCGTTCGGCGCGCCCTTGGTCTCGATCTCCTCACGCGTGTAGTACGGCAGCAGCTGCTTGCCCTCGATGCGCAGGCGCACCTTGCGGTCGAGCGTGTCGCGCGTGATCGACGAGAGGTCGAGCGCGTACAGGCCCGGCGCGCCCATGTCGCGCGTGCTGAGGCCGGTCTGCACCACCACGTTGCGGCCCTCGACGCGCGCCGCCACGGTGCCGCTGCCCGGCGGCAGCTTGCGCGCGTCGGCGAACAGCATGTCCTCGGGCTGGCCGTAGACCGGATAGATGTAGGGCGGCGCGTACTGGCGGCTGCCGGGGATCTCGGGCTCGAAGTAGCCCGTGACCACGCCGTCGGGCCGGCGGTCGTCGTCGCGGATCTGGTAGGCGGCGAACTCCTGCTCGAAGAAGGCGCGGATCGCGGTGTCGTTGCGGCTGTCGACCCTGAGCGCGCGCGCGCACACATCCTTCCACTCCGCGCCGCGGCCGGTGAGCACCTTGCAGCTCGTGAGGAAGGCGGGCCAGCTCTCGGAGAAGTCGTCGCTGCGCCAGCCCGGCACCGCGTCGAAGCTCACGGCGGTGTAGGTCGCGAGCTGGGTCGAGAAGGTGCGCGCCTGGCCCGCCAGGCTGGTGCCGGGGGCGGGGCGCGACGCGGGGGTCTCGCCCGCCGCTGCGGCGGGCGTGGCGGGCGCGCTCGCGGCGGTGCTCGCCGCTGGCGGCGTGTTGGCGCAGCCCGCGGCGAACATCGCCGCCGCCGCGAGGAGGGCCCAGCGCGGGACGGCAGGAAGAATCGGCGACCGTGTGTTCATGATGAAAACCTCCTTGTCGTGAAAGACGCGACGGCCCCCTCGGGGGCCCACGCTCTACAGACGATTACTTCTCGACGATTTTGAAATTCGCGACCCCGTAGGCGTCGTTGCAGGGCGCCCCCGGCGCGCACACCGGCTTGCCCAGGAGCGGCGAGGGCCCGCTGCCGCGGCTCGCCTCGAGCGCCGCCAGCACCGGCAGCGGGAACTGCGGGAACACGCCGTCGCTGCGGATGCCCGCATCGCCGAAGTCGCGCTCGTGCTCGCTCACCAGCACCGCGAACTGGTTGGTGCCGGCCGGGCCGCCCGCATCCATCGGCCAGGAGGCGCGCGGCAGCGACAGCGCGCTGCCCGCGGCGATCTTGTTGTGCTTGTCGAGCAGGTTCGGGAACAGCAGGAACATCTCCCCGCCGCTCGACAGCAGGAACACGTAGACGAAGCCGTCGCGCTTGCTCCTGACCTCGAAGCCCAGCCGGTCCTTGCCGATCGCGACCTCGGCCTTCTTCGGCGCGGCCGCGAC
>CBHTTS010000167.1:0-11301 GCA_966095775.1 uncultured Variovorax sp. | reverse complement strand
GCCCATCGTCGCGCACGGGCCGTTCGTGATGAACAGCGTGGAGGAAATCCGGCAGGCCTTCGCCGATTATCAGGCCGGAAAGTTCGGCGTGGCGGAGATCGTCGCGGGGTAGGTCCTGCACTGGCTGCTCCTCTAACGCCTGAAGTGCTGCACCTTCGTCACCCCGGCCGTGGGCCGGGGTCCACCAGGAAACCGGGCGAAGCGCCGGAGGGGGGGGCCTTGCCGGCGCGGGGGGGTGTGCGGCCCCCGCGCCCCCCGCGGCCGCGGCGCCGACGCCGGCGGCCGTGGCCATCATGAAGGTGCGGCGGCGCAGCGGCGGCACGCGGCGGCCGTCGCCGCCGGGAAGCGCGTTCAGGGAATTCATCGTGGGAGCTCCTTCCGGTCCGGTTCGTCGGTTCAGGCGCGCCGCGCGAGCCATGCGTCGAGCGAGGCGCGGCCGCCGCCGCGCGCGGCGATCAGCAGCGCGGTGAAGAACAGCATCAGCGGGTATTCGAAGCCGCGGTCGATCCAGGGAAAGGTCGGCGCGAGCAGCCAGCAGATCACGAGCATCTGCACCACCACCATCGGCGCCACCAGCCGCGTCAGCAGCCCGGCCGCGAGCATCAGTCCGCCCACGCCTTCGAGCAGCGCGACGAACCAGCCGATCGCCGGCGCCGCCGGCAGGTGCAGCACGTTGCCGATCAGGTGGACCGAGCCGGCCATCGGGTCGGCCATGCTGCCGTGGCTGCGGCCCAGCATCTTGGGCAGGCCGTGGGTCATGAGCATCAGGCCGAAGGCCACGCGCAGCAGCAGATAGCTCCAGGGCTCCAGCCGCTCGCAGAAGCCGCGCAGTCGCGGCAGGATGGTTCGCATCGCAGTGCACTCCTCGGGGTTGGGATGGCCGGAGTCTGGATGTTTGGCTTCGCCGAATAAATGCCCGAATGTTGTCAATACAATCCAACCAACCTCAACAATCCAGGCGCTCATGGACCGTTTCGAGACCATGCGGCTGTTCACGCGCATCGTCGAGCTCGGCAGCTTCACCCAGGCCGCCGCGGCGCTCGATGTGCCGCGCGCGACCGCGACGCACGCGATCAAGCAGCTCGAGGCACGGCTGCAGGTGCGGCTGCTCGAGCGCACCACGCGCCAGGTGCGCACCACGGTCGACGGGCAGGCCTTCTACGATCGCTGCCGCCACCTGCTGCACGAGCTCGAGGACGCGGAGTCCTCGCTCGCGCAGCATGCGATCAACCCGCGCGGGCGGCTGCGCATCGACATCCACGGCGCGCCCGCGAACGACATCGTGCTGCCGCGCATCGGCGAGTTCCATGCGCGCTATCCGCACATCGAGATCGTGATGGGCAGCGGCGACCGGCTCGTCGACCTGGTGCGCGAGGGCGTGGACTGCGTGGTGCGCGCGGGCGAGCCCAAGGACTCCTCGCTCGTGACGCGGCGGCTGGCGCTGATCCCGCAGGTCACCTGCGCGAGCCCGGGCTACCTGGCGGCGCACGGCACGCCGCTGCAGCCCTCCGATCTCGCGCAGCACTGGGCGGTGAACTTCTTCTCGTCCTCGCGCGCGGGCGTGTTCCCCTACCTGTTCGAGGTGGACGGCCGCGTCGAGGCGCACGCCATGAAGAGCTGGATCAGCGTGAACAGCGCCGACAGCTACAAGACCTGCGCCGAGCAGGGCTGCGGCATCATCCAGGTGCCGCGCTACGGCGTGGAGGAGCGCCTGCGCCGCGGCACGCTGGTCGAGATCCTCGCGCATGCGCCCTGCCCGCCGATGCTCTACTCCGTGCTCTATCCGCAGGCACGGCTGCTGTCGCCGCGCGTGCGCGTGTTCATCGACTGGGTGACGCGCTGCTTCGAGGAGCGCTTCGGCCGCGAGCCGGCATGGCAAGATCCGCCGCACGCCGCGCCCGTCGGCGTCGACGCAACGAGGGACGAAGGAGCGGCAGCGTGAGGAACTGGTGGGTGGCGGCAGGTCTGGCGGTGTGCGGCGCGTTCGCGGCGGCGCAGGAGCCGGCATGGTTCACGGTGGCCGGCGACCCGCTCGAGCGGACGGCCGAGACGGTGGAGGTCGATCCCGACCGTATCGCGGGCAGCAGCGCCGACGGCGCCCTGGTGATGCGGGTGCGCGTGAACCGCGCGGCGCCGCGCTACAACTGGGACGGCATTCCCTACCGCTCGTACGACTCGCGCGTGGTCTTCGACTGCCGCTCGAAGAGCGCCGCCTACGTGCACGTGCGCTACTTCGCCGAGCCGCTGTGGCGCGGCGAGCCCCACCACGAGGCCGACTACACGAGCTCGCCGCGGCCGATGCGGCTGCGCGACATGGCGCCGAACCCCACGGCCCGCCTGGTGCGCGCGGCCTGCCAGCGGCGCGAAAACTGAAGCGCGGGGCGGATCGATCGGATCGGCACCGAAGACGATCGGCTGCGCACCGCCGCGCCCGCGCGCGCTTCCTAGACTCCGGTGCCATGATCACCATCCACCACCTGCACCACTCGCAATCGGAGCGCATCGTCTGGCTCTGCGAGGAACTCGACCTGCCCTACACGCTCGTGCGCTACGAACGCGATCCCGTCACGCGCCTCGCGCCGCCGGCGCTCCAGGCCGTCCATCCGCTGGGCGCGGCCCCGGTGATCGAGGACGGCGGCCTGCGGCTCGCGGAATCCGCGGCGATCGTCGACTACCTGATCGCGAAGCACGGCGGCGGCCGCCTCAGGCCGGGGCCGGACGACCCCGGGTTCGCGGACTTCCTCTACTGGTTCCATTTCGCGAACGGCAACCTGCAGCCGGCGATCACGCGCCTGCTGTTCCTCAACCGCGCCGCGCTCGCGGCCGACCATCCCGTGCAGGCCGCGGTCGAAGGGCGCCTCGCGCGCATCCTCGGCTGGGTCGACGCCCGGCTCGCGCAGGCGCCCTACCTCGGCGGCCGCGCGTTCACCGCGGCCGACGTGATGAGCGTGGTGTCGTTCACGACGATGCGGCTGTTCCTGCCGATGGACCTCGCGCCCTACCCGGGCATCGGGCGCTACCTGCGCCGCATCGAACAGCGTCCGGCGTACCGCCGCGCGCTGGCCGCGAGCGATCCGGACCGGGCACTGGCCGCCGAGGCGCCGGCATGAACGCAGCGCAGCGCCGCCTGGCCGATCCGGCCGCGCTCTCGCGCGAGCTCCACGTGCGCGCCAACGTGGCCACAGCCGCGCAGGTGCGGCAGTCGTGCAGCCTGCGGATCCTGCGCATGCGGCTCGAGGTGCCGGTGCTGATCCTCGTCGACCAGGGCATCAAGGAGGTGCGGCCCGAGCGCGGCCCGCCCGTGCGCGCCGTGCCGGGACAGGGCATCGTGATCGCCGGCGGCCAGGCCGTCGACTTCACGAACACCGTGGCCGAGGCCGCGCACTACGAGGCCCGCTGGCTGCTGTTCGATCCCTCGCTGCTCGACGATCCGGGCTACCAGGCGCGGGCGCAGCAGGTCCGGCGCGAAGCGCGCGGCGCCGCGGCGGCCTGCCTGCTGGCGCGCATCCCCGACGCATTGCGTGCCGCCTTCGACGCGGCCTCGCACGCGGCCGCCGCGCCCCGGACCGTGCCCGAGGCGATCGCGCGCCTGCGCGTGCTCGAGCTGATGCACTGGCTGCTCGAGCAGGGCGTGGTGCTGCAGCGCCTGTCGCGCCCGGCCACGACCGCGGCCAAGGTGCGCACGCTGCTGGCGGGCGCGCTCGGCAGCGCCTGGACCGCCACGCAGGCGGCGCGCGCGCTCGCGGTCTCCGAGGCCACCTTGCGGCGCAGGCTGGCGGCCGAGGGCACTTCGTTCGCGGAGCTGCTCGTCGACGCGAGGATGTCCACCGCCCTGACCCTGCTGCAGGCCACCGCGCGCCCCGTCACCGACATCGCGGCCCACGTCGGGTACGGCTCGCCCTCGCGCTTCGCGGTGCGCTTTCGCCAGCGCTTCGGCTTCGCGCCGAGCATGGTGCGCGGGCACGCCCGGCGCGGCGCCGAGGCCTAGGGTGCGGGCGCGGGCTCGCCCTGCTCCCTGCCGCGCGTCGCGGCCCAGACCACGCACTTGGTCCTGAGCTCCTCCAGGCCCTGCTCGCGCGTCGCCGCGGGCCGGCACAGCACGATCTTGCACCGGTGGACGCCGCGCCGGGAGATGTCGGCCACGCCCGAGAAGTCCTGCGGGTTCGCGCCCACGATGACGAAGAGATCGAACACCCAGTCCTCGTGGACCAGGCGGTTCCTGGATTCGGACGGCAGAGCGGGCAAGGCCTGCTCGGGCGGCATGGCGACACCTCCTGCGGCGGACTGGCATGGACCTGGTGCACGCGCCGGCCGCACGGGCGGGCGCGTGCGCAGCGCAGCATACCCCAGCGGCGTGACGGCGACAGGTCAGCGCTGTGCGCCCGCGGGCAGCAGCGGCGCCACCACCTCGGCGATCTGCCGGGCGTTACCCCCGCTGATCTCGCGCATTCCCCTGGACAGCCGCCGGTCGGCAGCCGCCCGGGTCCAGAAGGCATGCGCCGCCTCGAAGGCCTCGTCCGTCATCAGCGAAAGGTTCTCGAAGTGACGGTCGCCGTTGCCGATCAGTTCCGAGAAGGCCGTCAGCACCAGGATCCTGCGCACCGAATCCGGTCCGAGCATGCCGGCCGTCTCGCAGCGCTGCGCGAAGGCCGGCCAGTTGTCGCGCATGCCGAAGCACTCGTCGTCGAGCGCGCCCGCGGAGATCATGCCGCGCCGGCCGAAACGGCCCACGCGGTCGAAGCGCTCGATCTCCAGGAAAGCATAGGTCCCGTGCTCCAGATAGCGCGCGTTGGCCGCCTCGATCCCTGCATCCGCGCCGCGCCGCAATGTTGACGCAATGTCCGTGCATAGGCTGCCCGCATCCCATCCTCCACCGGAGCACCGATGCCTGCGCGCCCTCTTGTTCGACCTTCGTGGACCCGGCTGCTGTGGCGCAGGGTCCGGACCCTGTGGCTCGTCAAGATGGCGGGCACCATGGCCGGCATCGGCGGCTTCTTCGTGCTGTATTTCTGGACCCTGCACGGCACCGCGGGGCGCGCCGTCACGCTGCCCGCGACCTGGCTCGACGGGCGGGTCGGCGTGAGCGAGGCGGCGCTGCTGCCCTATGCGTCGCTGTGGCTCTACGTCTCGCTCGCGCCCGCGTTCGCGGCCCATGCCGGCGCGCTGCGCGCCCAGGCGAAGGGCGCGGCGGCGATCGCGGGCCTGGGCCTCGCGATCTTCTGGATCTTCCCGACCGTGACGCCGGCCTTCGGCGTGGACTGGGCGCAGTACCCGCTGCTGCAGCTGCTGAAGAACTCCGATGCGGGCGGCAACGCCTTCCCCTCGCTGCACGTGGCGTTCGCGAGCTACGGCGCGCTGCTGCTCGCGAGCCAGCTCGCGAGCCTCGGGGCGCCGCGCTGGGTGCGCGGCCTCAACTGGCTCTGGTGCGCGGCCATCGTCTATTCGACGCTCGCCACGCGCCAGCACGTCGTCGTCGACGTGCTGGGCGGGCTGGCGCTGACGCGCATCGCGCTGTGCCTGGCCTGGCGCCGCCCGCGCGTGCGCCGCTCCGGCGCGCGGCTCGCCGAGAATCGTGCTCCCGTGCCCGCCTCCACCACGCCCCCGTGAAGATCCTCGTTGTCGAAGACGACCTCGACCTGGCCCAGGCGCTGGCCGCGGCGCTGCGCGGCCAGCTCATGGTGGTCGACATCGCGCTGTCGCTGCGCGAGGCCCGCGAACTGGCCTTCGACGCGGGCCACGACGTGCTGGTGGTCGACCGCAACCTGCCCGACGGCGACGGCCTGTCGCTGGTCGAGGAGCTGCGCCGCGGCGGCCGGTCCACGCCGGTGCTGGTGCTGACCGCGATCGGCGAGATCGCCGAGCGCGTGCGCAGCCTGGACCGGGGCGCCGACGACTACCTGGCGAAGCCGTTCTCGATCGACGAGCTGATGGCGCGCATCCGCGTGCTCGCGCGGCGCCCGACCATGCGCGCGCCCCAGGCCACGCTGGCCGGGCGGCTGCGCTTCGACCACGAGGCGCGCGAGTTCGAGGTCGACGGCGCGCCGCTGGTGCTGCCGCGGCGCGAGATGCTGGTGCTCGAGGCGCTGGTGCTGTCCAAGGGCCGCACGGTGCAGCGGCAGCGGCTGCTCGAACGCGTCTACGGCGATGCCGACGACATCCGCTCGAACTCGCTCGATGCGCACGTCTCGCGGCTGCGCGCCAAGCTCGAGCGCAGCGGCGCAGGCGTGGAGATCCATCCGGTGCGCGGCGTGGGCTACCTGCTGCAGGCCGCGGCGCGCGCGGCATGACGCAGAAGCCGCGCTCGCTGCGCTGGCGGCTGATCGGCAGCCTGGTGACGCTGCAGGTCGCCGCGAGCCTGCTGGTGCTGTTCGGCTTCCTCGCGCTGTGGGCCGCGGCCGGCGTTTTCGTCGACGACGGCGGCGAGCGCGCCGCCGAGATCATCGGCGGCGCGCTCGGCCACACGCCCGAGGGCCGGCTCGTGCTCAGGCCCGACGAGGAGGCGCAGTGGCTGCTCGACGCCGCCCCTGCGCTGTGGTTCGTCGCGCGCGATGCCCGCGGCGAGGAGCTGCATCGCGGCGAGGTCCCGCCGCGCTACCGGGCGCTCGTGCGCGCGCTCGGCGGCATGGAGCGCGCGGCGCTCGACCTCGCCGAGCCCAGCGCGCGCCCCGCGGCGCGCTTCGAGCGCATCGAGACGCCCACGGGTCCGGTCGACCTGATCGTGCAGACGCGCGCGCCGCTGTCGCCGACCGGCCAGTTCGCATGGGTCACGATCGCCTTCCTGATCCTGGTGGCGCCGATCCTGCTCGTCACCGGGCTGGTGGTGGTGATCGCCACGCCCTTCGTGATCCGCCGCGGCCTCGCCGGCGTGGTCGCCACCGCGGCCAGGGCCGAGCAGGTCGACATCGACCGGCTCGCCACCCGGCTGCCGTTGGACGGCGTGGCGGCCGAACTCCGGCCGCTGGTCGAGGCCGTGAACCGTGCCTTCGACCGGCTCGACGAGGGCTACCGGCGGCAGGAGCGCTTCCTCGCCGACGCGGCGCACGAGCTGCGCACGCCGATCACCACGCTGCGCATCCAGGTCGAGTCGCTGCCCGAGCACAGCCCCGAGAAGTCGCGGCTGGTGCGCGCCACCACGCGGCTGGTCACGCTCGCCGAGCAGCTGCTCGACCTCGAGCGGCTGCGCCGCGTCGCGGCGGTCGGCGAGCCGGTCGACCTGCGCGCGCTCTGCGAGCGCGTGGCCGCGGACCTCGCGCCGCTGGTGATCCTGCAGGGCGGCTCGATCTCGGTGGAGGCGCCGCGTCCGGTCTTCGCGCGCGCGGACGCGACATCGATCGAGCGCGCGGTCTCGAACCTGGTCCAGAACGCCACCGAGCACGGCGGCGAGGGCTGCGAGATCCAGATCCACGTGCGCGCGCCCGCGGTGATCGAGGTCTGCGACTCGGGCCCGGGTATTCCCGTGCACGAGCGCGAGCGCGTGGTGGCGCCGTTCCACCGCCTCCAGCCGCGCGGCAGCGGCGCCGGCCTCGGCCTGCACCTGGTGGCCGAGGTGGCGCGGCTGCACCACGGCAGCCTCACGATCGGCGCCGCCGCGCTCGGCGGCGCGCGCATGCGGCTGGCGCTCGGCACCGGCCTGTAGCGCCGCGGCCGGCCCGGGGTGAAGCCGCTTGCCCCGCGGCGCGCGTGAACTACTTCGCAGATCTTCATGAACTTTTCTTGACGAAACAAAAAACGTTGACGAGTGTGAGCATTTCCCTCCGCCACGGCCGCCGCGGCCTCTACGATGCGCCGACCTGCCGGTGCGAGGCCGGGCCAGAAGGGGGATCTCCATGAACGAATCGACGAATGCCACGCTGTCCGCGCCGGCGCGGCGCTCGGCCTGGGCGGTGCTGCTGCCGCTCGCGGCCTACGCGCTCGTCGCGGGCGCCTTCGTGCGGATGGCGCTGCTGATCCCGAGCCTCGCGGCCGCCTGCCTGTTCTCGACCGCCGCGGCGGTGTCGCTCGGCGCCGGCGTGGTGCTCGCGTTGAGCAGCTGGTTCTTTCCGCAGCTCGCGGCCTGACGCCATGCCGGGATTCGACGCTTCGAGCTTCCGCATCCGCGACTGGCGCAGCACGCTGCTCGCCGCCGCGGCCGCGCTGCTGCTGGTGCTCGCGCTGCTCATGAAGTGGCTGGTCGAGCTGCAGGTCGAGGCGGCCGAGGCGCGCCGGGCCGACGAGGCGGCGGCGCGCAAGGCGCAGGCACGCTGCTTCGCGCTGCCCTCGCGCGCGCAGCAGGACGCCTGCCGCAACGCGGGCGGCGCGCGGCTGCCGAACCCGGGCTGAGTGCAGCGGCGCGGCCGTGCTCAGTCGCGCGGCGGCGGGCCGAGCCTCGGCGCCCAGTCCTCGACCTGCCTCGATTCCACGCGGCGCCGGAAGGTGAGCCGCCAGCGCTCGGCCAGCGCCGGCAGCTCGGCCGCGCGCGCCCATTCGGGCGCGAGTTCCGCGTCGCGCGCGAACAGCAGCGCGATCAGGCGCGCGAGCGGCCATTCGGGATGCGGCCGGTCGACCAGCGCCATGGTGGCGCCGGGGCGCACCCGGCCGGGCGCGAGCGTGCGGTAGTACCAGCCCGTGCGGCCGCTCGCCTGCATCCGGCGCGCCATGCCGGGCTCGCCGAAGCGCGCGTCGAGCTTCCAGCAGGGCTGGCGCCCCTGCGACACCTGCACCAGCGCCTCGTCGAGCCGCACCACGTCGCCCACGCACACGTTCGACTCGTCCCAGCCGCG
Source organism: uncultured Variovorax sp. (assembly GCA_966095775.1). Taxonomy (GTDB): domain Bacteria; phylum Pseudomonadota; class Gammaproteobacteria; order Burkholderiales; family Burkholderiaceae_C; genus Variovorax. Next base: position 2,542 of record CBHTTS010000167.1, on the reverse strand, counting down.
TGTCGAGAGGTTCTCGCCGAAGGCGCCCGCGGCGGCGAGCAGGTCGGCGCGCCGGCTCCATGCGCCCCAGGCCGCATAGTGCTCGCGGGGATAGTGGTGCACCGCCTTCTCGGGCCCGCCGTGGATGCGCAGGTCGGCCTGCGCGTCGCCCTGCAGCCCGGTCGGCGAGAGCCACAGCGCGTGCGCGACCGGCGCCTTGGCGATGCCGCTCGCGGTGCGGCCGTCGGGCAGCAGGCCCACGGCGCCGACGAGCAGCGCATCGACGGTGGTCGGCGCGGGCGGGCTCATGGCAGCGCGGGCACGTCGATGCCGGCCGCGGCGAGTTCGCATGCATGGCCGATCAGCCAGGCCTCGAAGGCCAGGTGCTGCAGTGCGATGCATCGCATGGCTCAGGCCCCCTTCGCGCCGGCGTCGAAGCCGCAGCCTTGCTGCGGATCGCAGCCCCCGGACGGCGCGGCGTCGCCGGCTTCGGCCGCGCGCGCGATCAACGGCGACGCGACATCCTCGGCCGCGAGCTGCCCGATCGCGGCGCCCACGGCCATGTCGTCGAGCAGGCCGAAATGGCTCAGCCGGATGCGGCCCCGGCGGTCGATCAGCACCGTGCTCGGCGTGCCCTGCAGCTGGTAGGCGCGCATGGTCGCGGGAATGCTGCTGCCGGCCACCGGCCGGTCGATGCCGATCGGGAAGGTGTAGCGGTATTCGCGCATGAAGGCCTCGAGCGTCGGCTCGGCCTCGGCGTTGAGCCAGCGCGCGACCTGCAGCGCGGGGGCCTCGGGATGGACGATGGTCATGGTGCGCGCAGTCTGCCCGGTCCCGTGCTCAGGCCGCGGCCGGGCGCAGCTTCACGCCGGGGAAATCCACCGGCACCGCGAAGGCCACGTTCACGTAGTTGGTGAATAGGTTCAGCGCCACGTGCGCGACGATCTCGACGATGTGCGCATCGTCGAAGCCCGCGGCGCGCAGCGCCTGCACGTCGGCCTCGCCCACCTGGCCGCGGCGCTCGACCAGCTGCAGCGCGAAGCGCAGCGCCGCGGCGGTGCGCGGGTCGGCCGACTCGCCGACCTGCGCGGCCGCCATCTCGGCCGCACCGACGCCGGCCTTGCGGCCCAGCGCCGTGTGCGCCGCGAGGCAGTAGTCGCAGCCGTTGGAGTTGGCGACCGCCACCGCGATCTGCTCGCCGAGCTGCGCGGAGATCACGCCGCCGCCGAGCGCGCCGAACGATCCCCACATGCTCCTGAGCGCGGCCGGCGAGTTGGCCACGGCGCGGAACATGTTGGGCGTGGCGCCGAAGGCGCCATGGACCTGCGCGAGCAGGGCCTGGGCCTCGGCGCTGGCGGTGGCTTCGGTCAGGAGGTCGATGCGGGAGGACATGGGGGATTCCTTTGCTGAAGTGATGTCGGTGCCTGCAGTTTGCGCCGCTTCTTCGTATGATGGGTATCGTTTCATCCATCAAACATACCTTTTCGTCCAATGGCGCCCACACCCCCGATCGACCGGCTGTCGTCCCTGCTCGAGCGCTTCCGCGTGCGCACGCAGCTGTTCCATGCCGGCCCGCTGTGCGGCGTGACGCGCTTCCCGGCCGAGCAGGGGCGCGGCTTCCTGCATGTGCTGCGCCGCGGCGAGATGGTGGTCACGCACCCCGCGCGCGCGGGGCTGTCGCGCCGCGTCACGGTCCGGGAGCCGAGCCTGCTGTTCTACCCGAGGCCGCTCGCGCACCACTTCCACAACCCGCCGGCCGAGGGCTCCGACTTCGTCTGCGCCACGGTCGCGTTCGAGGGCGGCGACGCGCATCCGCTCGCGCGCGCGCTGCCCGCGCTGGTGCGGCTGCCGCTGCGCGAGGTCGAGGGGCTCGAGCAGTCGCTCGCGCTGCTGTTCGGCGAGACCACGCGCGTGCAGTGCGGCCATCGGCTGCTCGCGGACCGGCTGTTCGAGGTGGTGCTGATCCAGCTGCTGCGCTGGCTGCTCGACCATCCGCACGAAGGCGCGCTGCCGGCGGGCCTGCTCACGGGCCTCGGCGACCCACCGCTCGCGCGGCTGCTGGTGGCGCTGCACGAGCGCCCGGGCGATGCCTGGCGGCTCGAGCGGATGGCGCGCGAGGCGGGCCTGTCGCGCAGCGCGCTCGCGGCGCGCTTCAAGGCGGTGGTCGGCACCACGCCCGCGGACTACCTCGCCGACTGGCGGCTGACGATCGCGCAGGCCGAGCTGCGGCGCGGCGCCTCGGTCAAGACCATCGCGGCCGACCTCGGCTATGCGAACGCGTCGGCGCTGTCGCGGCTGTTCGCGCAGAAGGTGGGCGTGTCGCCGCGCGAATGGCTCGCGGCGGGCCACGAGGCGCCGCTGGCCGCGGCCTGAGACAAAACGTCCAAGACAAAAGGTCCAATTCACGGACGCGCCCGCGCGGTATCCAATGCAGCCATTCGCCGCATCGCGGCCCGAGGCGCACCGCCGGAGGGCCGGCCCCGCATGGACTCGATTCTTCTCGCCCGCATCCAGTTCGGTTTCACGATCTCGTTCCACATCGTCTTCCCCGCGCTGACGATCG
>CBHTTS010000166.1:0-11332 GCA_966095775.1 uncultured Variovorax sp. | reverse complement strand
AGAGCGTCGGCCAGCTCACGGGCGGCATCGCGCACGACTTCAACAACCTGCTCACCATCATCCAGGGCAACCTGCAGGTGCTCGAGGAGCTGCCCGCGATCGCGCAGGACGCCTACGCGCAGCAGCTCGTGGCCGCCGCGGCGCGTGCCTCGCGGCGCGGCGCCGAGCTCACGGGCAAGCTGCTCGCGTTCTCGCGCCGCCAGATGCTGCAGCCCAACGCGGTCGACACCGGGGCGCTGCTGCAGTCGCTGACCGACATGCTGCGGCGCACGCTCGACCAGCGCATCGCCATCACCGTCGACACCGCGCCCGGCTGCCCGCCGGTGCTCGCCGATCCGGGGCAGCTCGAATCGGCGCTGCTGAACATCGCCATCAACGCGCGCGACGCCATGCCCGAGGGCGGCACGCTGCATTTCCGCACCGAGGCCTGCGGCGCGCTGCCGCCCGAGGTGCGCAGCGAGGCGGGCGGGCCCGACGCGCACGGCCGCTTCGTCGCGATCTCGATCGCCGACAGCGGCGCCGGCATGACCGAGGAGGTCAGGGAGCGCGCCTTCGAGCCCTTCTTCACCACCAAGGAAGCCGGCCGCGGCACCGGCCTGGGCCTGAGCACGGTCTACGGCTTCGTCAAGCAGTCCAAGGGCGCGGTCTGGATCGCGACCCGGCCCGGCGCGGGCACCACCGTGACGCTCTACCTGCCGCAGCTCGACGACGCCGCGCCCGCGCACGCCGAGGAGGCCGCGGGCCCCCAGGCCCTGCCGCCGGGCCTGCGCGTGATGCTGGTCGAGGACGATGCCGAGGTGCGCAAGGTGGTGCAGGCCTTCCTGCACGGGCTGGGCTGCACCGTCGCGACCGCGGCCAACGCCGAGGAGGCCCTGCTCGCGATGGACGGCGAGGCGCAGCCCTTCGACGTGCTCCTCAGCGACATCGCGCTCGGCCCCGGCATGCGCGGCACCCGGCTCGCCACCGAGGCGAAGCGGCGCTTCCCGCGGCTCGCGATCCTGCTGATGTCGGGCTTCTCGTCGGAGCTCCTGGAGGCCGACCGCGACGCGCTGCAGGGCTGGGAGCTGCTGCGCAAGCCCTATGCGCGCGCCGACCTCGCGCGTGCGCTGGCGCGGGTGCTCGCCGCGCGCGCCTGAGGCGCGGCGCTACTGCAGCAGCGCGGGCGCCGGCGCGAGGCAGCGCTGCACGAAGGCCGACAGCGCGCCCACGTCGGGGATCTGCACGTCGCGCCGTCCCTTCTCGACGAACTCGATCACCCGGTCGCGCGCCAGCCGCGACAGCGCCCGGCTCACGCTCTCCAGCGTCATGCCCAGGTAGTTGCCGATCTCCGCGCGCGTCATGCGCAGCGTGATCTGGTCCGCGCGCATGCCGCGCTCGGCCAGCGACTCGGCCCAGTAGCGCAGGAAGTCCGCCACCCGCGCATCGGCCGGCAGCGTGCACACCGACATCAGCGAATCGCGCTCGTGCGCGATCTCGCGGCTCATCGCCGCATGGAACACCGGCAGCAGCGCCGGGTCCTCCAGGCAGGCCGCGAGCAGCGAGGCGTAGGGCACGACCCAGACCTCGCCCGTGTCCATCGCCACCGCGTCGCAGCCGTAGCGCTCGCGCGCGAGGCCGTCGAAGCCGAGCCAGTCGCCGCGGAACTTCAGGCCGACCACCTGCTCGCGGCCGTCGGCCGAGAGGTTCACGATCTTCACGAAGCCCGAGTTGAGGATGTAGAGGTTGCCGAAGCGCTCGCCGGCCTGGTAGATCGCCTCGCCCGCATGCACCACGCGGCGCTGGGGCGCGAGGCGCTGCTGCAGCAGCTTCTGCGTCTCGGCGAGCTTGCGGCTCGCGCGCTCGTGCGCCGCGAGGTCGACGGCAGGCGGCTCGTGCGCGGCGGGAAGCGCCTGGAAGGCCGCGGCAGCCCGGGCGGTGGCGGTGGTCTGGATCGGTTCGGGCATTTTGCAAACTCCTGCGCGGCTTCTAGCTGTTGATGCACAAATGTTAGAAATCGGACCGCAACGCCATGGCAACGCTCCACATCGGTGGGTAACGCTCGGTGAACGCTCGGTGTCCGGCGCGTAACAGTCCGCCGCGCGGCTTGATCCGCATCAAGCCGCGGCCGCCTCCGCGGCGATAGGCTGGCAGCGTCTCACCAGGGAGCCCATGCCTTCTCTCCAGATTCCTTCCGGCCCGGCCGCCGACGGGCTGACGCCCCAGCACGAGGCCGCGCTGCTCCATGCGGCGCGGCTGCTGCAGGCCGCCGCGCTGCACGGCGCGCCCGCGCCGCGGCTCAAGGGCAAGAACCTCGGCGTGCTCTGCGGCGAAGGCGCCGAGGCGCGCGAGGGCCTCGCGCTGTTCGAGCGCGCCGCCACCGAGCTCGGGGCGCAGGTCGCGACCATCCGCGCCCGGGTCGCGAAGCTCGGCGATCCGGGCGAGATCCGGCTCACGGCGCAGCTGCTCGGCCGCTTCTACGACGCGGTCGAATGCCTCGGCCTCGGGGCCGAGACGGTGCGCCAGATCGCGCGCGAGGCGGGCATCCCGGTCTACGACGGCGCCGCGGCCGCCACCCATCCGAGCGCGCGGCTCGCGCAGCAGCTGGACGCGCGCACCTCGGCCGCCGACAACCGCCGCTTCGTGCTGCAGGCGCTGCTGCTCGGCAGCGTGGGCTGATCGTCGAGCAGGCGCGGCCGATCAGCGGCACCAGGCCTCGATGCGCGGGCCGAGGTCGGACCAGAGCGCCTGCAGCGCCGCCGCCGCGAGCAGCACGCCGGCCAGGCGCCCGCCCCAGGCCTGGACGCCGCCGAGCCCGCGCAGCCGCTGCCAGGCCCAGGGCGCGAGCAGCAGCGAGACCGCGCTGCCGGCGGCGAACAGCAGCATCGCGAAGGCGCCCTGCGCCGGCCCGTTGCCCAGGCTCGCGAGCAGCAGCGCCGAATGCAGCAGGCCGCAGGGCATCGCGATCCAGAGCGCGCCGGTCGCGAGCACGCCGAGCGGCGTGGCCGCGCCGAGGGGGCGCAGGCGCGCCTCGAGCAGCCGGCCGACGCGCTGCGTCCAGACCGGCTGCCGGCCCGTGAGCGCGAGCGCCGCGCCCCAGCCGAACACGGCGAGGTGCAGCAGCGTCCAGAGCGGCCGCAGCGCGGCGATCTGGGCGCCGGCCTGCGCGAGGCCGCCAACGCTCGCGGCGGCGAGCGCGCCCGCCGCCGCGTAGCTCGCGATCCGGCCCAGGTGGAACGCCGCCCGTGCGCCCGGCGCGGCGGTTGCCGCCACTCCGGCGCCCGCCGCGGCGCGCACGGGCACGATGCGGATCACCGCGGCCGAGGCCGCCCCGCACATCGCGACGCAATGCGGCCCGCCCGCCAGTCCCATGAGCAGCGCGGCGGCGGCGAGTGCGGTCTGCATGTCGGCGGTCCGGGCGGGCGGGCGGCGTCCCGCGTCAGACCACGCGCGAGAAGCGCGTGCGGGCGTCGCGCGCGTAGCGGTCGAACACCATCGCGATCGCGCGCACCACGAACCAGCCCTGCGGCGTGACCTCGACGTGGTGGTCGGACAGCCGCACCAGCCCCTGCGCCGCGAACGGGCCGAGCGCCGCGAACTCGGGCGCGAAGTGGCGCCGGGCGTCGATGCGGTGCGCCCGGTCGACGGCGTCGAACTCGAAGCGCCCCCTGCACATCAGGTCCATGATGACCGTGCGCCGCAGCAGGTCGTCGGGCGTGAGCGAGAGCCCGCGCACCACCGGCAGCCGGCCCTGGTCGACGCGCTCGCAGTAGTCCTCGATCGTCTTGGCGTTCTGGCTGTAGCTTGCGCCGATGCGGCCGATGCCCGAGACGCCGAGCGCCAGCAGGTCGCCCTCGGGCTCGGTGCCGTAGCCCTGGAAGCCGCGCTGCAGCCGCCCTTCCCGCTTCGCCACCGCGAGCGGATCGTCGGGCAGCGCGAAGTGGTCCATGCCGATGTACACGTACCCCGCCTCGGTCAGCGCGGCGATCGCGTGCGAGAGCATCCGCACCCGCGCGGCCGCGTCGGGCAGCTCCGCGGCATCGATGCGCCGCTGCGGCTTGAAGCGCTCGGGCAGGTGCGCGTAGGCGTAGAGCGCGATGCGGTCGGGGCGCAGCTCGCACACCTGCGCGATGGTGCGCGCGAACGAGGCGTCGTTCTGCCGCGGCAGTCCGTAGATCAGGTCGACGTTGATCGAGCCGAAGCCCAGCGCGCGCGCCTCGGCCATCAGCGCGAAGACCTGGGCGGCGGGCTGGATGCGGTGCACCGCCTTCTGCACCTCGGGGTCGAAGTCCTGCACGCCGAAGCTGAGCCGGTCGAAGCCCAGCGCCGCGAGGTGCGCGAGCCGCGCCGCGTCGACCGTGCGCGGATCGATCTCGATCGAGCGCTCCCCGCCCGGCACGAGCTCGAAGACCTCGCCCAGCATCGCGACCAGCCCGGCGAGCTCCGCGTCGTCGAGGAAGGTCGGCGTGCCGCCGCCCAGGTGCAGCTGGCTCACGGCGCTGCGCGGGCCGAGCTCGGCGGCCTGCAGGCGCGCCTCGCGCCCGAGTCGCGCGAGGTAGTGCGCCGCGCGCTCGCGGTGCCGCGTCACCACCTTGTTGCAGCCGCAGTAGTAGCACAGCGACTCGCAGAACGGGATGTGCACGTAGAGCGACAGCGGCGGCGCGGCCTCGCCCGCGGCGCGGCGCGCGCGCAGCGCCTCGGCATGGGCGCGGGCGCCGTAGGCCTCGACGAAGCGGTCGGCCGTGGGATACGAGGTGTAGCGCGGGCCCGCCACGTCGAACTGCCGCAGCAGCTCGCCGGGCAGCGGCTGCGCGCGCGGGATCTCGACGGGGACGGTGGCGGCGGCGATGGCGAGGTTCATTGCGGATGCTCCTGAAGATCGTCGGCCGGCGGCATCGCGAGCAGCGCGGTGAAGGCGCTCGAGACCGCCGCCATGGCCCAGAAGACGAAGAAGGCCACGCTGTAGACGCCCTGGCGCGACATCCGCAGCGCCTCGCCGCCCCAGTGGAGGTCGGCCGGGTCGACCAGCGAGAAGACCAGGATCTCGAGCCCGCAGGCGAGCAGGAAGGCGGGCCAGAGAATGCCGATGAGCTGGCGCGACGGGCTCATCGCGCGGCCTCGGGCGGTGCGGCCGAGGGCGCGGGCGCCGCCGGCAGCGGCACCGCCGCCTCGGGCGTGGCCGCATGGTTGCGCCCGGCCAGCGCGGGCATCAGCTTCTTGTCGGCCAGCGTGCGGTTGATCTCGACGCCGCGGCGGTAGTAGTCGGCCGAGACCAGCGGGTCGGGGCTGCCGAGCGCATACCAGAGCGTCACGAAGCTCGCGACCACCACCAGCGCGGGGCCCGCGATCACCATCCAGAGCAGCGGATGCCGCCACCAGCGGTCGCCGCCGTCCGGGGTTTCGTGGGGGATCGTTGCGTTCATCTCGTTTCCTTCGTCGTTTTCAGCGCGGCACCAGGAAGACCGCCTTCTCCGACACCTGGGTGCCGCCGCCCTCTTCCCGGATGTCGAAGTGCACCGTGTGCGAGCCCGCGGGGACCGCGCCGTAGGGCACCTGCAGCCGCACCGCGATCCAGCGCGACTGCGCCGCCTCGACGCTGACGCGCTCGTCCGACGACACGGCGAGCCCTTCGATGCCGTGCGCCGCGATGCGGTAGCTGTGCGTGCGCTCGGTGGCGTTCATGATCTGCAGCCGGTAGACGTTCTCGAGCCGCCCGCCCTCGACGATCCGCGCGAGCGAGGCGCGGTCGCGCACCACGTCGACCTTGAACGGCGTGCGCACCACCAGGCTCGCGAGCAGCCCGGCCACCAGCAGCGCGAGGATCGCGGCATAGGCCAGCACGCGCGGGCGCAGCACGCGGCGCAGCAGCCGGCGCCGCGACCAGCCGGCCTCCATGCCGTTCTGCGTGTCGTAGCGGATCAGCCGCGGCGCGTAGCCCATCTTGCCCATCACCGTGTCGCAGGCGTCCACGCACAGGCCGCAGCCGATGCACTCGTACTGCAGGCCGCGGCGGATGTCGATGCCGGTCGGGCACACCTGCACGCACAGGCCGCAGTCGATGCAGTCGCCGAGCGCCTGCCGGCCGGCGTCCTTGCGCCGCGGCCCGCGCGGCTCGCCGCGCTTCGGGTCGTAGCTCACGATCAGCGTGTCGCGGTCGAACATCGCGCTCTGGAAGCGCGCGTAGGGGCACATGTACTTGCAGACCTGCTCGCGCATGAAGCCCGCGTTGCCGTAGGTGGCGAAGCCGTAGAAGAAGACCCAGAACACCTCCCACGAGCCCATGCGCGTCTGCAGGAAGGCCAGGCCCAGCTCGCGGATCGGCGTGAAGTAGCCGACGAAGGTGAAGCCGGTCCACAGCGCGATGCCGATCCAGACCACGTGCTTGAACCACTTCTTGACCAGCTTCTCGAGCGACATCGGCTCGCCGTCGAGGCGGATGCGCGCCGAGCGGTTGCCCTCGATGCGCTGCTCCACCCAGAGGAAGATCTCCGTGTAGACCGTCTGCGGGCAGGCGTAGCCGCACCACAGCCGCCCGGCCACGGCCGTGAAGAGGAACAGCGACATCGCGCTGATCACGAGCAGGCCCGAGAGGTAGATCAGGTCCTGCGGATAGAGCACCAGCCCGAAGATGTAGAAGCGCCGCGCCGCGAGGTCGAACAGCACCAGTTGCCGCTCGCCCCACTCGATCCACGGCATGCCGTAGAACACGAGCTGGGTCAGCCACACCATGGCCCAGCGCCAGCGCGAGAACAGCCCGCCGATGGCGCGCGGATGGATCTTCTTCGAGGCCTGGTAGAGCCCGGCGTGCGCCTCCTCCGCCGCCGCGATCGGGATGGTCTTGCGGGGCGCGGACGAATCCATGGGTCGCACTCCGCCGCCTCAGGGACCGACGGCCGGCGCGTTCGACAGGCCCCAGACGTACGACGCGAGCAGCTTGATCTGCGCCTCGGTGAGCCGGCCTTCCTGCGCCGGCATCTCGCTGAGCTTGCCCTGGTTCACGATCTGCACGATGGCCGCCTCGCCGTAGCCGTGCAGCCAGACCTTGTCGGCGAGGTTGGGTGCGCCGAGCGCCTGGTTGCCGACGCCGCCCACGCCGTGGCAGGCCGCGCAGGCCGAGAACTTCGCCTTGCCCAGGCCCGCGCGCAGCGAGTCGTGCGGCGCGCCCGACAGGCTCAGCACGTAGTTCGCGAGGTTCTTCACGTCGTCCTGCGAGCCCACGGCCGCGGCCATCGGCGGCATGGTGCCGACGCGGCCCTTGGTGATCGACTCGGCGATCTTCTCCGGCGCGCCGCCGTGCAGCCAGTCCTTGTCCGTGAGGTTCGGGAAGCCCTTGCTGCCGCGCGCGTCGGAGCCGTGGCACTGCGCGCAGTTGTTCATGAAGAGCCGTTCGCCGATCGCCATCGCCCGGGGCTGGCGCGCGATGTCCTCCATCGGCATGCCGGCGAAGGCCGCGTAGACCGGCGCGATCGCGTCCGCGGCCTTCGCCACCTCGGCCTCGTACTGGCGCTCGGTGGTCCACTGCGCCTGGCCGCCGAAGCTGCCGAGGCCGGGGAACACCACCAGGTAGCCGAGCGAGAAGACGATGGTCAGCACGAACAGGCCCACCCACCACAGCGGCAGCGGGTTGTTGGCTTCGCGCAGGTCCTCGTCCCAGACGTGGCCCGTGGTGTTGTCCGCGTCCGAGGGCACGCGCTTGCGCGCCGTGAGCCACAGCAGCAGCATGCAGCCGAGGATGCTCAGCAGCGTGCCGGCGGCGACGTAGTTCGACCAGAAGTCGTGGATGAAATCGCTCATCGTGGATTCCCCTGTGTTTTCTTTTCGTCAGTCCTGCTCGAGCGGCAGGCGCGCGGCTTCTTCGAAGCGCGCGGCATTGCGCCGGGCATAGGCCCAGGCCACGATGCCGAGGAACAGCCCGAAGCAGGCCAGGGTCGCGACGATGCGCAGCGTGGTGAGGTCGATCATGGCCGTCTCTCCTTTACTTGAGCCCGAGGCCCAGCGATTGCAGGTACGCCACCGTCGCGTCCATCTCGGTCCTGCCGCGCACCGCCTCGGCGGCGCGGGCGATCTCGTCGTCGGTGTAGGGCACGCCGACCTGGCGCAGCGCCCGCATGCGGCGCGGGATCGCGTCGGCGTCCACGGGGGTCTTCTCGAGCCAGCCGTAGGCCGGCATGTTCGACTCGGGCACCAGGTCGCGCGGGTTGTTCAGGTGGATGCGGTGCCACTCGTCGCTGTACTTGCCGCCGACGCGGTGCAGGTCGGGGCCGGTGCGCTTGCTGCCCCACTGGAAGGGGTGGTCGTAGACGAACTCGCCGGCCACCGAGTAGTGGCCGTAGCGCAGCGTCTCGGCGCGGAACGGCCGGATCATCTGCGAGTGGCAGTTGTAGCAACCCTCGCGCAGGTAGACGTCGCGGCCCGCGAGCTGCAGCGCGGTCGGCGGCTTGAGCCCCTGGATCGGCTCGGTGGTCGACTTCTGGAAGAACAGCGGCACGATCTCGACCAGGCCGCCGATGGCGACGACGACGAGGATCAGCACGATCATCAGCAGGTTGTTGGTCTCCACCTTCTCGTGGGTGAAGCCGCGGTGCTTGGTGTGGTCGGCGGAATGCATGGCGTGGTGGTCCTCAGGCATGGGCGATGGCGGAAGGCGGGATCGCGGCCTGCACCGAGCGCCCGGAGATCACGGTCATCCAGACGTTCCATGCCATGACCAGCATGCCGCCGAGGTACAGCAGGCCGCCCACCAGGCGCACCACGTAGAACGGGAAGGTCGCCTTCACGCTCTCGACGAAGGTGTAGGTCAGCGTGCCGTCGGGATTGACCGCGCGCCACATCAGCCCCTGCATCACGCCGGCGATCCACATCGCGGCGATGTAGAGCACGATGCCGATGGTGGCCACCCAGAAGTGCACCTCGATGGCGCGGGTGCTGTACATCGCGGTGCGGCCGTACATGCGCGGCACCAGGTAGTACAGCGAGCCCATGGTGATGAAGCCCACCCAGCCGAGCGCGCCCGCATGCACGTGGCCCACGGTCCAGTCGGTGTAGTGGCTCAGCGCGTTGACGGTCTTGACCGACATCATCGGACCCTCGAAGGTCGACATGCCGTAGAACGACAGCGCCACGATCAGGAAGCGCAGGATCGGATCGGTGCGCAGCTTGTGCCAGGCGCCCGAGAGCGTCATCACGCCGTTGATCATCCCGCCCCAGCTCGGCGCGAGCAGGATCAGCGAGAACACCATGCCGAGCGACTGCGTCCAGTCGGGCAGCGCCGTGTAGTGCAGGTGGTGCGGGCCGGCCCACATGTAGGTGAAGATCAGCGCCCAGAAGTGGACGATGGAGAGCCGGTACGAATACACCGGCCGCTCGGCCTGCTTGGGGATGTAGTAGTACATCATCCCGAGGAAGCCCGCCGTGAGGAAGAAGCCCACCGCGTTGTGGCCGTACCACCACTGCACCATCGCGTCCTGCACGCCCGCGTAGGCCGAGTAGCTCTTCATCCAGCCCGCCGGGACCTCGGCGCTGTTGACGATGTGCAGCAGCGCCACCGCGATGATGAAGGCGCCGAAGAACCAGTTCGCGACGTAGATGTGGCGCACCCGGCGCGTGCCGATGGTGCCGAAGAACACGATCGCGTAGGCCACCCAGACCACGGCGATCAGGATGTCGATCGGCCATTCGAGCTCGGCGTATTCCTTGCCCGTGGTGTAGCCCAGCGGCAGGCTGATCGCGGCCGCGACGATCACCGCCTGCCAGCCCCAGAATACGAACGAGGCGAGCTTCGGCGCGAACAGCCGCACCTGGCAGGTGCGCTGCACCACGTGGAAGCTCGTGGCCATGAGCGCGCAGCCGCCGAAGGCGAAGATCACCGCGTTGGTGTGCAGCGGCCGAAGCCGCCCGTAGCTGAGCCAGGGGATGCCGAGGCCGAGGTCGGGCCAGGCGAGCTCGGCGGCGATGACCACGCCGACGAGCATGCCGACCACGCCCCAGACGACCGCCATGAGGGTCAGTTGCCGGACGGCGGTGTCGTCGTAGACCGCCGAGGGGGGATGGGTGTCTTGCATCGTGCTGCCTTTGGATGTGTTCCGGGCAGTGTCCCCGCGCACACCGGCGGCGGGTTTGATGCAGATCAATCGTGGCGCAGGATGCGGTCGGCTTCGAGCTCGACGTCGTCGAACTGCCCGCGCTCGATGGCCCACCACAGGCCCGCGAGGATCGCGAGCACCAGCGCCACCGAGAGCGGGATCAGCAGAAAGAGGATGTCCATGTTCACGCCTTTCCCGGCGACGCGAGCCGCGCCGCATTGAGCACGACCACGAGCGAGCTCGCCGCCATGCCGAGGCCCGCGAGCCAGGCGGGCAGCCAGCCCGCGACCGCGAGCGGCACGCACAGCGCGTTGTAGCCCGCGGCCCACGCGAGGTTCTGCCGCACCACGCGCACCGTGCGGCGCGCCTGCGCGATGGTGCGCGGGATCGCCGTGAGCGCATCGCCGGGCACCACGAAATCGGCGCGCGCGCGCGACAGCGGCACCGCATGCCCGAGCGCGAACGAGGCGTTCGCGCGCGCGATCGAGGGCCCGTCGTTGAGGCCGTCGCCGACCATCGCGACCTGCCGCCCCTCGGCCTGCAGCCGCCACAGCACGTCGAGCTTGTCCTCGGGCGTGCAGCCGCCCTGCGCGAAGGCGATGCCGGCGCGTGCCGCGACCTCGCGCGCCGCCGCGTCGCGGTCGCCCGAGAGCAGCCGCACCGTGATGCCCTCGGCCTGCAGCGCGGCCACCGCGGCGGCGGCGTCGGGGCGCAGCTCCTCGGCGAGCACGAAGCTCGCGAGCCAGCCCTCGTCGTCGCTCAGGTGCAACTGCGGCGCGTCGACCTCGAGCGGCGCCACGCCGCAGTGGGCCGCGGCACCGAGCCGCACGCGGCGCACGGGGCCGTGCGCGCCCGCGCAGCTCAGCCGTCCTTCGAGGCCGAGCCCGGCGAACTCGGCCGCGTGCTGCACCGCCCAGGCCGGCGCATGGCGGAACCGCGCCTGCCAGGCCTTGACGAGCGCGCGCGCGGCCGGATGCAGCGAATGCGCGCCGAGCGCCGCGCCGATCTCGAGCGCATCGCCCGGCCGCAGCCCCTGGCGGCAGTACACGCGCTCGAGCCGCGGCACCTCGCCCGTGAGCGTGCCGGTCTTGTCGAAGACCACGGTGTCGACCGCGGCCAGCGCCTCCAGCGCCTGCAGGTTCACGCTCAGCACGCCGCCGCGCGCGAGCGCGCCCGCGCTCGCGAGCATCGCGGCCGGCGTGGCGAGCGACAGCGCGCAGGGACAGGTCGAGATCAGCACCGACACCGCCACCATCAGCGCGCGGCCCGGATCG
>CBHTTS010000165.1:0-11404 GCA_966095775.1 uncultured Variovorax sp. | reverse complement strand
GAACAGCTCGAAGAGCCAGCGCGCCATCCGCGTCCGGATCGCGCCGGCCAGCGCAGGTTGCGCCGCGGCCGGGTCCAGGTGGCGCAGCAGCTGGTGCGACAGCAGGTCGATCACGGGGTAGTAGGCCACCGCCAGCTCCGCGCCGCCCGCGCGCAGGCTCCAGAGGATGTCGTCGAGAAAGCTGCGGTGCATCACCTCGAGCAGGTCGAGCAGCAGCAGCTCGGCCGAGCCGTCGCCGCCCTGGTCGGCAGGGCGCCCGAGCGCGCCGCGCGCATGCAGCTTCGCCGGGTTGCCCACGCTGCAGGCGCGATGGCGCAAGGCCAGCCGGCGCAGCGCCGCGTCGCGGCCGTGCACGAACACCGGCTGGAAACCCAGGAAGCACAGCCGCGGCCGGCCGTCCACGCGCTGGGCGTGCACCGCGACCGCGCGGTTGGTGTCGCCGGCGATCGCCGCCGGCAGGGCCGGGGACAGCGCGATGTGGCGGGTCGCGCCCATGGGCACGCGCAGGTCGCCGCCCGTCGGCAGGCCGTGAAGCACGATGGCGTCGTCGTCGGTCGCTGCGGACAGCGGGCAATGCAGCTGCAGCGCCGGCACCGACAGCACCTCGCCCGGCGCCAGCACCGCGGGCGGGCTCACGAGGCGCGCATAGACCTCGGTGTGCGACAGCAGCGCACCCGCGAGCCGCTGCGGCTGCACGAAGGGCACGGCGCTGGTGCGCACGCGCCCGCCCGCCGCGGCCCAGCGGTCCCACACCATCTGCGCGGCGCGCGGCCAGCACGAGAAGGCGTCGGCCACGGCCAGCGGGTCCGCCGCCTCGGCATCGGGGATCTCGTAGCCGGTGAGGCCGTGCGCACCGGCGTCCAGACCGCTCCAGATGCTGAAGAGCGACGGCGGCGTCTGGCAGTTGGGCGCCAGCGGCTCCAGCGGCAGCGCGCAATCCACGCGCAGCGGCACCATCGGCGCGAGCTGCTGCCACAGCGTGTGCGACAGGCCGTCCACCAGCAGCCACAGCAGCCCCTTCGCGAGGGTCATGCCGCGGCCTCGGCACTGGCATGGGCGTCGGCACGCCGGTCGGCGAGCAACAGCCGGCACAGCCCGTCCACCTGCGCCTGCAGCGCGGCGAGGCTGCCGTTGTTGGTGAGAACGTAGTCGGCCTCGATGCGCGCCATCTGCAGGTCGAGCGGGCTGTCCTTCACGACGCTGAGGTCGTTGCGCGCGGCCAGCCGCTCGGCGCGGACCTCCGCGCGCGCGGCCACCTTGACCACCACGAAGCCCGCCTCGCGCAGCGCGGGCCAGTCGATGCGGTCGTCGCGCAGGTCGTCGTTGATCACCACGTCGGCGCGCGAAGCCGCGAGCCGCCGCAGGAAGCCGTCGGCCAGCGCCCGCGCATGGATCGCGCGCAGGTGCGTCGCCACGCTTTCGAGCAGCTTCTGGTCCTGCGTCTCGGGCGTGAGGGCGATGCCGGCCTCGGCATAGAACATCGCCTGGATGCGGTACAGCGGCTCGGCCAGCTTCACGACCTCGACCGAATGCCCGCGCGCGAGCAGCCATTCGCGGATCAGTTGCGCGGTCGTGCTCTTGCCCGAGCCGCTGGGCGCCACGAGGCACAGGCACAGGCCCGGACGCTGCGCGGAAGCTGGCGGGGCGATGGTGTTCGGCATGGCTGCGTGTCCTTTCGCGCGTGTACTTCAGGCGGGCGCCAGTGCCGCACGGCCCGGCATGCTGATCCAGGGCAGCGTGGCCAGCGCGGCGGCCACGGGCGCGGCCACGCGCCGCGCCATCACGCGGTCGGCCGGCGGCATGCCGTGCCAGGTGGAGGTGATGAAGGTGTGCGGCCACTCGAAGATGCGCGGGTCGCGCAGCAGGTCGTCGATGTCCTCGCCGCGCAGCGCGCGCGTGCTCAGCGCCCGGTCCACCGCGACCTCGGGCAGCACGATGCGTTCGAGCCAGCCGCTGCCCACCGGGCTGCGGCCGACAGCAGCGGCGAAGGCCTCGGGCGTGAGCAGGATCTTGTCGGAATCGGGGCGCGCCGGGTCGAGTGCGGCCTCGGCCTCGCGGCCCAGCCGCTCGATCAGGGCCGGGTGCTGCCGCAGCGAGCCCAGGCCGATGTGCGGATAGTCGGGCCAGCCGCGCGCGCGCAGCCGGCCGTCGACCACGTCGAGCAGCAGCTTGTCGCCCGAGAAGTAGCGATGCCCCTGGCCGAGCACGAGCTCCAGCATGGTGGTGGTCTTGCCCGCGCCCTTGATGCCCGCGATGGCGACGACGCCGCCGGTCCTCTCGTCGAGCACGGCCGAGCTGTGCAGGATCGCCGTCCCCTTGGCCTGCTCGACCAGCAGGCCGAAGTAGCGCACGAGTTCGATCAGGTGGATGAACGCCGTCGCCTCGTCGCCGTAGAACGCGACCTCGCGGCGCGCCACGCAGTAGCGGTAGCCCACGCCCGCGTGTGCGTCCCACGCGAGCTGGGTGCCGTCGTCGAGCGCGCCGCGCAGCACCTTGAGCGTGAAGCCCACCGCATGGGTCTCGCGGATCGTCATCGGCGCGGTGCAGCGCGCACGCCACTCGGGCAGGAAGCCGTCCGCCGCGTGCAGGTCGACGCACAGGTCGGGCTCCGCGTCGCCCGCAGCGGCGCGGAGGTAGGGCGCGAGGAAGGTCCGCAGGCGTGTCGCCAGCGGCTGCGAGGCCTGCTGCGCGCGCAGGCGCAGGCTGAACACGGTGTTGGTCAACAGGCTGTCCGTCATGGGCGGGGGCTTCCTTCGGCAATGCGTTCGTACAGGTGGGCGAGGCCCTCGTCGGCGGGGCGGGCGTCGAGCCCCAGCCGCCGGAGGAACCGGAGAACCCGGTCGCGCAGCGCGGCCTGGTCCTGCGCGACGCGCGCGGCGCTGCCGTCGCCGCGCGTGCGCAGGTAGCCGATCGTGCACAGGAGGATCGGCGTCGCGGCCTGCGCGCAGGAGAACGCCACGCTGAAGAGATTGCCCGTCTCCAGGGATTCGCAGCCCGAGCTGGCCCGCGTGTGGCGCCAGCGTGCCACCGGCCGCAGCGGCAGGTCGAAGTGCTGCGCCAGGTCGACCTCGACGGCCGTGCCGTGCGGCTGGTCGGGGTGGAGCGCCTGCGTCCACGGCCCATCGGCCTCGCGCCGCAGCACGGCGCTGAACTCGGCCAGCGGCTCCAGCACCGTCGCGCGGCGCTTGCGGCTGAAGAGTGCGGCGTTGGCCCATCCGCTGCGGCCTTCGAGGTTCGGCAGGACACGGCACAGGACGTTGTCGTGGTCGCCGTGCTGCAGCTCGTCGCCGATCTGCGCGACGAAGGGGGAATCGGCGTCGGCGTCGAGCGCGTCGAGCCAGGCGTCGCCGAGCGCCAGCACGTCGGGCGGCGCCGCCGTGTCGAGGATCAGGTGCAGGTCCTGCGGCTGCGCGTGCACGGCGTAGTGGCACTCGTAGTTGTTGGTCTGCAGGTGGTTGGCCTGGAAGGCCTGCCAGAGCTGCTCGTACAGCAGGGGCGGCGCGAATGGCGGCACGGGCACCGGCGGCGCGATGAAATGCGCCACGTGGCGGTCCGCGCGATCGACCAGGTGGCTGATGTGCATCCACCCGCCGTCGAGCGCCACGCGGGCCAGCGGCACCCAGTCGGGATCGACGTTGCGGCCCGGCACCGCGGCGGCGGTGTCGGCAACGGGCTGCCATGCCGCATCCACGCAATGCGCGACGAGCGGGTGCGCGCCGCGGCAGTCCGCCTGCGCCGCACGCGCGCCCCACCGGGCGGGCACGCGCTGCACGCGCAGCCGCCGGGCCGCCTCGGGCGAAGGTTCCGCATGGCGCAGCCGCCAGTTGCCGAACACGATCATCGACGTGCCGCTCATGCGGCCCTCCGCTCGGCCGGCCGCGCCCGGCTGGCGTCGGCGATCTCGCGCACGAAGTCGAGCTTGGAGTACAGGTCCTGCTGGTGCGCCTGTCCCCAGCGCGCGAGCGAGGCGCCCACGAAGCCCGAGATCGCGTCGAAGTCCTGCGCCAGCGAACGCAGTTCGCCGAAGCTGCGCGTGCGGCAGTACTCGACCTCGCACTGCGAGAAGACATGCGCATCGTCGAGTGTGCGGCACACGTCCATGTAGATGCCGAAGATGTTGCCGGTGGCCAGCGACTCGAACTGCGCGTCGAAGCGCTTGCGCCGGTACGACGGCAGCCGCCGCGTGGCCTCGGCGGTCAGCGTGCGCAGGTGCGCCTCGATGTCGTCCATGCCGAGCGGCAGGTTGCCCCAGAGCGACTCTCGGCGCACCTCGCTGTTCTCGATGAACCACTTGCGCTTGACCGTCATGCGGCCGTCGGCCTGCGGGATGTAGGCGACATAGCCGCTTTCCGCATTCGCGCCGAGCACCTCGAAGATGTGCTGCTCGTAGTCCCAGACCTGGATCTCGCGGTCGATCTCGGGCACGAAGTCGGGCAGCGCGCCTTCGGCGATGGCGTCGTGGAACGCCATCAGCAGCCGCCAGGTGTCGGGAATGCCGCGGAAGGTGAACTTGCGCTCCATCTCCAGGTCGGGCCGCCACTTGGTGTACCAGCACTCGTCGCCGAGCGCGGGGCGCAGCGCGGCGAGCACCGGCGCATGGCGTGCGAGCAGCGCCTCGAAGTGCGGCCAGGCCAGCGGCGCATCGGGTGCGGCCTCGTCGCGGTAGCGCAGGAAGAGGCTGCCGAGCTCGCCTTGCTGGACGAAATGATGGAAGGCGAGCGAATCGCCTTCGCGGATCGCGACGACCGACGGCGCGAGGCGCGGTGCGAGCCCCGCGCCCGCGTCGAGCGCGGGCGCGAGTCCGGGATGGCGCGCGCACAGCCAGGCGCAGAAGCGGCGGCTGGCCGCGCGCTGCGTCGCGCTGAAGCTGCGGTATTCGAAGGCCGGCGCGTCCGCCCCCGCAGCGTGGCGGCTGCCGTCGGGCAGCCAGACGGCCTGCAGCCGCAGGTCGCCGTCCCGCACGTAGAAGCTGTTGGCGCCCCGGCGCAGGCCGGTGCCGGTGCAGGCGAGCACGGCCACCGGCAGCCGCGGCCCGGCGTTGGCGCGCACCACGAAATAGACGGATTCGTTCACGCCGTCTCCCGGCTGCCGCGCGCGGCCTGCGCCGCGTGCGTCGCGCTCGCCGCGCGGGCCTCGATCGTCAGGCTGCCGCCCTCGAGCCCCTCGGCATGGAGCGCGCGCGAGGCCACGGCCGGCACCTGGCTCTCGCGCAGCAGGATCGCGAGGTGGCACAGCATCGAGGCCTGCTCGAACACGAAGCCCGAGACGTAGGGAATGAGCGCCGCGAGCGCGGCATAGGGCCGCGGCGCCACCACGATCATCGAACCGCCGCCCGCGCGCGCGCGTTCGGCCAGGCGGGCGATGGCGGGGCCGAGGCTTTCGGGGCTCGGCATGTGACTGATCGAGACGGTCGCGGCGATGCTGATGTCCTCCAGCTGCCGGTCGGCCGGGACCACCAGCACCGCGCCGTGCGCGAAGCCGGGGGAGATCGTTCGCCATCCATCCTTCTCGTCCGCCCGCTCGCTGCCCTGGGCGATGTGCAGGCTCTTGATCGGCGAGAAATCGATCAGCCGCAGCCGGCCGCCGCTCGCGACCCACTCCAGCTGGACCGGTCCGAAGCGCTCCACCGCCGCATGGGTGGCGCGGTGCAGCTGCGCGCGCTCGCGCGCGCCGAACGGTGCGGCCGCGGCCGATTGCGCGCCCTCGACCCGCGCGTCGCCGTCGATGAAGAAGGTGTGCGTGAGCGCCGATCCGCGGTTGATCGCCAGCAGGCCGTCGACGGAGCACTCGCAGAGCACGCCGCCGTCGCCGGTGGGCTGGGTGATCAGCCCCCAGTCGCCGCGCACGTAGTCGCGGATCACGAAGGTCGATGCCGTCGCGCCCAGCACCTGCCGCAGGCGGGCCGCCAGCTCGCGGGTGGGCAGCACCTGCTGGCGCAGGCCGTCCGAGAAGTCGAGCACCACGCTGTCCTCGCCGAAGCGCGCGCACAGCGCCTGCATGCGCGAGGCATCGGCGAAGCCGCCCGCGTTGCCGCGCACCAGCAGCGCCGTGCCGGGCGCCACGCCGTGCGCATGGGCGAGCAGCGCGAGCGGCCGGCGCTTGGAACGGAAGTAGTTCGCGAAACCCGGCAGCGGCCGGAACGCGGCGATGTCCTCGTCGGCTGCGAGGTAGAGGTCGGTCCACTCGGCCAGGTCCGCATCTTCCACCGGCACCTGCAGCGAGGTGATGGGGCGTCCCTGCAGCACCCACACCTGCTCGCCGTCGAAGGCCCATTCGACGTCGACGGCCGTCCCGAGCTGGCCTTCGACCGTGCGCACGATGGCCCCGAGCTCCACCAGCATCTCCTGCGCGTCGCGCAAGGGCGCGTCGCCGGTGAGGCCGGCCTCGCCCCAGCGCACCGACTCCGAGGCCGCGGCGCCGGACACCAGCGCGTCGCCCAGGCCCTGCACGGCCTCGATCAGCATCTCGGGCCGCCCGTCGATCGGGTCGTGGCTGAAGGCCACGCCGGCCCAGCGCGCGGCCACCATGCGCTGCACGATCACCGTCATTTCCAGCGGCGCGTCGAGCAGCCCGCAGCGCAGCCGCTCGATGGCCGCGCGGCGCGAGAAGGCCGAGCGCCAGACCCGGACGACCGCGGCCTTGAGCGCCGCCACGCCCTCGACCTGCAGCACGGAGTCGAAGATGCCGGCGAAGCTGTGCGCCGCGCCGTCCTCGATGCCGCCGGAGGAGCGCACCGCGAGCGCGTCGGCCGCCGACAGCCCGGCCCCGGCCAGCAGGTGCGTCAGGCGCTGGTCGGCATCGCCCGCCCATCGCGGCGCGGCCACCGCGTCGAGCCGGTCGAGGTCGCGGTCCAGGAAGGCGCCGGCGGTGAGCCGGATGCCGGCGAACACCTCCTGCGCCTCGTCGCGCATCGCGCCGTGGTTGGTCCACAGTTCGGCCAGCAGCGCCTCGTCGAGCGCGAAGAGCGCGGGCACGGGCACGGCATGCGACAGCGCGACCAGCGTACGGTACTTGGAAGACATGGCCGGGCGCTCCTTCTCAGGCGTCGTCCAGCTCGGCGGCGCGGGCATCGACGACTTCGAGCGGATGCACGATCGGCGGCGCCGCGAGCGGTGCCGGCGTGGCCTTCTTCTGGTAGTCCATGAAGATGCGCGAGGCATAGGCCTCGGTCGCGCCCTGGTACTTGCCGTCGTAGAGGTCGATGTCGCCCTGCACCTTCCAGAACATCATCTGCCCGATGTCCATGCCGGCATAGACGCGGATGCGGTTGATGGCCAGCAGCTGGATGGTCCACTTGCCCACGAAGCCGATGTCGCCGAGCGAGGCCGAGAGGTTGATGAACATGCCCAGCCGCGCGATCGACGAGCGCGCCGCGTAGGTCGGCACGAACTTCGTGCTGCCCATGGTCTCCATGGTCGTCGCCAGGTACAGCCGCATCGGCTCCAGCACGAAGCCCTCGGGGCCGATGTGGATGTCCTCGGTGGGCTTTTCCTCCTTGATGTCGATCACGCCCTCCTGGTACACCTTCATGCGCGGAGCCAGCCTGAAGTTGTAGCTGTTGGGATTGACGTTCTTCGCGAGGAACGGCTCGATGGTGATGTCGCCGCTGTGAACGCGCTGGGAGATTTCGGTGCCTGTGAGGATCATTTGGAGTCCATGATGATTCGCGAGGGAACAACACCTTCCGAACCCACGTAGCGGCCCTGATAGCTCAGTTCTCCGCCGAGGTTGGTCCAGAAGCAGACCTTGCCGATGCGCGCGCCGGCATAGACGCGCAGCGGTTGCGTGACGACGATCTCCAGGGTCCAGCAGATCACCGCGCCCGTGTGGCCGAGCGGCGCGCTGGTCTGGATGAACATGCCGCACAGGGCCGTGGAGAGGTTCGCGTAGAGCTCGCTGGCGAAGTGCACGCCGCCGATGCGCTCCGCCGTCTGGCCGAGGTAGAAGCGCCCGGGCTGCAGCACCAGCCCCTCCGGGGGGATGACGTGGCGAACCACCTGCAGGCCGAGATGCGGATCGATCTGGTCGGAGCTGTACTCGAGGATCTCCGCGCCGAGGCGGCAGCCGTACGAGTTCTGCTCGATCTGGCGCTCGTCGAAGGGCTCGATGACGATCGAGCCGGCCTCCCGCATGCGGCGGATTTCAGTTCCCGTGAGGACCATGCATGCCTTTCTCCGTGCCGTCGGCGGGCGCGGGTTGGGTGCGGGCGGCCGGGTAGAGCTCGTGGATCAGCGAGCGCGGACCGATGAAGTAGCCCCATGTCGGATTGGCCGCGGCGCACTGCGCGTCGCCCGCCGCGAGCAGGCGCGACAGCGCGGGCAGGTTGTAGCTGGGCACGGCCGGACAGCTGTGGTGTTCCCAGTGGCGGTTGATGTGGCAGGGCGCCCAGAGAAAGCGCTCGATCCATCCGACGCGCAGGCTGCGCGCGGCCGTGCGGGCCGGGTTGTCGAGCCGCCCGCCGTGCTCGGCGATGCCGCGCACGCGCAGGATCGCGGGCATGAACAGCAGGATCGGCAGCAGCCAGTAGAGGACGAATTCGCGCCACACGCCGAAGCCGGCCACCAGCGCCGCCACCGCTGCGACGAAGGCCGCCGCGAGGGCGCGATCCAGACGGCTGCCCGGCGACCGCCGGGAGAACAGCCCCAGCAGGCCGAAGCTGTTGGCCGAGCGAAGGGTCGCCAGGGTCGTGAGGCCCGTGGCGTCGCGCAGCAGCAGTGCGAGGAAGCGCCCGCGCGTGGCCGGGATCACCGAGTCGGCGAGGTCGGGATCGCCCTCGCCGTTGAGGTGGCGGTGGTGCCTGAAATGGTGCGCGCGGTAGCGCGCCACGCTCAGGGTCAGCGGAAAGGCCAGCAGCAGGTTGCCGACGATGTCGTTGATGCGGCGGTTGCGCGCCAGCAGGCAATGGGCCGCGTCGTGCATCAGCACCAGCATCGCGTGCTGGCGCGTGGCGATGACCAGCATCGCGGCGAGGGTCGCGGGCCATTGCTTCAGCCGCTCGGCCAGCGCGATGGCGACGGCGCACACCAGCCACTGCGTGAGGATCTGCGCCGCGCAGCGCCAGGGCCGCAGCGTGGCGAGCGCCTGCAGCGTCTGCGGCCCGAAGGGCAGCCGCATCGGCTTGCCGCCGAGCGTGGTGTCCATGCCGGTGGCCGTCATGCGGGCTGCTCCTGCGCCGCCGCGGCCGACGGCGCCGCCGAAGCCTGCGGCCTCACCGTGCGCGGATGGCATGCGATCCAGTGGTCGACCACGCCCGGCAGGAAGGTCAGCGGGTCGGGCGAGGGCGAGTTCACGTGCAGCGGCGGGCGCACGCGGTCGCTGCTCGCATAGGTGCCGTAGACGCGCAGCAGCCGTTCGAAGTAGCGGAAATCGGAGCGCGAGATGCCCGGCGGCTGCCACGCGGCGAGCGCGCGCTTCAGGAAGCCCCATTGCCGGTCGCGCAGGATGGGCACCGGCGCGAGTCCGTCGAGCCCGTGGCGGCGCCGCGCGAGCGCGATGCGGTCCTCGATGAGCCGCACCGCGGTCTCGTAGCGCACGCGATGCGCGCCGGCCGAAGCCACGCACTCGCGCGGCGTGTCGTCGGCCGCGCACCGCAGCACCATCGCGTGCAGCTCGGCCACCACCCAGTCCACGGGCACGATGTCGAGCAGCCCGTCCTTGTTGCCGACGAGGAAGGGCGGGTTGAAGGTCGCGAGGAACTTGATCAGCGGATAGAGCCCGTTGAAGCGCGCGATCTCGCCCGTGCGGCTGTCGCCGACCACCAGGCTGCAGCTGAAGGTGGAGATCGGCAGCCGCGCGCCGAACTGCTCGCGCAGGCTGCGCTCTGCCATCGCCTTGCTTTCCTCGTAGCCGTTGCGGTAGTCCCAGTCGTGCGTGCGCGTGTACGCCGTCGAGACGTAGACCATGTGCGGTCGCGCCGACGCCGCGAGCAGCAGCCGCGCGAAGTTCCGCGTGCCCTGCACGTTGAGCTGCTGCATCTCCTCGCAGCGCTTGTCCCACGAGACGTCGGCCGCCAGGTGCACGCCGACCGTGGGCACGTCGTCCATTGCCAGCAGGCGCGCCGCCGCGTCGACGCCGGCGTCGTCCGACAGGTCGGCCTCGATGAAGTCGATGCGCGCCCGCTGCGCGGGCGTCAGGTTCTGCCCGAGCGCGGCGCGCGCCTTCTCCGAGCGCAGCACGCAGGCGAGGCGCACATCGGCATCG
Organism: uncultured Variovorax sp.; assembly: GCA_966095775.1. GTDB lineage: Bacteria > Pseudomonadota > Gammaproteobacteria > Burkholderiales > Burkholderiaceae_C > Variovorax. The sequence goes on along the minus strand of CBHTTS010000165.1, from coordinate 1,204 downwards.
CGCGCCAGCAGCGCGGCCACGAGCGGGATGCCGACGGTGCCGCTCGCGCCGCTGAGCAGCACCTTCATGAGCCGACCAGCAGGCCGTCTGCGGCGGCCATGCGCGTGCGGATGCCCTCCAGCATCTGGCGGCTGTTGGCGCGGATGGCGCGTTCGCCGATCGGATGCAGCACCTCGGCGAGCGACGGGATGCCGAGGTCGAAGCTCACGTCGAGCGCCACGCTGAGGCCGCCGTCGCCGGTGTCCAGCACGCGCCACTCGCCCTGCCACACCTCGAGGTCGCCGTCGGTCTGCTCGAACACGATGCGGTGGTCGTCGGTGAGCAGGTCGCGCTCGGTCCACGACAGCTCGCTGCCGTTGAGCAGCACGCGCCAGTGGCTCAGGATCTCGGTGGCGGAGCGGCGCTCCACGCGCACCTCGAGCACGTCCTGCATGAAGTCCGGATAGCGCTCGAAGTCGCACAGCGTGCGCCAGAGCAGTTCGCGGTCCATCGGACCCATGGCGAGCGATGAGTTGACGTCAGGCATTGGCGAGAGGCTCCTTCGAGGGCAGGGGATCGCGGGAGGGCAGGGCGGCGACGCTGGCGCAGAAGCGCTCGATGCCGTCCATCAGCGTGGCTTCGTCGACGACCGCGGGCGGGTACACGCGCACGACGTTCGGGGCCGTGAGGCAGAAGGCGATCAGCAGCTTGCGCTTGGCCGCCTCGATGATCATCTGGCCGGCGTCGCTCATGTCCCTGAACTCGACGCCGATCATGAAACCCTCGCCGCGCACCTGCGCCACGGCCGGGTGCCGGCCGATGCGCGCGGCGATCAGCTCGCGGCAGCGCTCGCCCAGCCCGGCCACGCGCGGCGCGAAGGCGGGCTCGGTGACCACGTCGAGCACCGCGTTCACCACGGCGCCGGCCATCGGGCTGCCCGCGAAGGACGAGGCGTGCACCACCGGGTCGCGCGCGGCGGCGCCGAACTGCGCCGAATCGAACAGCGCCGCGGCCACCGGGAACATGCCGCCGCCGAGCACCTTGCCGAGCAGGCGGATGTCGGGCGCCACCGGGCACACCAGCCGGCCGGTGCGGCCGAGCCCCGTCTGGATCTCGTCGAGGACCAGCCGCACGCCGTGCGCGCGCGGGAGCGCGCGCACCGCCTGCAGGAAGGCCGGCGCCACCGGGCGGCTGCCGCCTTCGCCCAGCACCGGTTCGATGATCA
>CBHTTS010000164.1:0-11421 GCA_966095775.1 uncultured Variovorax sp. | reverse complement strand
GCCGCTCGAGCGCGAAGCCGTGCTGCGCGAGCGCATCGCGCACCGCGCGCGCGTCGCTCCAGGTCGCCAGGCCCGGGCCGCGGCGCGCGAAGCGCGCGACCGCGGCCAGCGTCGCGGGCGACCACATGGCGGGATTCTTCTGCGGGCTGAAGCCGTCGAGGAAGATGCTGTCGGCCTCGAAGCGCTGCGCGCGCAGCATCGGCAGCACCTCGCCGATGCAGAGCGTCAGCAGCACGCGGCCGGCGTCGAACGCCAGCCGGTGGAAGCCCGGCAGCAGCCCGTGCCATTGCGCGGCCAATGCCTCGGCGAGCGGTGCGAGTTCGGGGTAGGCCGCGGCGGCGCGCAACAGATCGGCGGCCGCGACGGGATGCGCCTCGATGGAGACGACATGCAGCATCCCGGGCCGCGCGGGGTCGGCGCGCCAGGCCTGCCAGCTTGTCAGGAAATTGAGGCCGAGGCCGAAGCCGGTTTCGAGAATCAGCCAGCGCGGCCGGCCGGCCCAGGCCGCGGGCAGCCCGCAGCCGCCGAGGAACACATGGCGCGACTGCGCCAGGGCCCCGGCTTCGGTGTGATAGATGTCGTCGAAGCGCTCGCTGCGCGGCACGCCGTCGGCGCGCCAGGTCACCGGCTCGGCGTTCACAGCCGGGCCACGGCGCTCAGCTGCCCGAGGGAGGCACGTAGCCCTGGGCCACGTCGGCGCCTTCGCCGAAGAAGTGCTTCTCCATCTGCCGCGCGAGGTACTGGCGCGCGCGCAGATCGGCCAGGTTCAGCCGGTTCTCGTTGACCAGCATCGTCTGGTGCTTGAGCCAGGCGGCCCAGGCCTCCTTGCTGACGTTCTCCCAAAGACGCTTGCCCAGTTCTCCGGGATAGGGCGGGAAGTCGAGCCCTTCGGCCTCTTTGCCGAGCTTGATGCACTGAACCATGCGTGCCATTTGGATTGCCTCTGTGGGGGAAAGCGGTTGCTTAGTTGATTTGGCTATTTAGAACTGAGAACTCGGTCGTTCCCCTTTCCATATGCCGTATTGAGAATGCGTGGCTTCATCGATATGCCTTTTTGAGCAGGACAACAATGAGCATCCGCCGCGACTTTATCAAGCTTTCCCTCGGTGCCGGCGTGGCCGGCGCCATGGCCCTGACGGCATTGCCGTCGTTTGCGCAGGGCGCCGCGCCGGTGACGCTGCTGAACGTCTCGTACGACCCGACGCGCGAGCTCTACGTGGACTACAACCGCGCGTTCGCGAAGTACTGGAAGGCCAAGACCGGCCAGGACGTGACGATCAAGCAGTCGCACGGCGGCTCCGGCAAGCAGGCGCGCTCGATCATCGACGGCATCGACGCCGACGTGGCCACGCTCGCGCTCGGCGGCGACGTCGACGCGCTCGTCACGCACGGCGGCGTGGTCAAGGCCGACTGGCAGAAGCGGCTGCCGCACAACTCGGCGCCCTACACCTCGACCATCGTGTTCCTCGTGAAGAAGGGCAATCCCAAGGGCCTGAAGGACTGGGACGACCTCGTCAAGCCCGGCGTGCAGGTGATCACGCCGAACCCCAAGACCTCGGGCGGCGCGCGGTGGAACTACCTCGCGGCCTGGGAGTTCGCCAAGCGCAAGTACGGCGGCGACGCGAAGGCGAAGGAATTCGTCGCCAACCTGTTCAAGAACGTGCCCGTGCTCGACACCGGCGCGCGCGGCTCGACCATCACCTTCGTGCAGCGCGGCGTGGGCGACGTGCTGCTGGCCTGGGAGAACGAGGCCTTCCTCGCGCTCAAGGAATTCGGCAACGACAAGTTCGAGATCGTGGTGCCGTCGCTGTCGATCCTCGCCGAGCCCACGGTGGCGGTGGTCGACAAGGTGGTCGACAAGAAGGGCACGCGCGCGGTGGCCGAGGAGTACCTCAAGTACCTCTATTCCGACGAAGGCCAGGACATCGCGGGCCGCAACTTCTACCGCCCGACCTCGGAGAAGGCCAAGGCCAGGTACGACAAGCAGTTCCCGAAGCTCACGCTGGTCGGCATCGACCAGGCCTTCGGCGGCTGGGCCGCGGCCGACAAGGCGCATTTCGCCGACGGCGGCTCGTTCGACCAGATCTACGGCCCGAAGCAGAAGTAAGCCGCGCGCCGCGACCGTCGCCCCCCGATCCCAGGAAGAAAGCCCTTCGTGTCCGTTCTATTGATTGCCGGCAGCCCCTCCGCGCCCTCGCGCTCCACCGCCTTGCTCGAAGCCGTGGGCCAGCGGCTCGCCGCGCGCCAGGCGCGCATCGAACGGCTCGCGGTGCGCGACCTCCCGGCCGAGGCGCTGCTCAGGGCCGAATGGGGCCATCCCGCGATCGCGGCCGCGATCGCCAAGGTGGCGGCGGCGCGCGCGGTGGTGGTCGCGACGCCGGTCTACAAGGCGGCCTACGGCGGCGTGCTCAAGGTGTTCCTCGACCTGCTCGCGCAGAACGCGCTCAAGGGCAAGACGGTGCTGCCGCTCGCCACGGGCGGCAGCCCCCACCACATGCTCGCGCTCGACTATGCGCTCAGGCCGGTGCTGCACGCGCTTTCGGCGCGCCACATCCTGCCGGGCGTCTACGCGACCGACGCGCAGATCTCGCTCACGCCCGAGAACGCCTACCAGGTGCATGCCGACCTGGCCGAGCGGCTCGACGACGCGGCCGAGGTGCTCGCGACCGAAGGCCTGCAGATGCCCGCAAGGCACGGCTTCGAGCCGGTGCCGTTCTCGATGGTGCGATGTAGCGTCTGACGGCCGCTGCCGCGCGGTCCTCGCTTTCCCCTCACGACACCCCCCCCGCCGCCCGGGCGCCCTGCGCCGGCGGAAGGGACCGGTTTTGCCTGAATTTCCAGTTTCGAGGAAAAAACCAATGAACCCCGTTGCCACCGAAGACTCCGTGCTCGAGACGCCGCCGCGCTCGTTCTGGCACGCGCTGCGCGACCTCGCGATCAGCGCCATCGTCGTCACCGCGATCGCGCTGATCGTCGGCTTCATCTCGGCCTGAGGAGGAGCCGCGCATGCCATCGCTCCCGATCCCGCGCCGCCGCCTGCTGCAGGGCGCGGCCGCCGCCGCCGCCGTCGGCCTGCCCGCGTTCGCCGCGCTCGCGCAGCAGCCCGCGCGCCAGTTCCGCATCGGCAACCAGAAGGGCCTGCTGAGCGTCCTCAAGGGCCGCGGCACGCTCGAGAAAAGGCTCGCGCCGCTCGGCGTCGCGGTCAAGTGGACCGAGTTCACGGCCGGGCCGGTGCAGCTCGAGGCGCTCAACGTCGGCTCGATCGACTTCGGCGACGTGGGCGAGGCGCCGCCGATCTTCGCCCAGGCCGCGGGCGCGCCGCTGGCCTACGTGGCGGCCACGCCGCAGCGTCCGCAGTCGGAGGCGGTGCTGGTGCCCCGCGACTCGGCGATCCGCAGCCCGGCCGATCTCAAGGGCCGGAAGATCGCGCTCAACAAGGGCTCGAACGTCCACTACTTCATCGTCAAGCTGGCCGAGAAGCACGGCCTGTCGTACGGCGACCTGAACCCGGTCTTCCTGCCGCCGGCCGATGCGCGCGCGGCCTTCGAGAAGGGCTCGGTCGACGCCTGGGTGATCTGGGACCCGTTCCTCGCCGCGGCCGAGAAGTCGCTCGAGGCGCGCGTGCTCGCCGATGCCTCGGGCGTGGTGGGCAACCGCTCCTACTACTTCTCGTCGCTCGGCTATGCGGCGAAGAACGCCGACGTGCTCGCGATCGCGATCGAGGAGCTCAACCGCGTCGATGCCTGGGGCAACGCGAACAAGGACGCGCTCGCCGCCGAGCTCGCCGCGCTCTGGGGCCTGCCCCGGCCGGTGGCGGAGCTCACCGTGGGCCGCGCGGTCTACGGCACCGGGCCGATCACGCGGGCGATCCTCGGCGAGCAGCAGAAGATCGCCGACACCTTCTACGACCTCAAGCTGATCCCGAAGCGGATCAGCGTGTTCGAGGCCGCCGCGGCGGGCACGGCATGACGGCCGCGACCGTCGCCCGGCCGCTGTCCGAGCGCGCCGCGCAGGTACTGGCCACCACCGCGCGCGCCTGGGGCCTGCGCGCCGCCGTCGCGCGCGTGCGCCGCTTCCTCTTCGCCATCTGAACCCGACGCCATGCAGATCTTCTGGTTTCTTCCCACCCACGGCGACAGCCGCTACCTCGGCACCGGCGAGGGCGCGCGCCCGGTCGACCTCGGCTACCTGCAGCAGGTCGCGAGCGCGGCCGACCGGCTGGGCTACGAGGGCGTGCTGATCCCCACCGGCCGCTCGTGCGAGGACCCCTGGGTGGTCGCCTCGAGCCTGATCGGCGCGACCCGGCGGCTGCGCTTCTTGGTCGCGGTGCGGCCCGGGCTGCACCAGCCGGCGCTCGCCGCGCGCATGGCCGCGACCTTCGACCGGCTCTCGGAGGGGCGGCTGCTCGTGAACCTCGTGACCGGCGGCGACCAGGCCGAGCTCGAAGGCGACGGCGTGTTCCTCGACCATGCGTCGCGCTACGCGCAGTCGGCCGAGTTCATCCGCATCTGGCGCGAGGTGATCGCGCGCAGCCACGACGGCCAGGCCTTCGACTACGAGGGCGAGCACCTGCGCGTGAAGGGCGCGAAGCTGCTCTATCCGCCGCTGCAGAAGCCCCATCCGCCGGTCTGGTTCGGCGGCTCCTCGGACGCCGCGCACGAACTCGCGGCCGAGCAGGTCGATGCCTACCTCACCTGGGGCGAGCCGCCGGCGGAGGTGGCGAAGAAGATCGCCGACGTGCGCAACCGCGCGGCGCGCAAGGGCCGCACGGTGCAGTTCGGCATCCGGCTGCACGTGATCGTGCGCGAGACCGAGGCCGCCGCCTGGCAGGCCGCGGAGGCGCTGATCAGCCGCCTCGACGACGACACCGTGGTGCGCGCGCAGGCCGCCTTCGCGCGCATGGACTCCGAGGGCCAGCGCCGCATGGCCGCCCTGCACGCGGGCGGCGCGAAGCGCTCGCGCGCCGAACTCGAGATCTCGCCCAATCTCTGGGCCGGCGTGGGCCTGGTGCGCGGCGGCGCGGGCACGGCGCTCGTGGGCGATCCGCACACGGTCGCCGCGCGCATCGAGGAATACGCCGCGCTCGGGCTCGACCACTTCATCCTCTCGGGCTACCCGCACCTCGAGGAGGCCTACCGCTTCGCCGAGCTCGTGTTCCCGCTGCTGTCGCGCAAGGCGCGGACGCGGCTCGCGGGCGCGCCGCTCACCGGCCCCTTCGGCGAGGTGGTCGCCAATCTCGACGCGCCCTCGCGGCTCGTCTCGCAAAGCTAGGACAGCATCCCATGGTCGAACAAGTACAGGAATTGCCGGCGGTCGCGCCGGCCGAGGGCGCCGGCCGCGCGCTGCGCGCCTTCGGCGGCAACGTCGCGAAGCGGCTGGTGCCGTGGATCGTGCCGCTGGCGCTGATCGTCGCCTGGCAGGTCGCCTCGTCGCTCGGCTGGCTCAGCACCCGCGTGCTGCCCGCGCCGCTCGACGTGGTCAAGGCGGCCTGGTCGCTCGCCGTCTCGGGCGAGCTCTGGACGCACGTCAAGGTCAGCGCGGGCCGCGCGCTCGCGGGGCTCGCGATCGGCGGCGGCGCGGGCCTGGTGCTGGGGCTGCTCACGGGCTCGGTCAAGTCCTTCGAGACGCTGCTCGACTCGACGATCCAGATGGTGCGCAACATCCCCGCGCTCGCGCTGATCCCGCTCGTGATCCTCTGGTTCGGCATCGACGAGTCGGCCAAGCTGTTCCTGATCTCGGTGTCGGTGTTCTTCCCGATCTACCTCAACACCTTCCACGGCATCCGCAACGTCGATCCGCAGCTGATCGAGATGGGCCGCACCTACGGCCTGTCGCGCTGGCAGCTCTACCGCGAGGTGATCCTGCCGGGCGCGCTGTCGTCGATCCTCGTCGGGCTGCGCTTCTCGCTCGGACTGATGTGGGTGATCCTGATCGTGGCCGAGACCATCTCGGCGCAGGCCGGCATCGGCTACCTGACGATGAACGCGCGCGAGTTCCTGCAGACCGACATCGTGCTCGTGGGCATCCTGCTCTACGCGCTGCTCGGCAAGCTCGCCGACCTGTTCGCGCGCGGCCTCGAGCAGTGGTGGCTGCGCTGGCATCCGGGCTACCAGAAGAAGACGAAGTGAGGGCAGGGCGATGACCACGCAACAGCAGCATCCCACCGGCCTCACCCGCCGCGGCGCGGTGGCCGCGCTCGGCGCCCTCGGCGCGGGCCTTGCCTGGGCCCAGGCCGCGACGCCGCGGCCCGCGGTCGTGCGGCTCGGCTACCAGAAGTCCTCGACGCTGATCGCGCTGCTCAAGGCGCAGGGCACGCTCGAGCGGCGGCTCGCGCCGTTCGGCGCGACGCTGAGCTGGCACGAATTCACGAGCGGCCTGCCGCTGCTGGAGGCGCTCAACCTCGACAACCTCGACCTCAGCGCCGACGTGGCCGACACCGTGCCGGTGTTCGCGCAGGCGGCCGGCGCCGAGCTGACCTTCGTCGCGCAGGAGGCGCCGTCGCCCGCGGCACAGGCGATCCTGGTGCGCGAGGACTCGCCGCTCAGGGCCGTGGTCGACCTCAAGGGCAGGAAGGTCGGCTTCGCCAAGGCCGCGGGCGCGCACTACCTGCTGATCGCGGCGCTCGAGAAGGCCGGCCTGTCGTTCCGCGACATCGTGCCGGCCTACCTCACGCCGGCCGACGGCCGCGCGGCCTTCGAGCGCGGCGCGATCGACGCCTGGGTGGTGTGGGACCCGTTCCTCGCCGCGGCCGAGCGCCAGGCCCGCGTGCGCGTGCTGGCCGACGGCACCGGCATCGCCTCGTACCAGCGCTACTACCTCGCGAGCACGCGCTTCGCGAAGGCGCGGCCCGAGGTGCTGCGCGTGGTCTACGCCGAACTCGAGAAGACCGGCCGCTGGGTCAAGCAGAACCCGAAGGAGGCGGCGGCGCTGCTCGCGCCCGTGTGGGGCCTCGACACCGCGACCATCGAGCAGGCCAACGCGCGCCGCAGCTACGCGGTGCGGCCGGTGCGCGCCGAGGCGCTGGGCGAGCAGCAGCGCATCGCCGACGCCTTCTTCGCCGAGAAGCTGCTGCCGAAGAAGATCGACGCGCTCGACGTGGCGCTGTTCCAACCCGAAGCGACATCATGAGTGCTGTTCCCGAAGACCTTTCCCAGGCCGCGCCCGCGGTCGGCGGCGTGCGCCTCGAAGCGCGCGCGCTGCACAAGCGCTACGGCGAGCGCGAGGTGCTGCGCAACACGCAGCTCGCGATCGAGCCGGGCCAGTTCATCGCCATCGTGGGCCGCAGCGGCTGCGGCAAGAGCACGCTGCTGCGGCTGGTGGCGGGGCTCGAGGCGCCGAGCGCGGGCGGGCTCTACACCGACGGCCGGCCGATCGACGGGCTGCACGACGACACGCGCATCATGTTCCAGGAGGCGCGTCTGCTGCCCTGGCGCCGCGTGCTCGACAACGTGACGCTGGGCCTGCCCGAAGAGGCCCGCGCGCGCGGCCGCGAGGTGCTCGCCCAGGTGGGCCTGGCCGACCGCGAGAACGAGTGGCCGGCGCGCCTGTCGGGCGGGCAGCGCCAGCGGGTCTCGCTCGCGCGCGCGCTCGTGCACCGGCCGCGGCTGCTGCTGCTCGACGAACCGCTCGGCGCGCTCGACGCGTTGACCCGCATCGAGATGCACCGGCTGATCGAGGACCTCTGGCAGCGGCACCGCTTCACCGCGCTGCTGGTGACGCACGACGTGCAGGAGGCCGTGGCGCTCGCCGACCGCGTGATCCTGATCGAGGACGGGCGCATCGCGCTCGACGAACCGATCGCGCTCGCGCGGCCGCGCTCGCAGGGCGACCCGGCCTTCGCGGCGATCGAGAAGCGCATCCTCGACCGCGTGCTGCAGAAGCCGGACCCAGCCGGGGCCGAGGTGCCCGGCGCCTGGCTGCCGCCGCCCGCGCATGCGCTGCGCTGGGCGATCTGAGCCCTTCCTTCCGACTCCTTTCCAACGCAGGACCCAAGACCTCCCATGTCGCAGAACTGGAAATTCGAGACCCTCTCGGTGCATGCCGGCTACTCGCCCGAGCCCACCACGCACGCGGTGGCGCCGCCGATCTACCAGACCGTGGCCTATGCCTTCGACAGCGCGCAGCACGGCGCCGACCTGTTCGACCTCAAGGTGCCGGGCAACATCTACACGCGCATCAACAACCCGACGCAGGACGTGCTCGAGCAGCGCGTGGCCGCGCTCGAAGGCGGCATCGCCGCGCTCGCGCTGGCCTCGGGGCAGGCGGCCGTGACCTACGCGATCCAGACCATCGCCGAGGCCGGCGACAACATCGTGAGCAGCACCGCGCTCTACGGCGGCACCTACAACCTGTTCGCGCACACGCTGCCGCAGTTCGGCATCATCACCCGCTTCGCGGACCACCGCGATCCCGCGAGCTTCGAGCCGCTGATCGACGAACGGACCAAGGCGGTGTTCGTCGAATCGCTCGGCAACCCGGCCGGCAACGTGACCGACATCGCGGCCGTGGCCGCGATCGCGCACCGCCACGGCGTGCCGCTGATCGTCGACAACACCGTGCCCTCGCCGTACCTGAGCCGGCCGATCGCGCACGGCGCCGACATCGTGGTGCATTCGCTCACCAAGTACCTCGGCGGCCACGGCACCAGCATCGGCGGCGCGATCGTCGATTCGGGCAGGTTCCCGTGGGCCGAGCACAAGCAGCGCTTCCGGCGCCTCAACGAACCCGACGTGAGCTACCACGGCGTGGTCTACACGGAGGCGCTCGGGCCCGCCGCCTACATCGGCCGCGCGCGCGTGGTGCCGCTGCGCAACACGGGCGCGGCGATCTCGCCGTTCAACGCCTTCCAGATCCTGCAGGGCATCGAGACGCTCGCGCTGCGCATGGACCGCATCAGCAGCAACGCACTCGCCGTGGCGCAGCACCTGAAGCGCCATCCGGCCGTGAACTGGGTCAACTACGCCGCGCTCGAGGACCATCCCGACCACGCGCTCGCGCAGAAGTACTTCGGCGGCCGCGCCAGCGGGGTGCTGACCTTCGGCATCGGCAGCGGCCGCGCGGGCGGCGCGCGCTTCCTCGACGCGCTGCAGCTGTTCACGCGGCTCGTGAACATCGGCGACGTGCGCTCGCTCGCCACCCATCCGGCCTCGACCACGCACCGCCAGCTCTCGCCCGAGGAGCTCGCGCGCGCCGGCGTCACCGAGGACACGGTGCGGCTGTCGATCGGCATCGAGCACATCGACGACCTCGTCGCCGACCTCGACCGCGCGCTCGCCGCGGCGGCCGCATGAGCGGGTCCGCCGCCCGGGCGCCGCAGGTCCTTTTTTCCTTCTTTCCTCCAACCGATCCAACCGAAAGAGAACCCACCATGTCCATCCAGGCCATCAACGTGCGCAACCAATTCAAGGGCAAGGTCCGCGAGATCATCCGCGGCGACGTCGTCTCCGAAGTCGACGTCGAGACCGCCTGGGGCATCGTGACCTCGGTCATCACCACGCGCTCGATCGACGAGCTGCAGCTCAAGGTCGGCTCCGACGTGGTGGCGCTGGTGAAGTCGACCGAGGTTTCGATCGCGAAGCTCTGACGGACCCCAGGCGCGCGATCCGCCCGGCGCCGGACCGGCGCCGGGCCTTTTTCCGGGGGTTGCCGCAGGGGCTTTGCGGCCGCGGCGCAGCGCGCGCAGGCCTTACAGTGCCACGATAGACGTCAGGCAGGCCCCCGGAGAAGCAAACATGGTCCATTTCGAAGTCGGCGAGATCGTCCGCGCGCTGCACGAGGCGCGCAACGAGTGGCGCGATTCGCAGCGCCGTTCGCGCGAGCCCGGCGCGCGCGAGCTGCCGTCGCGCGATGCGCTGGCGCAGATCGTCGAGTCGCTCAAGGGCGCGCTGTTCCCGATGCGGCTCGGTCCGCCCGAGCTGCGCCACGAGAGCGAGGATTTCTACGTCGGCCACACGCTCGACACCGCGCTGCAGGCGCTGCACGCGCAGGCGCGGCTGGAGCTGAACTTCAACGCCCGCCACGAGCCGCACCCCGCGGCCGGGATCGACCGGGTCGCGGCCGACGCGGTGCGCCAGTTCGCGCTCGCGCTGCCGACCCTGCGCCGGCTGCTCGACAGCGACGTGCTCGCCGCCTACCACGGCGACCCGGCCGCGCGCAGCGTGGACGAGGTGCTGCTGTGCTATCCGGGCGTGCTCGCGATGATCCACCACCGGCTCGCGCACGAGCTCTACCGGCTCGGACTGCCGCTCTTGGCGCGCATCGTGGCCGAGCTCGCGCACGCGCAGACCGGCATCGACATCCATCCCGGCGCGCAGATCGACGCCGGCTTCTTCATGGACCACGGCACCGGCATCGTGATCGGCGAGACGGCCGTGATCGGCAAGCGCGTGCGGCTCTACCAGGCGGTGACGCTCGGCGCCAAGCGCTTTCCGACCGACGCCGAGGGCAACCTGCAGAAGGGCCTGCCGCGGCATCCGATCGTCGAGGACGACGTGGTGATCTATGCCGGCGCCACCATCCTCGGCCGCGTGACGCTGGGCAGGGGTGCGGTGATCGGCGGCAACGTCTGGATCACCGACGACGTGCCGCCCGGGGCGAGCGTGACGCAGGCGAGCCTGCAGAACGCGCCCCGGAGCGCGGCGGGCTGAGCTTTCGGCCAGGCGACGGAAGGGCCCGGCCGCGCTATGCTTCGCGGTCGTTTTCCACCTGCCGCCTGCAACTGCATGTCTCAGCCTCAAGCCGATTCCTCCGCTTCCTCCGCGTCCGCCCAGGCGTCCTGCGACGTGCTCGTCGTCGGCGGCGGACCCTCGGGCTCCACGATCGCGGCGCTGCTCGCGCAGCAGGGCCGCAAGGTGGTGCTGATCGAGAAGGAGCACCATCCGCGCTTTCACATCGGTGAATCGCTGTTGCCCGCGAACGTCGAGCTGTTCGACAAGCTCGGGGTGCGCGATCAGGTCGAGAAGATCGGCATGCCCAAGTTCGGCATCGAGTTCGTCTCGCCCGACCACGAGCACCGCAGCTACGTGGACTTCGCCGAAGGCTGGGACAAGTCGCTCGACTCGGCCTGGCAGGTGCGGCGCTCCGAGCTCGACGAGCTGCTGTTCCGCAACGCCGCCGCGCGCGGCGCCGAGGCGATCGAGGGCTGCAAGGTGCGCGAGGTGGCCTTCGACGCCGAGGGCGCCACGGTGCAGGCCGTGATGGACGACGGCGCGAAGCGCAGCTGGCGCGCGCGCTTCGTGGTCGACGCGACGGGGCGCGACACGCTGCTCGCGAACAAGTTCCGCTGCAAGCAGAAGAACCCCGACCACAACAGCACCGCGCTGTTCGGCCACTTCACGAACGCCGAGCGGCTCGAGGGCAGGAAGGAAGGCAACATCAGCATCTGCTGGTTCGAGCACGGCTGGTTCTGGTTCATCCCGCTGG
>CBHTTS010000163.1:0-11508 GCA_966095775.1 uncultured Variovorax sp. | reverse complement strand
CCTTGCGCGCGAACTCCGCGCGCAGCGCCTTGAGCTTCTCGCGCGGGTCCTCGCGCGTGGTGGCCTTGTCCAGGCCCATTTCGGCGATGAAGCGGCTCGGCACGCAGGGCACCATCTCGCGGCCCTGCTTGCGCTTCTTGGTCCAGCTCACCGCGAGCGTCCGCTGTGCGCGCGTGATGCCCACGTACATGAGCCGGCGCTCCTCCTGCAGCCGCTGCAGCGTGTCGTCGCTCACCTTCTGCTGGCGGCCGTCGTCGTCCTCGAGCTTGAAGGGCAGCAGGCCCTCGGTCACGCCGATCAGCATCACGTGCGGCCATTCGAGGCCCTTGGAGGCATGCAGCGTCGAGAGCGTGACCACGTTCTGGTCCTGCTCGCGCTCGCTGATGGTCGACAGCAGCGAGATGGTCTGCGCCACTTCGAGCAAGCTCTTGCGCTCGCCCTCGGCGGCCGCGCCGTCGGCGCCCGAGGCGTCGTCGAGCGTGCCGCCCGCGCGCTGCGACATCCAGTCGACGAACTCCATCACGTTGGTCCAGCGCGCGGCCGCGGCCTGCTCGCTGTCCTCGCCGTCGTAGAGGTGCTTCTCGTACTCGATCTCCTTGAGCCACTCGAGCATGAAGGCGCGCGAGTCCTCGGCGCCCATCGTGCGGCGCGCGCGGTATTCGAGGTCGTTGATGTAGCGGCCGAACTCGTGCAGGCTCTCGAGCGCGCGCCGCGGCATCACGCTCGGCAGCGACGGGCTGAACAGCGCCTCGAACAGGCTCAGCTTGTACTGGCTCGCGAAGGTGCCGAGCGCGGCGAGCGTGGTGTGGCCGATGCCGCGCTTCGGCGTGGTGATGGCGCGCAGGAAGGCCGGATCGTCGTCGTTGTTGACCCAGAGCCGGAACCAGCCGCACAGGTCCTTGATCTCGGCGCGGTCGAAGAAGCTCTGGCCGCCCGAGACCTTGTAGGGGATCTGCGCCTTGCGCAGCGCCTGCTCGAACACGCGCGCCTGGTGGTTGGCGCGGTAGAGGATCGCGAAGTCGCGGAACTCCTTGAACTGCTTGCCCTGCGTGGCGGCGTCGCCCGCGCGCAGGCTGATGATGCGGGCCACCGCGCGCTCGGCCTCGTGCGCCTCGGAGTCGGCGTCGACGATGCGCACCGGCTCGCCCTCGCCGAGTTCGGAGAACAGCGTCTTCGGGAACAGCTTGGGGTTGGGGCCGATCACGTTGTTGGCCGCGCGCAGGATCGCGCTCGTCGAGCGGTAGTTCTGCTCGAGCTTGATGACCTTGAGCGTCGGATAGTCCACCGGCAGCTTGCGCAGGTTGTCGAGCGTGGCGCCGCGCCAGCCGTAGATCGACTGGTCGTCGTCGCCCACCGCGGTGAAGCGGCCGCGCTCGCCCACCAGCAGCTTCAGCAGCTCGTACTGCGTGGCGTTGGTGTCCTGGTATTCGTCGACGAGCACGTGGCCCAGGTGCTGCTGCCACTTCTCGCGCACCTCGGGGAAGTCGCGCAGCAGCTTCAGCGGCATGCCGATCAGGTCGTCGAAGTCCACGCTCTGGTAGGCCGCGAGCCGCTCCTCGTAGCGCGCCATGATGCGCGCGGTGATGCGCTCGTTGTCGTCCACGGCGGCGGCCTCGGCCTGCGCGGCGTTCATGCCCATGTTCTTCCACTTGCTGATGGTCCACTGCCAGATGCGCGCGGTGGCCGCGTCGGTGGTGCCGCCCGCGTCCTTGAGGATCTTCGTGACGTCGTCGCTGTCGAGGATGCTGAACGCCGGCTTCAGGCCGAGCACGCCGCCGTCCTCGCGCATCATGCGCACGCCCAGCGCGTGGAAGGTGCAGATCACGACGTGCTTGGCGTCGCGCCCGATCAGGCCCTTGGCGCGCTCGCGCATCTCGCTCGCGGCCTTGTTGGTGAAGGTGATGGCCGCGATGCGCTTGGGCGCGAGGCCGGCCTGGATCAGCCGCGCGATCTTGTGCGTGATCACGCGCGTCTTGCCCGAGCCCGCGCCCGCCAGCACCAGGCAGGGGCCGTGCATGTAGTTGACAGCTTCTTGTTGGGCGAGATTGAGACCGGAGGACATGAGGCGTGGGAACGGGAGGCCGCGAAGGCCGCGACGGACGCGAAAGCGGGCAATGATACGGGGCCGCGCGTGCCGCTCCTGCAGCGGGAGTTCACGATGCGGGACGCGGCGACAATCGCCCCCGTGCTGCCGATCTTTCTCGTTACCTTTCCTTTCTTTGCGCTCATCGCGGCGGGCTACGGCGCCGCCCGCGCGCGCATCCTGCCGCTCGACGCCATTCCGGGCCTCAACACCTTCGTGCTGTACTTCGCGCTGCCGTGCATGCTGCTGCGCTTCGGCGCCGGCACGCCGATCGGCCAGCTGCTCGACGGCAGCGTGGCGCTGGTCTGGGGCCTTTCGGCGCTCGCGGTGGTGGCGGGCGTGGTGCTCGCCACGCGCAACGCGCGCATCGGCTGGAACGACGCGTCGTTCGGCGCGCTGGTCGCGGCCTTTCCGAACACCGGCTTCATGGGCGTGCCGCTGCTGGTCGCGCTGCTCGGCAACCAGGCCGCGGGACCGATGATCATCACCATCGCCTTCGACCTGGTCGTGACCTCGTCGCTGTGCATCGCGCTCTCGCGCCTCGACGGCGCGGGCGCCGGGCATCACGGCCCGCGGCAGGCCGCGCGCCAGGCGCTGCGCGGGGTGCTGGTCAACCCGATGCCGTGGTCGATCCTGCTCGGCGTGCTGATGTCGGCCGCCGGCTGGCGCCTGCCCGGCCCGGTGGACCGCACCGTCGCGATGCTCGCGGACGCGGCCTCGCCGGTGGCGCTGTTCACCATCGGCGCGGTGCTGGCGCGTTCGGCGCTGCTCGCGCGCGGGCACGGCGCGAGCGCGGCGGTGGCCGCGGCCATGGGCACGCGCTCGCGGATGCCGGCGCAGGCACCGCTCGCCGACGTGCTGCCGGTGGTGCTGGTCAAGCTGCTCGTGCACCCGGTGCTGGTCTGGGCCGTGGCGCAGGCCGCGGTCGCGCTCGGACTGCCGCTCGGCGCGCCGGCGCTGATGGTGATCGTGCTCGTGGCCGCGCTGCCGAGCGCGAGCAACGTGTCGATGCTGGCCGAGCGCTTCGGCGCCGACAACGGCCGCATCGCGCGCATCATCCTCTGGACGACCGTGGCGACCTTCTTCAGCTTCCCGCTCGCCGTGAAGCTGCTGCGCTGAGGCTCAGGGCGTCAGCACGCCGAGCTCGAAGGGATCGGCATCGGGCAGGTGCTCGCACTTCGAGAAGTCGCGGCCCTGGGTGCCGTCGCAGTAGAAGGCGTTGTGGATGCGGCCGAACAGCGTGGGGCTCGCGGTGAAGAGCACGCCGTGGTCGGGCTGCCAGCGCTCGCCGGCCGGCGCCGCGGCGTCGGGGGTGGCGGAAGCGACGGGCGTGAACGCCGCGAGCGTCCTGCGCGCCTCGTCGCCGCGCCAGCGCACCGCCAGTTCGGCCGCCGAGGGCTTCGCGGCCACCGGCAGCAGCACGCCGTTGACCTGCAGGCCATCGCCGAAGCGGTGCGTGCGGCCGGCCAGGAAGGCATAGGCGCAGGCCGCCATGCACTGGCCGCGGACCTCGGTGTCCACGCCGCTCGCGCGGATCGCCTCGGCGAAGGCGCCGGCGGCCTCGGCGGTGCCGCCCGACGAATCCTCGAACACCACGGTGCGCACGCCGCCCTTGCCGAGCAGCTGCGTGAAGCGCTGCACCGCGCTGCCGTCGAGCATGCCCGAGACCACGAGGCGCTGGCCCTGCAGGTCGAGTTCGGCCGCCGCGCATGCGAGGCATGCGAACCACAGCGTCCAAGCAAGGCATGAAGACGGTTTCACGGCAACCCTTGCGGCCAGGCCCTGGCGTCGGCGGGCGCGGCGCCGGGATGGGCCGCACGGTTACAGCTTGCGCAGCGGCTGCGGGTCGCGTCAACACCTTTTTCAGAAATTTTCCACGCGCCCGCCTTGGCCGTACGGCATAGGGTTTGTTATCACTTAGGATGAATACTTGAGTTTGCTAATGTCCTGTTAGAGTGTTTGCAAATCAAAGTATCAAATGGGTGACACGATGGGAATACTCGTTCGTTTCCTGCTGTGGCTCGCATGGATCGCAGGTGCCGGCTGGTCATGGCACACCGGGCTGCTCCACACGGGCGCCGCGCTCGCACTGGGCGCCCTGAGCCTGGTGGTGTTCGCCTGGCCGGCGAGCGTGGCGCGGCGCCGCGGCAGCGGAGAACTGCGCTACGTGGACATGGGGAAGCACTGACGCCCCCGGCCCGGCCTGCGCCGCGGCCTCAGATGCTGTGCGGATCGACGTCGATCAGCCAGCGGATCACGCCCTTGCCCTCGGGTGAGCGGCGCAGCGCGTGCAGCAGCGGCTGCCATTGCGACAGCAGGCGCTGCAGCGCGGCGCGCGAAGGACTCTCGATCAGCATCTGCGCGCGCTCCACGTTGGCCACGCGCTGGATCGCGAGCGGCACCGCGGGGTAGCGCACGACGCGGTCCGCGCCCTCGAGCCCATCGGCGGCCTCGCTCGCGGCCTGGAGGAAGGCCTGCGCGGCTTCCTGGCTGCGCGCGTCGGCGCGCAGCAGCGCCTGGAACGCGAACGGCGGCATGCCCGCGGCGGCGCGCTCCTCGAGCTGCTGGCGCGCGAAGGCCGCGTAGTCGTGCCGGCGCAGCGCGGCGAACAGCGGATGCTGCGCATGGTGCGTCTGGATCCACATCTCGGCCGTGGCGCCCTGGGCGGCGAGGTAGGCGGCATCGCGGCCCGCGCGGCCGGCCGACTGCATCAGCAGGCTGAACAGGCGCTCGGGCGCGCGGAAGTCGCTCGAGAACAGCGCGCCGTCGGGGTTCACCGCGGCCACCAGCGTGATGCGGCGGAAGTCGTGCCCCTTGGCGATCATCTGCGTGCCCACGAGCACGTCGACCTCGCCCGCATGCACGGCCGCGAGCTGCGATTCGAGCGCGCCCTGCTTCCGGGTGCTGTCGGCGTCGATGCGCGCGATGCGTACCGCGCTGCCGTCGGCCCGCCGCACCGCGGCGAACAGCTCGGCCAGGTGCTCCTCGAGCCGCTCGGTGCCGCGGCCCACGGGCGCGATGTCGGGATTGCCGCAGCCGGGGCAGGCGCGCGGCACGCGCTCGGTGAAGCCGCAGTGGTGGCAGCGCAGCGTGCGGTCGATCTTGTGGAACACGCGGTAGGCGCTGCAGTGCGGGCATTCGCTCTTCCAGCCGCAGTCGGCGCAGGCGAGCACCGGGGCATAGCCGCGGCGGTTGAGGAACACCATGCTCTGTTCGCCGCGCGCGATGCGCTGGCCGATGGCGTCGAGCAGCGCGGCCGAGAGCACGGTCTTCGGCGGCTGCAGGTTCATGTCGACGATGCGCACCGCCGGCAGCGCGCCGGTGCCGATGCGCGAGGGCATCGACAGGCGCACGTAGCGCCCGCCCGGGTCCTCGCCTTCGGCGGGGCGGCTCTGGTGCCAGCTCTCGAGCGAGGGCGTGGCCGAGCCGAGGATCACCTTCGCGCCCTCGCGCTGCCCGCGCCAGACCGCGAGGTCGCGCGCCGAGTAGCGCGCGCCCTCCTGCTGCTTGTAGCTCGGATCGTGCTCCTCGTCGACGACGACGAGCCGCAGCCCCGGCATCGACGCGAACACCGCCATGCGCGTGCCCAGCACGATGCGCGCGCCGCCGCCGTGCGCGGCCAGCCAGCTCGCGAGCCGCTGCGGCGGGGTCATGCCGCTGTGCATCGAGACCACCGCCTGCTCGCCGAAGCGCGCCTTGAAGCGGGCCTCGAGCTGGGGCGTGAGGTTGATCTCGGGCACCATGACGAGCGCCTGCGCCGCCGGATCGGCCGCGAGCAGGTCGGCCACGCAGCGCAGGTAGACCTCGGTCTTGCCGCTGCCGGTGCTGCCCGCGAGCAGGAAGGTGCCCGCGGCGGCGCCCTCGATGCGCGCGAGCGCGGCCGACTGCTCGGCGCTGAGCGCGACCGGCTGCGCGGACTCCGCGGTCGGGACCACCGGCCCCGCGGCGGTGCGGCGCTTGAGCCGCCGCGCCAGCTGCGTGGCGTCGAGGTCGCGCAGCTGCGGCGGCAGCGCCGCGAGCGCGATCTCGCCGATCGAGCGCTGGTAGTAGCGCGCCGCGAAGGCCACCAGCTCGCGCCAGCCGTCGCCGAGCGGCGCCAGGCCGTCGAGCGCCGCGCTCACGGGTTTGAGCGCCATCTCCGACGCCGCCGCCTCGGCGGGCGCCGCGTTCCAGACCACGCCGAGCACCTCGCGCCGGCCCAGCGGCACCCGCACCAGCGTGCCGGGCGCGAGCGGCCCCGCGGCGGCATAGCTCAGCACGTCGCCCAGCGCGCTGTGCGCGGGCGTCTGGACCGCGACGTCGATGCGCCAGGGCAGGGCGGCGGCAGCGTCCGCTCCGGTCATCGGCGCGCGCCCGCGTGCAGGGAAGGGGTGGGAGGCAAACCGTCCTCGCTGTGCATCTTTGTTAAGGTGACTTGGAGCAAACAGGCTTAAGTCGTTGATTTTCAAGTGCTTTGAAAGCCATCCAGAGTTTGTGTGGATAACTTTGTTGACAACGGGGCGGGGAAGGCTGCGAAGCCTTGAAAATCAAGGCTTCCGCTGGATTGCCCGTAAAAAAAGCAAAACTCAAAACCTATATAAATCAAGCACTTAGGCGCGCTATCCCTTTGGTAGCAAAGAAGAAGCCGCTTCAGATGTTCTTGCGCAGTGCAACACGCGTTTTGTGCATAAGTCGGGTCGGGGAGGCCGTTTTTCCGCTTGACAAAGTCATGGGCACCTCGTTTGCCGGCCGCGCGGCGACGCCGCCGCGAGCGCGCGAACGTCAGCGGCGCATCGCCCGCGAACCGGCGTGCACGGCCTCGACCAGCGCCGCCACATGCTCGGGCGGCGTGAACTGGCTGATGCCGTGGCCGAGGTTGAAGATGTGGGTCGGCCCGGCGCTGGCGGCGTCGGTGTGCGGCGCGCCGAAGGCCTCGAGCACCTTGCGGACCTCGGCCTCGATGCGCGCCGGCGGCGCGAACAGCACGTTGGGATCGATGTTGCCCTGCAGCGCCTTGGCCCGGCCGTCGCTGCCCTCGCCGACCAGCCGGCGCGCGGCGCCGAGGTTCACGGTCCAGTCGACGCCGAGCACCTCGCAGTCGAGCGCGCGCATGGCCTCGAGCCAGAGGCCGCCGCCCTTGGTGAACACGATGCGCGGCACGGGCCGGCCGTCGGCGCCCTGGCGCTTCAGGCCCGCGAGCACGCGCGCGGTGTAGGCGAGGCTGAATTCCTGGAACGCGCCGTCGGCGAGCACGCCGCCCCAGCTGTCGAAGACCATCACGGCCTGCGCGCCGGCGTCGATCTGGGCGTTGAGGTAGGCGGCCACGGCGTCGGCGTTGACCGCGAGCACGCGGTGCATCAGGTCGGGCCGGCCGTAGAGCATGCTCTTCACGAGCCGGTAGTCGCTCGAGCCGGCGCCTTCGACCATGTAGCAGGCCAGCGTCCAGGGGCTGCCCGAGAAGCCGATCAGCGGCACGCGGCCGTCGAGCGCCTTGCGGATCGAGGCGACCGCGTCGAACACGTAGCGCAGCTTCTGCATGTCGGGCACCGCGAGCGCGGCCACGGCCGCCTCGTCGCGCACCGGCCGCGCGAAGCGCGGGCCCTCGCCGGCCTCGAACGAGAGGCCCAGGCCCATCGCGTCGGGCACGGTGAGGATGTCGGAGAACAGGATCGCGGCGTCGAGCGGATAGCGCGCGAGCGGCTGCAGCGTGACCTCGGTGGCATGGTCGACGTTGGTCGCGAGCCCCATGAAGCTGCCGGCCTTGGCGCGCGTGGCCACGTATTCGGGCAGGTAGCGGCCGGCCTGGCGCATCAGCCAGACGGGCGTGTGGTCGGTGGCCTGGCGCCAGCAGGCCCGCAGGAACGTGTCGTTTTGCAATGGGGCGAAGGGCATCCCCCGATTGTCGCAGGGCGCCTGCGGCCCTCGGCCCGCCACGGGTCAGACCACGGGCACGCGCCCGGCATCGGCCGGATCGACCTGCCGCCGGTACAGCACCAGCGTCGCGACCAGGCCGCAGAGCGCGGCGGCGGTCATCCACAGGCCCGGCGCGCCCTTGTCGCCCGTGGCCTCGATGAGCGCGGTCGCGATCGCGGGCGTGAAGCCGCCGAACAGCGCGGTCGCGAGGCTGTAGGCGAGCGAGAAGCCGGCGGTGCGCACGTCCACCGGCATCACCTCGGTCAGCGCCACCACCATCGCGCCGTTGTAGCTCGCGTAGAGGAAGGACAGCCAGAGCTCGACCTCGAGCATGCGCGCGAAGCTCGGCGCCGCCACCAGCCACTTGAGGGCCGGGTAGGCCGTCAGGATCGTCAGCACGGTGAACAGGATCAGCAGCGGCCGGCGCCCCACGCGGTCGGACAGCGCGCCCATGACGGGCAGCCAGACGAAGTTCGAGACCGCCACGCACAGCGTCACGACGAGCGCGTCGGTCGTGCTCAGGTGCAGCACGGCCTTGCCGAAGGTCGGCGTGTAGACCGTGATCAGGTAGAACGACACGGTGGTCATCGCCACCAGCAGCATGCCCGCGAGCACGAGGCCCCAGTTCGCGAGCATCGAGCGGAAGATCTCGCGCGCCGCGGGGCGGTGCCGGCGCGCGAGGAACTCCTCGGTCTCCTGCAGCGAACGGCGGATCACGAACAGCGCGGGCACGATCAGGCAGCCCACGAAGAACGGGATGCGCCAGTGGAAGTCGGCGATCTCCTGCGCCGTGAAGCGCACGTTGAGCCACCAGCCGAGCGCGGCCGCGACGACGATCGCCACCTGCTGGCTCGCCGACTGCCAGCTCACGTAGAAGCCCTTGCGCCCGGGCGTGGCCATCTCCGAGAGGTAGACCGAGACGCCGCCGAGCTCGACGCCGGCCGAGAAGCCCTGCAGCAGCCGCCCGGCCAGCACCAGGAGCGGCGCCGCGAGGCCGATGGTCGCGTAGCCCGGCACGCAGGCGATCAGCAGCGTGCCGAGCGCCATCAGCGCGAGCGTGACGATCAGGCCCTGGCGGCGGCCCACGCGGTCGACGTAGGCGCCGAGGAAGATCGCGCCCAGCGGGCGCATCAGGAAGCCCGCGCCGAAGGTCATGAAGGTCAGCATCAGCGAGGCGAACTCGTCGCCCGCGGGGAAGAAGGCCCTGGAGATCTGCGTGGCGTAGAAGCCGAACAGGAAGAAGTCGAACATCTCCATGAAGTTGCCGCCTGTCACGCGCAGCACGGTGGCGAATTTCGACATCTTTCTTGTCCCCTTGGGCGTTTCGATGCGCCGAGGGTAGGCCGGGCTCCCCGACCGCGACCTGACCGCCGTGGTCAGGTAGCTGTCAATGCCAGGAAGGCCGCGGCCTCAGGTCGACTTGTACTTGACCGAGCAGCCGTAGGGCCGCGTCGAGGCGGCCGAGATCGGCTTGCCGCCGAAGGCCTCGCCGAGCGCCTGGTTCACGTAGTTGGTCGCGGTCTTGATGTCGTCGGGCCGCGCCGAGGCGATGCTGTCGATGCCGCCGGCGTACACCAGCGTGCCCTTGGGATCGATGATGAAGATGTGCGGCGTGGTGCGCGCGCCGTAGGCCTGGCCGATCACGCCGTCCTCGTCCATCAGCACCGCGGTGGGCGCGGCCTTCTGCGACTTCATCCAGGCGTCGAGGGCGGCGGGCTGCAGGTAGTCGCTCGCGGCGCGCTCGGTGGAGTTGACGGCGAGCCAGACCACGCCCTTCTCGGTCGCGGACTTCTGCGTCGCGGGCATGTTGCCGCTGTGGTAGTGCTTGCGCACGAAGGGGCAGCCCGGGTTGGTCCATTCGAGCACCACGAACTTGCCGGCGAAGTCCGAGAGCTTGTGCTTGTTGCCGCTGGTGTCGACGGCCATGAAATCGGGTGCCTTCTGGCCCACGGCGGGCGCGGCGAAGGCGTTGTTGCCCATCAGGAAGGTGGCGCCGAGCGCGACGGCGGCGGCGACCACCGCGCGGCGCGAGGCGCGGCTCAGGGCGGCGCGGGCCTGGCGCGCCGCGCGGATGGAACGAGAGTCGGGCGATGGCGTAGGGGACATGGCCGGCTTGAACTCCATACTTCAGAAGAAAACGAACAACGGCGACAGCTTAGAGCGCTTTTCTCATGTGCATGTGACAACCCATGTCGGGCCGGGGTCAAAGGCGCGCGAGCGCCGCGTGCACCTCGTCCTTGCCGAGGATCTCGGTCAGGATCACGGGCGGCTTGCCGGGCGGCAAGAGCACGTACAGCGGCACGCCGCTGCGGCCCAGCGCGTTGAGCGCGGCCGTGATCGCGGGATCGCGGCGCGTCCAGTCGGCGCGCAGCATCGCGACCTTGCGCGCGTCGAAGTCGGCCAGCACCTCGGGATCGGCCAGCGTGGTCTTCTTGTTGTACTGGCAGGTCACGCACCACGCGGCCGTGAAGTCGATGAACACCGGCTGCCCGGCCGCGGTGAGCGCTGCGACGCGCTCGCTCGACCAGGGCTGCCAGCGCGCATCGGCCGGGGCCGCGAGCGACGCGGCCCGCGCCGGCTCCACGGGCTGCAGCACGTTGCCGCCGATCGCCGCGGCGAGCACGGCCGTGATGGCGACCAGCACCGAGGCGATCACCACCCGCGTGCGCCCGCGCAGCGTGAGCGCCCACACGACCGCGGCCATGCACACCAGCAGCGCGAGCAGCGCGCCCGCGCCGTCGATGCCGCTTTGCTGCCCCAGCACCCAGACCAGCCAGGCGACGGTCGCGAACATCGGGAACGCGAGCAGGCGGCGCAGCGTGCCCATCCAGGGGCCGGGCTTCGGCAGCAGCCGCGCCACGGCCGGCACGAAGCCCGCGACGAGGTAGGGCAGCGCGAGGCCCAGGCCCAGCGCCGCGAACAGCAGCAGCGCCTGCGCGGCCGGCAGGCCGATCGCGAAGCCGAGCGAGGCGCCCATGAACGGCGCGGTGCAGGGCGAGGCGATCACCACCGCCAGCACGCCCGAGAGGAAGTCGTTGACCACCGGATGCTTCGCCTGCGCCGAGCACAGCGAGACCGGCGCGGCGCGGAAGAACTCGAACACCCCGGCGAGGTTCAGGCCCAGCAGCGTGAACAGCGCCGCGAGCGCCGCGACCACCGCCGGCGACTGCAGCTGGAAGCCCCAGCCGAGCTGGGCGCCCGCGGCGCGCAGCGCGAGCATCGCGCCGCCGAGCGCGAGGAACGAGGCCATCACGCCCGCCGTGTAGGCCAGGCCCGCGGTGCGGTGCGCGCTGCGGTTGCCGGCCTGCCGCGCGAAGCCCAGGATCTTGATCGCGAGGATCGGGAACACGCAGGGCATGAGGTTCAGCAGCAACCCGCCGAGCAGGGCGCCGAGCAGCGCGATGGCGAAGGCGGCGGCCGGCTGCGGCGGCGGGTCGCCGGCCGCCGCGGGGCCGCTGCCGCGCGCCGCGGCCTCGGCCGCATTGGCCGCGAGCGCCGCCTGCAGCGCGGGCGAGACCTCGGCGCGCTGCGCG
>CBHTTS010000162.1:0-11551 GCA_966095775.1 uncultured Variovorax sp. | reverse complement strand
AGCGGAAGCCGTCGACGTGCATCTCCTCGACCCAGTAGCGCAGCGAGTCCATCACCAGCTGCAGCGCATGCGGATGCTCGAGGTTGACGGTGTTGCCGCAGCCGGTGAAGTCGTCGTAGTAGCGCCGGTTCTCGGCGTTGATGATGTAGTAGGAGGCATTGTCCACGCCGCGCATCGAGAGCGTGGGCCCGAGCTGGTTGCCCTCGCAGGTGTGGTTGTAGACCACGTCGAGGATCACCTCGATGCCTGCCGAGTGCAGCGTCTTGACCATGGTCTTGAATTCCTTCACCTTGCCCGAGGCGCTGTAGCGGGTCTCGGGCGCGAAGTACGCGAGCGAGTTGTAGCCCCAGTAGTTCTGCAGCCCCTTCTCGGCCAGGTGCCGGTCGTTGAGGAAGCTGTGCACCGGCAGCAGCTCGACCGTGGTCACGCCGAGCCGCTTGAGGTAGTCGACCACGGGCGCGCAGCACAGCCCCGCGTAGGTGCCGCGCAGCGCCGTCGGCACCTCGGGGTGGCGCATCGTGAATCCGCGCACGTGCAGCTCGTAGATCACCATGTCCTGCCACGGGATCGCGGGCCGCCGGTCGTCGCCCCAGGTGAAGGCGGTCTCGAGCACCCGGCCCTTGGGCACGAGCGGGGCGCTGTCGCGGCGGTCGAACGAAAGGTCCTCGCGCTTGCTGCCCACGGTGTAGCCATAGAGCGCGTCGCCCCAGCGCAGCTCGCCCACGAGGTCCTTCGCGTAGGGATCGACGAGCAGCTTGTGCGCGTTGAAGCGGTGGCCCTCCTCGGGCTTGTAGGGCCCGTGGACGCGGTAGCCGTAGGCCTGCCCCGGCCGCGCCTCGGGCAGGTAGCAGTGCCAGACGCCGTCGGTGCGCTCGCGCAGCGGGATGCGCTGGATCTCGTGGCGGCCCTTCTCGTCGAAGAGGCACAGGTCGACGCCCTGCGCATGCTGGGAGAAGAGCGCGAAATTGACCCCCTCCCCGTCCCAGGTGGCGCCGCGCGGATAGGGGCGGCCGGGCCAGACGGCCGTGATCGGATTGCTTCTGCTGCGTGTCATCAAAAAAGGTCGGTCGCGAAGGTGTCGGAGGTATGGGTGGTGTCGAAGAAAAGCCGAGCGGCAACCGCTCGGGCGGGCTCAGCGCGGCGGCCGGTCGCCGGGCGGGGCCGGCCTGCGCTGCGGTGCGGCGGGGTCGCTGCTCACGACGCTGCGGCTGCCGGGCGCCGCGCTGCCGTCCTTCGGCAGCCGCGGCCACCAGCGCTCGATCTGCGCCGCGGCCCAGTCCTTGCCCGCGAGGCCGAAGGCGAGCGCGAGCGCGAACACCACGCCGGCGAGCACCACGAGGAAGCTCTCGCGCACGATGTCGCCGCCGACCTTGACCTGGTCGAGCGCGATCAGGATCACGAAGGCCATCACCGCGTAGCGCGCGATGCGCCCGAGCAGCGCCGCCTCGCGCATCTCGACGCCGCGCAGGTAGCTCGCGACGGCCTCGCCCACGAAGCGCGCGAAGTACGAGCCGAAGGCCAGCACGAGCAGCGCGACGAAGAGGTTGGGCACGAACCAGACCACGCGGCCGAGCAGGTCGGCGATGTAGCTCAGGCCCAGGCCGTTGAAGGCCATCAGCAGCGCCGCGAGGATCACGAGCCAGTAGGCCATCACCCCGATCAGGCTGCTGGTGTCGCCGCCCCAGCCGCCCTGGCGCAGGAAGTTGTCGAGCCCGGCGCGCTCGGTCAGCACGTTGAAGTTGATCGCGCGCAGGCCCTTGGTGACGGCGAAGCGCACGGTCTTCGCGATCAGCCAGCCCGCCAGCACCACGACCAGCGCGATGGCCAGCCGCGGCACGAAGGCACCGATCTGGTAGAGCATCGCGTTCAGCGGCTCGAGTTGAATGCCAAAGCGTTCCATGTGTTTTCTCCCGTGCGAGATGCGGTGAAGGATGAGGTCGAGGTCGAGGTCGATGCGTGCGCCGCGCGGGCCGCGCGCGTCAGGCGGCCGGCAGCATCGCGAGCACGCCGTTGAGCGGCACCTGCGCCCAGTCGGTGCGGTTGTTGAGCTCGTAGCGCAGCTCGTAGAGCGCCTTCTCGAGCTCGAACAGCGCGAGCAGCTCGGCGTCGAGCGGCGCGGCTCCGGCGCCGGCCGGCGCGAGCGCCTGGGCGTAGCCGTCGAGGAAGGCCTGCCGCGCGGCCTGCTCCCAGGCGGCCGCCGCCGGGGCCAGGTAGGCCGCCTCCTCCGTGCTCTGCGCCACGCGCCGCAGCGCGGACCAGCGCGCGTAGTTGAAGGAGCGCAGCATGCCCGCGACGTCGCGCAGCGGCGAGCCCTTGGCGCGGCGCTCGTCGAAGCTGCGCGCGGGTTCGCCCTCGAAGTCGATGATCACGAAGTCGTTGTCCTTCACCAGCACCTGGCCGAGGTGGAAGTCGCCGTGGTAGCGGCTCTTGATGGCGCCCTGCGCCTGCGGCCGGCGCGCGGCGATCAGCGCCTGCAGCGCGCCCTCCATGCCGAGCAGGGCCTGCGCGTCGGCCTGCACCGGCGCGGGCAGCTGCGCCAGCCGCTCGCGCAGCAGCGCCAGCGTGGCCGTGGCGTCGCTGCCGGCCTGCGCCGCGTAGCGCGCGACGTCCTCGGGCAGCAGCGCCTCGGGCTCGAAGGCCGCGGCGCCAGTGCGCATCGCGAGCGCGTTGTGCAGCTCGGCGGTGCGCTGGCCGAGCACGGTCATCAGCGCGAGGAAGCCACCGTGCGCGGCGAGCGGATCGGGCAGCGGCGCAGCGGTCGTGGCCACGTCGCGCAGGAAGCGCTCGAGGTAGTCGAGCGTGTGGTCCCAGCCGTCGCCCTGGTTCGACACGTAGCCCTGCACCATCGCGAGCGTCATGGTGCGCCCGTCGTTGCCGATGTACTCGAGCGCGCCGAGCACCGGCACGCACGACGGGTACTTCGCGACCTCGGTCAGGAAGCGGCCCATCTCGAGCTCGGGGTTGAGCCCTTCGCGCAGGTTGCGGTAGCCCTTGAGGAACAGCGTCTCGTCGAGCGTGAGCACGGTGTTGCTGCTCACGCCGCTCGGGCGGCCGACCGCCAGGTTCGCGATGTCGGCGTCGACGCCCGCGAAGGCCGCGGTCGGCTGGAAGCGCAGCCGGCCGCCGGCCGTGGGCAGCTCCATGCCGTCGCGGATCGCGCGCACCAGCGCGCGGCAGAAGGCCTCGTCGTAGAAGGCGTCGCCCATCAGGCCCACCTGCGCCTGCTGCCGCACCTTGGCGAGCGCGGCCTGCGCGAGGCGGTTCATGCGCTCCTCGTCGCGCTCCTCCCAGGCCAGCGCGAGCGGCATGAAGTAGGTCGCGCCGCCCGGCGGCCCGTCGAGCTCGAGCAGCGGCAGCATCCAGCTCTGGCCGTCGGCCTCCCAGATCGCATGGTCCGCGAGCCGGGCGCGCGCGATCGGCGTGCCCTTGGAGGCGTACCAGCGCTGGATCTCGATGTGGCGCGGCAGCGTCTCGAGCTCGAACTGGTTGCGCATGCGCTCGGACATGCCGATGCGCCACGGCATCACGCGCTCGCGGAAGAAGCTGGTCCATCCGTCGAACAGCACCAGCGTGGGCCATTCCTGCAGCGCCACGCCCTCCTGGTGCCAGCTCGGCATCTCGGCATCGGAAGTGAGGCGGAACCAGTAGAAACCGTACGAGGCCAGCGTGAGCAGGTACGGCAGCTCGCCGATCGGCGGGAACGGCGCGCGCCCGAGCATCTCGATCGGCACCCGGCCCTTGAACTCCGACAGGTCGAGCTCCACCGGCTGCGCGGCGCGCGAGAGGTTGAACACCGTGAGGATGATGTCGTCGCCGTACTCGCTCAGGTAGGCGAGGATCTTGCGGTTGCCGGGCTTGAGGAAGCGCCGCCGGCCGCGCCCGAAGGCGTGGCTGGTCTTGCGCACCGCGAGCATGCGCTTGGTCCAGTTGAGCAGCGAGCTGCTGTCGCGCGCCTGGGCCTCGACGTTGAGCGCCTCGTAGCCGAACATCGGGTCCATGATCGGCTGCAGGTAGAGCCGCTGCGGGTCGGCGCGCGAGAAGCCGGCGTTGCGGTCCGGGCTCCACTGCATCGGCGTGCGCACGCCGTTGCGGTCGCCCACGAAGACGTTGTCGCCCATGCCGATCTCGTCGCCGTAGTAGATGATCGGCGAGCCGGGCATCGACAGCAGCATGCCGTTCATGAGCTTCACGCGGTCGATGTCGTTCTCCATCAGCGGCGCGAGGCGGCGCCGGATGCCGAGGTTGATGCGCGCGCGCAGGTCGGCCGCGTACATGTTGTACATGTAGTCGCGCTCCTTGCTGGTCACCATCTCGAGCGTGAGCTCGTCGTGGTTGCGCAGGAAGATGGCCCACTGGCAGCTGTCCGGGATCTCGGGGGTCTGCTGGATGATCTCGACGATCGGGTGCCGGTCCTCCTGCGCGATCGCCATGTACATGCGCGGCATCAGCGGGAAGTGGTAGGCCATGTGGCACTCGTCGCCGTCGCCGAAGTACTCGCGCACGTCCTCGGGCCACATGTTGGCCTCGGCCAGCAGGAAGCGGTTCTTGTACTGCGCGTCGATGGCGGCGCGCAGCTGCTTGATCACCACATGGGTCTCGGGCAGGTTCTCGTTGCTGGTGCCGTCGCGCTCGCACAGGTAGGGGATGGCGTCGAGCCGGAAGCCGTCCACGCCCATGTCCAGCCAGAAGCGCATGGTCTTGAACACCGCCTCCAGCACCTTCGGGTTGTTGAAGTTGAGGTCGGGCTGGTGGCTGAAGAAGCGGTGCCAGTAGTAGGCCTTGGCCACCGGGTCCCAGGCCCAGTTCGAGGTCTCGGTGTCGGTGAAGATGATCCGCGTGCCCTGGTAGATCTGGTCGGTGTCGCTCCAGACGTAGAAGTCGCGCTCGGGCGACCCGGGCGGCGCGTTGCGCGCGGCCTGGAACCAGGGATGGTCGCTCGAGGTGTGGTTGATGACCAGCTCGGTGATCACGCGCAGCCCGCGCTTGTGGGCCTCGTCGAGCATCTCGCGGAAGTCGTCGAGCGTGCCGTACTGCGGGTTCACGTCCTCGTAGGCCGAGATGTCGTAGCCGTCGTCGCGCAGCGGCGAGGGATAGAAGGGCATCAGCCAGATGGTGTTGACGCCGAGCTCCTTGACGTAGTCGAGCTTGGCCGTCACGCCCTTGAAGTCGCCCACGCCGTCATTGTTGGAGTCGAAGAAGGCCTTGACGTTGAGCTGGTAGATCACCGCGTCGCGGTACCAGAGCGGATCGTCGCTGGTGTCGATCTCGACCGTTTCGAGCGCAATATGGGATACAGGTGCGTTCATCGGACCCCCTCACAGAAAATAGTCGAAATCGCGTTCGTCGTTCTGGCGCCGCCGCACGACGAAGATGTGCGCGGGAACGCTGTGCGGGTCGAGCCGCACGTAGTGCCACTCGCCGTGCCAGGTGAAGCGCTGGCCGCTGAGCAGGTCGTGCATCTGGAAGTCGCGCCCGGGCTCCACGCCCAGGCTCTGAGGGTCGAGTCCGATCCAGCCCGACTGCACGTTGTGGGGGTCGAGGTTGACGACGGTGACGATCACGTTGTCGCCGCCCTCGGAGGTCTTCGCATAGGCGATCAGCTGGTCGTTCTCGACCGGCAGGAAGCGCAGGCCGCGGTCGCGCTGCAGCGCCGGGTTCTCGCGCCGGATGCGGTTCACGCGCGCGATGAAGGGCGCGAGGCTCGCGGGGTCGTCGTGGTTCCAGTGCCGCAGCTGGTATTTCTCGGAGTCGCGGTACTCCTCGCTGCCGGGCTCGCGCGGCAGGTGCTCGCGCAGTTCGTAGGTCGGGCCGTAGATGCCGTAGTTGGCCGAGAGCGTGGCCGCGAGCACCAGCCGCGCCATGTAGACCGGCATCTCGCCGCCCTGCAGCCGCTCGTGCAGGATGTCCGGCGTGTTGGGCCAGACGTTGGGACGGAAGTAGTCGATGCCGGGCGCGGTCGAGAGCTCGGTGAAGTACTCGGTCAGCTCCTGCTTGGTGTTGCGCCATGTGAAGTAGGTATAGGACTGCGAGAAGCCCAGCTTCGCGAGCCGGTGCATCACCTTGGGCCGCGTGAAGGCCTCGGCGAGGAAGATCACCTCGGGGTGCTCGCGCCGGATCTCGGCGATCACCCACTCCCAGAACGGGAAGGCCTTGGTGTGGGGGTTGTCGACGCGGAACACGCGCACGCCCTCGCCCACCCAGTACGCGATCACGCTGTGCAGCTCGGCCCAGAGGCCGCGCCAGTCCTCGCTCTCGAAGTTGAAGGGATAGATGTCCTGGTACTTCTTGGGCGGGTTCTCGGCGTACTGCACGCTGCCGTCGGGCCGCCAGCGGAACCAGTCGGGATGGGCCTTGACGTAGGGATGGTCGGGCGCGCACTCGAAGGCGATGTCGAGCGCGAGCTCGATGCCGTGCGAGGCCGCCTGGTCGCGCAGGTGGCGGAAGTCCTCGATCGTGCCGAGCGCGGGCAGGATCGACTTGTGGCCGCCCTCGGCCGCGCCGATCGCCCACGGGCTGCCGACGTCGTCGGGCCCCGCGACCAGCGTGTTGTTCGGCCCCTTGCGCTGCTGCCGGCCGATCGGATGGATCGGCGGGAAGTAGAGCACGTCGAAGCCCATCGCGGCGATCGCGGGCAGCCGGGCCTCGACGTCGCGGAAGGTGCCGTGCACGCCGGGCGTCGCGCTCGCCGAGCGCGGGAACAGCTCGTACCAGGTGCTGAAGCGCGCGCGCTCGCGCTCGACCTCGAGCGGCAGCTCCACCGCATGGCGCACCTCGCGCCGCCGGTCGGGATGGCGGCGCGCGAGCATCGCGAGCTCGTCGTCGAGCGCGAGCGCCTTGAGCGTGGAGACCTGCGCCCCGGGGTCGGCCGCCACCGCGCCGAGCTCGGTGGCCCAGCGCGCGAGCGCCTGCCGGTCCGCGCCCTCGGCGCGCTCGGCCGCGGCGGTGATCTCGAGCACGCCGACCTGCAGCGCGATGCGCACGTCCTCGAGCTCGACGCGGCGCACCAGCTCGTGGCGCCACGACTCGAAGGGATCGACCCATGCCGCGACGGTGTAGACGTAGCGTCCGATCGCCGGCGGCGCGAAGCTCGCCTCCCACACGTCGTTGACGAGCGGCGTCATCGGCACTTCGCGGAACGCGGCCTGCCCGACCGCGCGCCAGCAGAGGTTGGCGCGCACCACGTCGTGGCCGTCGGTGAAGCAATGGGCCTTGACGTGCACCCTCTCGCCGACGGTGCACTTGAGCGCGAAGCGCCCGTTGTCGATCGAGGGGAACACGGCGTCGATGACGGCGCGGCGGTCGCCGTCGTGGAGGTCGGGGGCCACGACCACGGCCATGGCGGGAACGGCAGGGAGTTTCTTCTTCATGGGCGGTGCTCGAGGATCAGCGTGGACAGCGGCGGCAGGGTGAGGCTCAGGGAATGCATGCGGCCATGCGCGCGCACGGGGGCGGCTTCGATGCCGCCGAGGTTGCCCCAGCCCGATCCGCCGAACTCGACGGCGTCGGTGTTGATGCGCTCGCACCAGAAGCCGCCGAGCGGCACGCCCAGCTGGTAGTTGGTGCGCGGCACGGGCGTCATGTTGCTCACCACGAGCAGTGGCGGCCCACCGTCGCGCGGCTTGCGCAGGAACGCGAACACGCTGTGCTCGGCATCGTCGGCGGCGATCCATTCGAATCCCGCGGGAGAGAAGTCCTGCTGGTAGAGCGCAGGCGCGTCGCGGTAGACGCGGTTGAGTTCGGCCACCAGCCGCTGCAGCCCGCCGTGGCCCTCGAGGCCGCAGACCCACCATTCGAGTTCGCCGTCGTGCGTCCATTCGCGGCGCTGGCCGAACTCGCCGCCCATGAACAGCAGCTTCTTGCCCGGGTGCGCCCACATGTAGCCGAACAGCGCGCGCAGGTTCGCGAACTGCTGCCAGGCGTCGCCCGGCATCTTGTTGAGCAGCGACCCCTTGCCGTGCACCACCTCGTCGTGCGAGAGCGGCAGCACGAAGTTCTCGTGGAAGGCGTACACCAGCGAGAAGGTCATCTTGTGGTGGTGGTACTTGCGATGGACCGGCTCTTCCTTCATGTAGGCGAGCACGTCGTGCATCCAGCCCATGTTCCATTTCTCGCCGAAGCCCAGGCCGTCCATGTCGGTCGGCCGCGAGACGCGCGGCCAGGCGGTCGACTCCTCCGCCACCGTGAGCGTGTCGGGGTGCTCGCGGTAGACGGCGCGGTTCAGCGTGCGCAGGAACTCGATCGCCTCGAGGTTCTCGCGCCCGCCGTGGCGGTTGGGGATCCATTCGCCGTGGTTGCGCGCGTAGTCGAGGTAGAGCATCGAGGCCACCGCATCGACGCGCAGGCCGTCGAGGTGGTAGCGGTCGAGCCAGAACAGCCCCGACGACACGAGGAAGCTGCGCACCTCGTTGCGGCCGTAGTTGAAGATGCTCGAGTTCCACTCGGGATGGAAGCCCTGGCGCGGGTCCGCGTGCTCGTAGAGGTGGGTGCCGTCGAAGAACGCGAGGCCGTGCTCGTCGGTCGGGAAGTGCGAGGGCACCCAGTCGAGCAGCACGCCGATGCCGTTCTGGTGCAGGTGGTCGACCAGGTACATGAAGTCCTGCGGCGAGCCGAAGCGCGAGGTGGGCGCGAAGTAGCCGGTGGTCTGGTAGCCCCAGGAGCCGTAGAACGGATGCTCGGTCACGGGCATCAGCTCGACGTGCGTGAAGCCCATCTGCTTCACGTAGGCCGCGAGTTCGTGCGCGATCTCGCGGTAGCCCATGAACTGGCCCTCGCGGCGGCGCCACGAGCCGAGGTGCACCTCGTAGACCGACATCGGCGCATCGAGCGCGTTGCGCGCCGCGCGCGTGGCCATCCATTCGGCGTCGTTCCAGTCGTAGGACAGGTCGCAGATGCGCGATGCCGTCGCCGGCGGCAGCTCGGCGCAGAAGGCGAAGGGATCGGCCTTGTCGACCACGTGGCCGTTGACGCGGGAGCGGATGCGGTACTTGTAGGTCTGACCGGGCGCCGCCTGCGGCACGTGGCCGTGCCAGATGCCGGTGCCGCCCGGATCGGCCACCAGCGGGTCCGCGTCGCCCGACCAGTAGTTCCAGTCGCCGACGACGGAGACCGACTCCGCGTTCGGCGCCCACACCGCGAAGCTGGCGCCGCCGCCTTCGCGGAGGTGACAACCGAGCCGGTCGTACAGGCGGGCATGCGTTCCTTCGCGGAACAGATAGGCGTCGTGCGCCTCGAGTCCGGTTGTCAGCTGGGTCGTTGGCACCGGTCTTCCTCCCTGAAGAAGGGCTGCGGGCCGGGCGTCCAACCGGACACGTCGACGGCTTCACAGGCCTGTACAGAATTTACGGAAACGATCCGGCGCGGCCCAGGATCATGGGTCTACTTCGCGTGTCGGAGAGATGCTCGTCGCTCCGCACGCGAGGCGTGATTTACATCACGTTGTGATCAATTCGCCCGAAACTGTCACGGGCTCGTCGGCCCAGCGCGAGGCGCCGCCGCGCAGCGAGGGGAAGTCGCGCACGTCGAGGTCGATCGCCTGGTGCGGGTTGGCGCGGTAGCGGCGCAGCGCGGCCGCGCCGATGGCATCGAAATGCGCCTTGCAGGTCTCGAGCAGCCGGTCGCCCAGGTTGCGGGTGCCGAACACGTCGTGCAGCGTCTCCTCCGAGATCTGCGCGACGACGCGGGCGCCGTCGGGACCGTCCGGGTAGATCGCAAATCGCACGGTCGCCGTGTCAAAGCAGTAGATGCCTTCGAAATCCATGTCTGTCTCCTGTTGATGCACTTTCGTTGCGACTGGGATTCAGCGCGGAACGGGGCACCGGCCGGGATGGATTTCCGCGCATGTTCGGGAAGGATGTGGCCTACATGCGCTGCGACCCTTGCGAATCGTAACGCCGGCTCGGCCAGACCTGCTGCAGGCGCTGCCCGAGGCGCCCGTGCCCGAGCAGGCGCCCGAGCCCCGCGCGGTGGGGTCGCGGCGGCGGCTGCTCGCCCGGGTAGTGGATCCGCGCGAGCTCTTCGCGGCCCTTCTCGGTCACGGCCAGCACCTGCGCGGTGGGCTCGGCGCCCGAGAGCTTGAGCGGATCGGCGGGGGCCGGCACGAAGGCGATCACGAGCCCGGCCTGGCGCAGGATGCGGACCTCGTCGATCTCCTTCGGGGTGCGGAACGAGACGGGAAGACGGGACGCGGCGATCTGCTTGAGCAAGTCCATCGGCATGACAAATTCCTCCAGGTTTGGAATGACGACTGAACGGTGGTGTTGGACGACATCCGAAATAGGTCCCGGGCTCCGGCCTTCAAGAGGGCGGCGGATTGGATTTTTTTCGCTGCTCCCGCGCAGCCATAGCATGAGCCGGATCGCCCGCGGGCGGTGCGATGCCCCTCTTGAAAAAAAGGTCGCGGAACCTATCTCGCACAACGGAAGCGCCGGGGTCGCCTCCGGCGCGGCTTTCAACTTTCTTCTCAATGGAGGTTTCGCCATGTACCGATCCCTGTTCCCGCGCGACGTGTTCGCCGAGATGGATCGCCTGCAGCGCGAGATGCAGCAGGCCTTCGATCTGTCTCCCACCATCCGCGGCTTCGCCCGCAACGGCTTTCCCGCGCTGAACATCGGCGGCACGCCGCAGACCGTCGAGATCTACGCCTTCGCGCCCGGCGTCGATCCGTCCAGCCTCGAGGTGAACCTCGAGCGCGGCCTGCTGACCATCGCCGGCAAGCGCGGCAATGCGCTGCCCGCGCCCGACGCCAAGGCGGCCGTCCACATCAACGAGCGCTTCGAGGGCAGCTTCCGCCGCGTGCTGACCCTGCCCGACGACGCCGATCCCGACGCGGTCACGGCCAAGTACCGCGACGGCGTGCTGCGCATCACGGTCCAGCGCCGTGCTTCGTCGCAGCCTCGCCGCATCGCCGTCCAGTGAACGACGCAACGACGAAAGCGAAAGGAGAGACGACCATGAACACCACCCCCTCGCCCCGCGTGGCCGCTCAGCAGCAGCGCGAGCTCGCGCGCCAGGACGACACGCGCTACAGCGACGCGGCGCTCACGCCGCCGGTCGACGTGATCGAGGATGCCGGCGGCATCACGCTCTACGCCGACCTGCCCGGCGTCTCGCGCGACAAGCTCGGCCTGCACGTGGCCTCGGACACGCTGACCATCGACGCCGAGTCCGACATCGCCGTGCCCGACGGCCTGCAGTCGAGCCACACCGAAGTCGGCCTCGGCCGCTTCCGCCGCGTGTTCACGCTCAGCAAGGAGCTCGACACGGCCGCGATCACGGCCGAGCTCTCGCAGGGCGTGCTGAAGCTGCGCATCCCGAAGGCCGAGCATGCCCAGCCGAGGCGCATCGAGATCCAGACGGCCTGAGCATGCGCAGCCCCCGCGCCGGAGCCGCTCGATGAGCGGCACCGAATCCCTCGCGCGGCTGCGCGCCGGCGCGGCCGCGCTGAGTCCGCGCGCCGCGCACATCGCGCTCGCGCTCATGCCCGCGGTCGACCACCTGCCCGACGCCTGGAAGGCGGGCCTGCGCAAGACGCTGGCCCACCGCGCGGCCGCGG
>CBHTTS010000161.1:0-11576 GCA_966095775.1 uncultured Variovorax sp. | reverse complement strand
GCCCGAGCAACAAGGACTGGCGCGGCGGCCGCGGCATCCTCGAGAACATCATCCCCTCGAGCACCGGCGCCGCCAAGGCCGTGGGCGTGGTGATCCCCGAGCTCAACAAGAAGCTCACCGGCATGAGCTTCCGCGTGCCGACCTCGGACGTGTCGGTGGTCGACCTGACGGTCGAGCTCAACACCGAGGCGAGCTACAAGGAGATCTGCGCCGAGATGAAGGCGCAGAGCGAAGGCGCGCTCAAGGGCGTGCTCGGCTACACCGAGGACAAGGTGGTCGCCACCGACTTCCGCGGCGACCCGCGCACCTCGATCTTCGACGCCGAGGCCGGCATCGCGCTCGACGGCACCTTCGTGAAGCTCGTGAGCTGGTACGACAACGAATGGGGCTACTCGAACAAGTGCCTCGAGATGGTGAAGGTCGTCTCGAAGTAAGCAGGGCTTCGACGCTCCCATGACGAACGCGCCCCGAGGGGCGCGTTTTTTGTGGGGCGCCTCCGCGCTGCCGCTGCTGGGCGCGGCGGTTCGCGGTGCTGCGGTGCGAGGTCAGCCGCGTCGCCGCGCGCCGCGCGGCGAGGCCGTAGTCGCCCTTGAACTCGCCGAACTGCGCCGTGCCGCTGCCGACCGCGCGCACGCGCGCGACCTCGGCGCCCGCGGCGTCGCTCACGAGGCAGCTGACCTCGATCGTGAACGAGGTGGGCGGCCAGGTCAGCCAGGAGGAGGAGCTCGAGTCGGTCCGGATCTGCGGCGTGAACACCAGCGAGACGCCGGCCGCCTCGTTGGCCTTCGCGTCGCCGGCGGTCGGCAGCACCACCACGTCGCGGTAGACCGCGCGCAGCGCGTCGCGGATCGACTTCTCGAGGTCGCGGTAGGGGTAGTAGCTCACGCGGTCGCCGCTGCCGCCGG
This sequence comes from uncultured Variovorax sp., assembly GCA_966095775.1. Classification (GTDB taxonomy): domain Bacteria; phylum Pseudomonadota; class Gammaproteobacteria; order Burkholderiales; family Burkholderiaceae_C; genus Variovorax. The sequence goes on along the minus strand of CBHTTS010000161.1, from coordinate 10,671 downwards.
CGGTCACGACCTGCTGCTCGCGCTGGGCGTCGGTCATCACGTAGGCCACTTTTTTCGGCACCAGGTGCGCGGTCGGCCGCGGCGGCGCGGTCTCGGTGATCATGGTGATCGGGTGGGTGCAGGCCGCCAGCAGCGCGAGCGCGGCGGCGGCCAGGCAGAGGCGGATCGGGCGTGCTGGGCGGGTCATGGCGGGCTCCGTGTTCAGGGCGCGATGGCCGCGACGAATTGCGGATCGCCGTACACCTGGCGCAGCAGCGCACGCACCAGCCGCGGGTAGGCGGCCTGCCCCGCGGGCACGGCCACGATGTTGGCGTAGCCCGATTCGAAGGCGATCTCGCCGCGGTAGGTCTTGCGCAGCCGCTCCGTGCCGGCGCGCGTGACGACGAACTCCGCCGCCATCCGGCCGCTGCCGTCGACCACGCCGAGGTCGAGCTCGTTGACGAGGATCCGCGCCGCGATGCGCGTCGGCGCCTTCGGGTCGTAGGCCGCGATCTCGCCGAGGTCGCGCACCAGCGCATCCTCGAGGTACTGCGCGAAGCTGCCGCTCGGCGAGAGCAGCCTGGCGCGGCGCAGGCTCAGGCTGTTGAGCCTGTCGTTCGGATCGGTGGGCTGCACCTTCGCGACGGCGGTCCTGCCGGGGCGCGTGGCCTCGAGCCGGTCGAGCGCCTCGTAGTCGGCCGCATAGGGCGGCGCCGACAGCTGGGCGCAGCCGGTGGTGAAGAGCGCCGCGGCCAGCATGCAGCCGATGCCGGGCGCGCGCAGGCGCGGCATGCCGCGCAGCCTCAAGATCGCCATGTCCGAATCCCTCCTGGACCTTCTCCTGGCGCGAGGGTAGCAGGCATCGCCGCGCCTGCGAAGCGCGGCCTCAGACCGGCTCGAGCACGTGGATCAGCTTGCTCGCGACCAGTTCCCTGGTCTTCTCGCCGTGGGCCTTCATGTGCGGCGCGACCGCATGCGCCTGCAGGTGGGCGAGCGTCTCCCACTTCTCGATCACGACGAAGGTGTCGGGACCGAAGCTCGCCTTCGAGGCCGGCACGCCGGCCGCATCGACCGTGGCGCCGTATTCGATGCAGCCCTCCTCGGCCAGCACGGCCGCGCGGTTGGCGGCGAAGGCCTCGAGCAGCGCGGGGCGCTGGCCGGGCTGGGCGGTGATGACGGCGACGACGTGGATCATGCGAAAAGGCTCCGTGGCAAGGGGGTGGATGGAACGGCCGAATCTAAGCGCTCGGGCGCGCGCGCGAAGGTCCCGCGCGCGACCCTATCATCGCGCGCATGTTCTTTCCCCTGCCCCGCACCGCCACCGCGCCCTTCTGTCCGTCCGAAGTCAAGGGCAGCGTCGCGGTCCCGCAGGACCTGCCCTTCGGCAAGAAGCTGCTGCGCTACGCGGGCCCGGGGCTTCTGGTGTCCGTCGGCTACATGGACCCGGGCAACTGGGCCACCGACATCGAGGCCGGCTCGCGCTTCGGCTACGGGCTGCTGTTCGTGGTGCTGCTCGCCAGCCTCGCGGCCATGCTGCTGCAGACGCTGTGCGTGCGGCTCGGCACCGTGGCGCGCAAGGACCTGGCGCGCGCCTGCCGAGAGCACTACGGGCCGCGCACGCGCCGCTTCCTGTGGCTCGGCGCCGAGCTCGCGATCGTGGCCTGCGACCTCGCCGAGGTGCTCGGCAGCGCGCTCGCGCTGCACCTGCTGTTCGGCGTCTCGATTCCCGTCGGTATCGCGATCACCGCGTTCGACACGCTGCTCGTGCTCGGGCTGCAGGGCGCGGGCTTCCGCCGCGTCGAGGCGATCGTGCTCGGGCTGGTCGGCACCATCGCGGGCTGTTTCGTGGTGGAGCTCGCGATGTCGCAGCCGAACTGGTTCGGCGTGGCGATGGGCTTCGCGCCCAGCCTCGAGCGGCTGCACCAGCCGGGCGCGCTCTATCTCGCGATCGGCATCGTCGGGGCCACCGTGATGCCGCACAACCTCTACCTGCATTCGTCGATCGTGCAGACCCGGCTCGTGGACGACAGCGAGGCGGCGCGGCGCGAGGCGGTGCGCTTCGGCACCTTCGACGCGGTGATCTCGCTCTCGCTCGCGCTGCTGGTCAACGCGGCGATCATGGTGCTCGCGGCGAGCGCCTTCCACAGCACCGGCCACGTGGAGGTGACCGAGATCGACGACGCCTACCGGCTGATCGAGCCCATCGTCGGCAGCGCGCTCGCGGCCACGCTGTTCGGCATCGCGCTCCTGGCCTCGGGCCAGAGCTCGACCTTCACCGGCACCATCGCGGGCCAGATCATCATGGAGGGCTTCCTCGACCTCAAGATCCCGTGCTGGCAGCGCCGGTTGATCACGCGCGCGCTCGCGCTCGGGCCGGCCTTCCTAGGCGTCTGGTGGTTCGGCGACGGCGGCGTGGGCAAGATGCTGGTGCTGAGCCAGGTGGTGCTGAGCTTCCAGCTGCCGTTCGCGATGTGGCCGTTGATCCGCTTCACGAGCGACCGCGCGCTGATGGGCGGTTTCGCCAACGGCCCCGTCGTCAAGCTGCTCGCCTGGACGCTGTTCGGCGTGATCGGCGCGGCCAACGTGTGGCTCGTGGCCTCGACGCTGGGCGGCGGGCTCTGAGGCCGCGCGCCTAGCGCTCGGCCGCGTCCTTCCACAGATGCACCAGCGCCTCGGGCGCCTCGGCCTCGGGCACCTCGAAGCTGACCGAGCCCGTGGTCTGCGCGATCGCGCTGCCTTGCTGCAGCACCACCTCGACGCGGTAGACGCGCTGGTCGCCGCCGGGCGAACGCAGGGCCGCATCCGCGTGCGGCGCGGCGCTTTCCAGCGCCCGGCCGATCTGCGCGCGCAGCTCCTCGCTGCAGTTGCCGAGTTCGTAGCTGCGCGGCCGCGCGAGGCCCGGCAGGTAGGCGAAGCCGCCCTCGCGCGTGACGCGCACGACCGAGGCCTGGTCCAGTGGCGGAAGCTGAATCATGATGCGGTGACTCCCACGGTGTTCCATGCGGCGACCACGGCCCGGTGGGCCGCGCTGCCCGCGCCGAAGCGCTTGGCCGCATTGTCCACGCAGAGCTGCGCGAACGCCACGAAGTCGGCATCGCGGCGCAGCCGCCGGTCGCAGACGGTGTCGTACCAGACGCGGCCGGCGCCCTCCCAGGCCGGGCCCGGCAGCGCCGTCGCCGCGAGGTGGAAGGCGCGGTTGGGAATGCCCGAGTTGATGTGCACGCCCCCGTTGTCCTGCCGCGTGACGACGAAGTCGCGCATGTGGGCGGGCTGCGGGTCCCGGCCGAGCACCGGATCGTCGTAGGCCGTGCCGGGCGCGGCCATCGAGCGCAGCGCGCGCGCCGTCACCTTGTCGGTGAACAGGCCCGCGCCGATGAGCCAGTCGGCCTGCTCCGCGGTCTGCTTGAGCAGGTGCTGCTTCACGAGCACGCCGAACACGTCGCAGACCGACTCGTTGAGCGCGCCCGACTGGCCCTCGTAGATCAGCGCCGACTCATGGTCGATCACGCCGTGCGTGAGTTCGTGGCCGATGATGTCGACCGCGATGGTGAAGCGGTTCATGACCTCGCCGTCGCCGTCGCCGAACACCATCTGCCGGCCGTTCCAGAAGGCGTTGTCGTAGTCGTTGCCGTAGTGCACGCTGCCCACGAGCGGCAGGCCCGCGCCGTCGATCGAATCGCGTTCGTAGACCTCGCGGAACAGGCGGTAGGTGGCGCCGAGGTAGTCGTAGGCCTCGTCGGCCGCGACGTCGCCGCTGGCGGCCTGGCCCTCGGCGCGCACCAGCCGCCCGGGCAGGCTCATCGTGTGCTCCGCGTCGTGGATCGCGCGCTCGGGCGCATCGCGGCGCACGTAGCGCGGCGCCGGGCCCGAGGACAGCGTGTGCGCCGCCGAGGCCTCGCGCAGGCCGCGCTGCTCGCGGTCGATCATCAGCGTCTGCGCCGCGCGTGCGCTCGCATGCGCGCCGGCGCGCTCGGCCAGCCGGTCCAGCAGGTACGGCGGTATGAAGCCGGGCGGCAGGATCGGCGACGGGCGAAGCGGCATGGGACGGTTCTCCGAGGGATCGGTGTCGATGCGATCGACGGTAGCAGAAAGCCGCCGACCCTCACAACGTCTCAGGCCTTCGGTGGTGCGTCCTCCTTGCCGAGCGCGGCCGCGATGAAGTCGACGAAAGTTCTCACGCGCACCGAGAGCTGGTGGCGCTGCGGATACACCGCATAGATGTCGGCATCGGGCGTGCGGTAGTTCGCGAGCACCTGCACCAGCCGGCCGCTGCGCAGGTAGCGCGCGATGTCCCATTCGGCGCGCATCAGGATGCCGTGGCCGTCGAGCGCCCAGTTGACCGCGATCTCGCCGTCGTTGGTGCTGAGCGCGCCGCGCGTCTTCACCGCCTCCGTGCGCTGCGCCGCGCCGCGGCCCGTGCTCAGGCGCCACACGCCGTAGGCCTCGTCGCCCTGGCGGATGCCGATGCAGCGGTGCCGCGTCAGGTCGTTCGGCACGCGCGGATGGCCGGCGCGTGCGAGGTACGCCGGCGAGGCGCACAGCAGCCGCCGGTTCGACGCGATGCGCCGCGCGATCACGCGCGCCTCGGGCGGCGCGCCGAAGCGGATGCAGACGTCGAAGGCGTCGTCGGTCAGCGGCGGCGGATTGACCGAGAGCTGCAGCTGCACCTCGACCTGCGGATGCCGGCGCGCGAACTTCGAGATCAGCGGCGCCACGTGGCTGCGGCCGAAGCCGAGCGTGGCGTTCACGCGCAGCAGGCCCTGGGGCTCGCCCGCCGCGCCGCCGAGCAGCTGCGCCATGTCGTCGATCTCGCCGAGGATGCGGCGCGCATGCGTCAGGTAGAGCTCGCCCTCGGGCGTCAAGCTCATGCGTCGCGTCGTGCGGTTCACGAGCGCCGCACCCAGGCGCGCCTCCATCTGCGCGAGGCGCTTGCTGACCGCCGGCGTGCTGATGCCGAGCTCGCGCGCCGCCGCGCTGAGGCTGCCGCAGGCCGCGAGCGTGGAGAAGAAGCCGAGGTCGGCCGGCTGGATCGGCGACGGCATGGGCGCTCCGATTGTTGAAATGAAGTTAAGGATGGATTCACTTCGCGCATGAATCGTTCTGCGCGCCCGATCCTACAGTGGCAGCTCACATGCACCTGGAGAGACATCGATGAGCAAGCGCTACAGCATCGCCACCATTCCCGGCGACGGCATCGGCAAGGAAGTGATCCCGGCCGGGCGCGAAGTGATGGAGGCAGTGGCCGCGGCGTCCGGCGGCGCGCTGCGGTTCGGCTTCGAGGACTTCGGCTGGGGCGGCGACTGGTACCGCGCCCACGGCGAGATGATGCCCGCCGACGGGCTCGAGGCGCTGCGCGGCAAGGACGCGATCCTGTTCGGCTCCGCGGGCGATCCGCAGATCCCCGACCACGTCACGCTCTGGGGCCTTCGGCTCAGGATCTGCCAGGGCTTCGACCAGTACGCCAACGTGCGGCCCACGCGCATCCTGCCGGGCATCGACGCGCCGCTCAAGCGCTGCGCGCCGGGCGATCTCGACTGGGTCATCGTGCGCGAGAACTCCGAGGGCGAGTACGCCGGCGTGGGCGGGCGCGTGCACCAGGGCCATCCGATCGAGGCCGCGACCGACGTGAGCATCATGACGCGCGCCGGCGTCGAGCGCATCATGCGCTTCGCCTTCGGGCTCGCGCGCTCGCGGCCGCGCAAGCTGCTCACGGTGGTGACCAAGAGCAACGCGCAGCGCCATGCGATGGTGATGTGGGACGAGATCGCGCTCGCCGTCTCGAAGGAGTTTCCCGACGTGCGCTGGGACAAGGAGCTGGTCGACGCCTGCACCGCGCGCATGGTCAACCGGCCGGCCTCGCTCGACACCATCGTCGCGACCAACCTGCATGCGGACATCCTCAGCGACCTCGCGGCCGCGCTCGCGGGCAGCCTGGGCATCGCGCCCACGGGCAACATCGATCCGGAGCGCCGCTTCCCCTCGATGTTCGAGCCGATCCACGGCTCGGCCTTCGACATCATGGGCCAGGGGCTGGCCAATCCGGTCGGCACCTTCTGGTCGGTCGCGATGCTGCTCGAACACCTCGGCGAGGCCGGCGCGGCGCGCCGCGTGATGGCCGCGGTGGAACACGTCACGGCCGATCCCGCGCTGCACACGCGCGACCTCGGCGGCACCGCGACCACGGCGCAGGTCACGCGCGCCGTCTGCGCGCACATCGCCGCCGCGCCGGGGGCCGACGAGCGCCTCGCGGCCTGAGGTCCGACGAACGCCGTCACGCGGCGCCTCGACGCGCGCGGACATTCTTCCAACGAGCCGGAGACAAACCACATGGCCGCTTCCACTTCCCCGCATGCCCCGCGCCGCCGCGCGCTGCTCCAGGCCGGCGCGGCGCTCGCGCTTTGCGCCGCAGCGCCCGGCTTCGCGCAGCCGGCCGGCTGGCCCGCGCGGCCGATCAGCCTGGTGGTGCCCTTTCCCGCCGGCGGCACCACCGACGTGCTGGCGCGCGCGCTCGCCGAGCGGCTGTCGCAGTCGCTCGGCCAGCCGGTCGTGGTCGAGAGCAGGCCCGGCGCGGGCGCGACGCTCGGCGCCGACTTCGTCGCCAAGGCGAGGCCGGACGGCCACACCCTGCTGATGGGCGCGGTGCACCACACCATCGCCACCAGCGTCTACAAGAAGCTGCCCTACGACTTCCAGAAGGACCTGGCGCCCGTGGCCGCCGTGGCGATGGTGCCCAACGTGCTGGTGGTCAACGCCGCCGCCACGCCGGCGCGGAACGTGGCCGAGCTGGTCGCGCTCGCGAAGCAGGCGCCCGGCAAGCTCGCCTACGGCTCGAACGGCAACGGCACCGCGCAGCACCTGATCGGCACGCAGTTCCAGTCCAGCACCGGCACCTCGCTGCTGCACGTGCCCTACAAGGGCAGCGGGCCGCTCACCACCGACCTGCTCGGCGGGCAGGTGGCGATGTCCTTCGACACCGTCACGCCGGTGCTGCAGCACATCCGGAGCGGCAAGCTGCGCGCGCTCGCCGTGACCACCGCGCGCCGTTCGTCGGTGCTGCCCGAGGTGCCCACGCTCGCCGAGGCGGGGCTCCAGGGCTTCGACATCGGCACCTGGTTCGGCCTGCTCGCACCGGCCGCGACGCCGCGCGAGATCGTCGCGCGCCTGAACGCCGAGACGCTGAAGATCGTCCGCTCACCCGAGTTCGCCGAGCGCATGCAGGCCATCGGCGCCGAGCCGCTGGGCGGCACGCCCGAGGAGATGGCGCGGCAGATCCGCGACGAGACCGCGCGCTTCGCCCGGCTGGTGAAGGAAGGCGGCGTCGCGGTCGATTGACCCCGGATCGGCGAACAGGCCGCCGACAACGTTACGAGTCCGACACACTCTGGCGCGGCGGGCGCCCCGCGCGGGCCGATAGGATCGGCGCTGTCGCATCCACCGCCCGCCAGCCCATGTACATCGTCAGCCTCACCTACACCCGCCCGCTCGAAGAAGTGGATGCGTTGATGGACCCGCACATGGCCTGGCTCAAGAAACACTACGCGAGCGGCCTGTTCGTGGCCTCGGGCCGGCAGGTGCCGCGCAAGGGCGGCGTGATCCTCGCGCGCTCGGGCGACCGCGAGGCGCTCGAGGCGGCGCTGGCGCGCGATCCCTTCGTGCAGGGCGGCGTCGCGCGCCTCGACGTGACCGAGTTCGTGCCGAGCATGACGGCGCTCGGCGTCGAGGTGCTCAGGACGTTCTGACGCCCGGCACGTCCTCGCGCCCGTCCGGATGCCGCGCGAAGCGCGCCGCCTCGCGGGCATGCACCGGCGCCGTGTCGGGCCAGGGCCAGCCGCCGAACTGCGTGCGGCGGTAGTCGGCCAGCGTCTGGCTGATCTCGGCCTGCGTGTTCATCACGAACGGGCCGTACTGCACCACGGGCTCGGCGATCGGCCGGCCCTGCAGCACGAGGAACTCGCTGCTGTCCGCGTCGCCGTTCGCGAGCTCCACTGCGAGGTTCGCGCGCAGCTCGACCGCGGCCGGACCCTGCACGCGCTGGCCGCCGACCTGCGCGACCGCGCCCTTGAAGAAATACAGCATGCGCCGCGTGCCCTCGCCCGTCGCGGGCGGCAGCGTCCAGCGCGCGCCGGGCGCCATCTTCAAGGTCCAGATCGCCACGTCGGCATCGGCGCGCGCGGCCCATGAATCGGGCGGCGGCGCCAGTGCCTCGACCGCGTCGGCGCCGCCGGCCGCGGCGGGCAGGCGCCCGGCGATCAGCGCGACCTCGGTGCGCGCGCCCTGCGCGTCGCCGGCCGCGAGCCGCGGAATCGCCTCCGACCAGAACATCGTGAAGTGCGGCTCGGCCATCTTGCTGCCGGCCGGCAGGTTGAGCCAGATCTGGAACAGCTCGAGCGGGTTCGGCGCGGCCGCGTCGCGCAGCGGGAACATCTCCGCGTGCACGATGCCCTTGCCGGCCGTGAGCCACTGCACGTCGCCGCCGCCGAAGCGCGCGGTCGCGCCGAGCGAGTCGGAATGGTCGACCACGCCTTGGCGCACGATGGTCACGGTCTCGAAGCCGCGGTGCGGGTGCGCGGGAAAGCCCGGCACCGTCTCGCCGTGGTACATGCTCCAGCCGTCCTGGCGGCTGAAGTCCTGTCCGATCTGGCGGCCCGCGAGCGCTGCGTCGGGGCCCATCCGCGCGTTGCCCTTCGGGTAGGCGTCGTCGTGGTAGACGCAGAACAGGAAGGGGTCGATCGTGGGCCACGGAAAGCCCAGGGGCTGGATGCTCACGATGGGACTGCGGGTGTGGTCGGTGTCGGTCATGCCGATGTTCCTTTGCTGCGGCAGGGGGAGCGCGGCCGGATCCGCCGCGCCGATCCCCGACAGCTGGGGGCGCTGCCGCGCACGGGTAGGCCCCCTGCGCGCGACAGTGAGGAGCGCATATGGAACGATGGGCATCGCGTCCGGCCCGGGGGTCAGGCGTTCTGCTGCGGCATCTCGGCGTTCGGGTCCATGTACGCGAGTTCCCAGACGTGGCCGTCGAGGTCCTCGAAGCTGTGGCTGTACATGAAGCCGTAGTCCTGCGGCGCGCGCGGCACCGTGCCGCCCGCGGCCACCGCCTTGGCGACCAGGTCGTCGACCTCGGCGCGGCTCTCGCACGAGAGGCACAGCAGCACCTCGGTGCTCGCGCTCGTGTCCGCGATGCGCTTGCTCGTGAAGGTCTTGAAGAACTCCTCCACCAGCAGCATCGCGTGGATGCTGCCTTCGTGGATCACCATGCAGGCCGCGTTCGCGTCGGTGAACTGCGGGTTGAAGCTGTAGCCGAGCGCGGCGAAGAAGGCCTTGGACTTCTCGAGGTTCTTGACGGGGAGGTTCACGAAGATCTGCTTGGTGGCCATGGTGCGGTCCTTTGGGTCGAGGGTTGAAGGATAGATACCGGGTGCGGGACAGTGTTTTGTGTACGCCGTCCACAAACGATAGCAAAGAAAATGTACGGCGTCCACATTTATTTTCGATGACGGGTCTTGACGGCGCCGGCGCCCTGACGCGCATACCGCGCCGCATCGGGACGCGGCATCATCGACGGATGGAAATCGAGTTCAAGTTCTGCATCCCGCGCGATCGCCTCCGGTCCGTCGAGGCGGCCCTGCGGCGCGGCAAGGTGGTGCGCACGCGGCTGCAGGCGCGCTATTTCGACACCGCCGACCAGCGGCTCGCGGCCGAGGGCATCGTGCTGCGGCTGCGCCAGGAGGGCGCGCGCTGGGTGCAGACCGTGAAGGCGACGGGCGACAACGCGCTGCACCGGCTCGAACACAACGTGGACCTCGGTGCGGCCGCGGGCCGGGCGGCGCCCGCGATCGACCCGCGGCGCCACCACGGCACCCCGGCAGGCGACCGGCTCGCCGCGGCGCTCGGCGATGCGCCGCTGGTGGAGCGCCAGTCGACCGACATCGTGCGGCTCACGCGCGAGCTGCGCACCCCCGGCGCCGGCGGCGCGCTCGTGGAGATGGCGCTCGACGTCGGCAAGGTCGTGGCGCATGCCGGCACGCCCGAGGAGCGTGCGTCGCCGGTGTGCGAGCTGGAACTCGAACTGCTGCGCGGCGACGTGCAGGGCCTGGTCGCGCTCGCGCGGCGCTGGTCGCAGCAGCACGGCCTGTGGTTCAGCACCGTCTCGAAGGCCGAGCGCGGCGCGCGGCTGCTCGCGGGCCTCGAGGCGGTGCCGGCCGTCAAGGCCGAGGCGCCGCGCTTCGCGGCCGGCGGCGACGACGACGGGCCGGGCGGCCATGCGATCCAGCAGGCGGTGCTCGCCTGCTGCCTGGCCCAGATGCTGCCCAACGCCAGCGAGATCGCGGCCGGCAGCGACGACGAGGAGCAGGTCCACCAGCTGCGCATCGGCATCCGCCGCCTGCGCACCGCGCTGCGCGAGCTCGCGGGGCTCGATGCAGCGGACGGTCTCTTCGATGCCGCCGCATGGGAGCCGCCGCTGGTCGAGGCCTTCCGCGCGCTCGGCGCCGTGCGCGACCGCGAGCAGGTGGCGCAACTGGCCGCGGCGCAGTGGCGCGAGGCGGGCGAGGCGCTCGCGCCCGAACTGGCCGCGGCGGCGGCCGGCGGCGGCGCGGCAGGCGAGACGCCGTCGCCTGCCGAGGTGGTGCGCGCCGCGGCCTTCCAGTCGGCGCTGGTGTCGCTGATCGGCTTCACCGCCGCGTCGGCCGAGGG
>CBHTTS010000160.1:0-11600 GCA_966095775.1 uncultured Variovorax sp. | reverse complement strand
CCAGCCCGTCGAAGGTGCTGGTGCCGCGGCCGATCTCGTCCATCAGCACCAGCGACTGGGCGGTCGCGCTGTGCAGGATCTGCGCCGCCTCGGTCATCTCGAGCATGAAGGTCGACTGCGCGTTCGCGAGGTCGTCGGCCGCGCCGATGCGCGTGTGGATCGCGTCGATCGGCCCGAGCCGGCAGGCCGCGGCCGGCACGTGCGAACCGATCGAGGCCAGCAGCACGATGATCGCCACCTGCCGCATGTAGGTCGACTTGCCGCCCATGTTCGGGCCGGTGATGATCTGCATCCGCTGCTGCGGCCCGAGCTGGGTGTCGTTGGCGATGAAGCCGCCCGAGGACTTCTCGGCCAGCCGCGCCTCGACCACCGGATGGCGGCCCTGCTGGATCTCGATGCAGGGGTGCGAGACGAAGCTCGGTGCGCGCCAGTCGAGCGTGTGGGAGCGCTCGGCCAGGGCGCAGAGCGCGTCGAGCGTCGCGAGCGCGCCCGCGAGCTGCGTGAGCGCGGGCACCGAGGGCTGCAGCGCGTCGAGCAACTGCTCGTAGAGCCACTTCTCGCGCGCCAGCGCGCGGTCCTGCGCGCTCAGCGCCTTGTCCTCGAAGGCCTTGAGCTCGGGCGTGATGAAGCGCTCGGCGTTCTTCAGCGTCTGGCGGCGGCGGTAGTTGTCGGGCACCTTCGACAGCGCGCTCTGCGTGACTTCGATGTAGAAGCCGTGCACGCGGTTGAACTGCACACGCAGGTTCGGGATGCCGGTGCGCTCGCGCTCGCTGACCTCGAGCTGCAGCAGGAAGTCGTCGCAGTTCTCGCTGATCGCGCGCAGCTCGTCGAGCTCGGCGTCGTGGCCGGTGGCGATCACGCCGCCGTCGCGCACCAGCGCCGACGGATCGGGCTTGATCGCGCTCGCGAGCCGCTCGGCGCAGCCCGGCGGCGGCGCGAGCCGTTCGGCGATGCGCTCGAGCAGCGCCGCCGCGGGCGGCAGCAGCGGCGCGAGCTGCTCGGCCTTGGCGAGCGCGAGGCGCAGCGCCACCAGCTCGCGCGGGCGCACCTGGCGCAGCGCGATGCGCGCCGCGATGCGCTCCACGTCACTCGTGTTCTTGAGCTGTTCGCGCAGCATGCGCCACGGCGCGGCCGTGCCGCCCAGCACGGTGGACTGCAGCGCGCCGATGGCCTCGAGCCGCGCCTGCGCCTCGCCGCGGTCGCGCCGCGGCGACAGCAGCCAGCGCTTGAGCAGCCGGCTGCCCATGCCCGTCATGCAGGTGTCGAGCAGCGAGAACAGCGTGGGCGCCTCCTCGCCGCGCAGCGTCTGCACGAGCTCGAGGTTGCGCCGCGTGGTGGGCGGCAGCTCGATCAGCTCGCCGTCGCGCTCCACCGACAACCGCTGCACGTGCGAGAGCGCGCGCCCCTGCGTGTGCTCGGCGTAGCCCAGCAGCGCCGCGGCGGCCGCGTGCGCCTGGACCAGCGACTCGGCGTTCCAGGCCGCGAGGCTGTGGCTGCCCATCTGCTCGCTGAGCTTGCGCTCGCCCAGTCCGCCGTCGAACTGCCAGGCCGGTCGGACCGACAGCGTGAACGGCACGGCCGCGCGCGCGGCCTTCAGGCGCTGCTCGAAGGCCGGCGTGACCTCGGCGCTGTAGAGCAGCTCGCTCGGCGCGATGCGCACCAGCCAGGCCTCGAGCGCGTCGGCCGGGCATTCGGCGAGCCGCAGCTCGGCCCCCGTGACGCTGAGCCAGGCCAGGCCGCAGACGTTGCGCGCACCCGCATGCACCGCGAGCAGCAGCGACTCGCTCTTGTCGTTGAGCAGTTCGGCATCGGTCAGCGTGCCGGGCGTGACCACCCGCACCACCTTGCGCTCCACCGGCCCCTTGCCCGCGCCGACGTCGCCGACCTGCTCGCAGATCGCCACCGACTCGCCGAGCTTGATGAGCCGCGACAGATAGGTCTCCACCGCATGGAACGGCACGCCGCACATCACCACCGGCTGCCCGGCCGACTGGCCGCGCTGCGTCAGCGTGATGTCGAGCAGCCGCGCGGCCTTCTCGGCGTCGGCCCAGAACAGCTCGTAGAAATCGCCCATCCGGTAGAAGAGCAGGGTGTCCGGATGGTCGGCCTTGAGGCGCAGATACTGCGCCATCATCGGCGTGTGGGCGGAGAAGTCGGCGCTGGCGAGTGCGGAATGGTCTGTAGCGATGTTCACTCGGGCGATTATCGGGGAGGCCTGGCCGCTTATCCGTCGTGCGTATCGTGCGTCGCCGCCGCCCCGCGCCGCCAGTACCCCGAGGCGCGGATCCACTTGGGATTGGCGCCGCGCTCGCCCACGAGGTGCGCGCGCAGCGCCTTCGCGATCGCGGATTCGCAGGCCACCCAGGCGTGGAAGTCGCCGCCCGGCAGCTCCATCGCGCGCAGCGCGTCGAGCAGCACGGGGCGCGTGCCGGGCTCGGCGCCGTCGCGGTGCACCCACCGCAGCGTGAGTTCGGCCTCGGTGGCGAATGCCAGCTGGTCGGCCTTGCCGTCCACCTCGGCCAGCACCACCGCGTGGGCGCCGGGCGGTAGCTCGGTCAGGCGGCGCGCGATGGCGGGCAGCGCGGTGTCGTCGCCGATCAGCAGGTGCCAGTCGAAGTCGGTCGGCACGATGAACGAGCCGCGCGGCCCGCCGACGCCGAGGATGTCGCCGGGCTGCGCGCGTTCGGCCCATTGCGTGGCGGGGCCGGCCTCGTGCAGCGCGAAGTCGATCTCGAGCGTGCGCGCGGCGGGGTCGTAGCGGCGCGGGGTGTAGTCGCGCATGGTGGGGCGGGCGCCTTCGGGCCACACCGGGCCCTCGGGGCCGACGGTGGGCAGCGTCAGGCGGCCGGTCGCGGGGTCGGGGAAGAACAGCTTCGCATGGTCGTCGAAGCCGGGGCTCGTGAAGCCCGCGAGCTCGTCGCCCGCGAGCGTGACGCGGATCAGGTGGGGTGTCACGCGCTGCGCGTCCTGGACGACGAGCCGGCGGAAGCGGAGGTCGTGGCGCACGCGGCGCGGCATGCGGTCGGGGCCGGGGGAGGAGGAAGGATCGGTCATGGCATGAAGAAGGTTCAGATGCGTTCCAGTTGCTGGGCGGCGTTGTCGAGCACCGCGGCGAAATCGTGGGCTTGTTGTTCGGTGAGGGGCGCGCCCGCGAGCCGCATGCGCATCGCGAGCTTGAGGTTCTCGATCGCACGCGTGACCTGGGGCGGGCGGCCGCCGCGCGGGCCGGCGCCGTCGGCGCCGCCGTTCATGCGGGCCATCATCGCGTCGGCCGTGTCGCGGTTGGCGGCGAGGAATTCGCGGCCGCTGTCGGTGATGCTGTAGCGCTTGCGGCCGCCGCCGCCTTCGCTTTCCACGCTCAGGTAGCCGAGCTCCTCGAGCAGCGTGAGCGTGGGGTAGACCACGCCGGGGCTCGGCGCATAGCTGCCGCCGAGGCGGTCCTCGATCGCCTTGATGAGCTCGTAGCCGTGCGAGGGCTTGTCGGCGATGAGCTGCAGCAGCACGAAGCGCAGGCCCCCGTGGCCGAAGATGCGGCCGCCGCCGCGCCCGCCGCGTCCGCCCGACGAGAAGCCGTCCTCGTGCTCGCCGCGCGGGGCGTGGCAATGATGGTGGTGATGCGGGTGGTGGCCGAAGTGGAGGTGTCGCATGGCAGGGTCCTTTCGATCTGTATCTAGATCTATTCTAGATATATCGAAATAAAAGTCAAAGCGATGGGTTTCTCGCCTCCGGGCGGGCGGGTTTTCAGGTGGTCGTCGTGATCAGCGGATCGAGTGCGGCGCGCAGCCGCCGCACCTTGAGCTCGTGCGGCAGGGTCTGCGGCCCGCGGCCGTAGGTGCCGGCCTTGCGGATCAGCCGCAACTGCTCGCGCTGCAGTTGGGTCTTGAGCTGCCGGGCGCGGCGGCCGAAGGCGCGGCCCATCTCGCGGCGCACCCGGTAGCGCGCGAGCGGCGCGCCGAGGCGGACCCATTCGTCGTCGCGGATCAGCTCGCGCTCGGGCACGAACCAGGCCGCGAGCGCATGCAGGTAGGTGCCGTTCTCGCGCGCCGCCACGCGCCAGAACAGGCCCGCCGCGATCATCGCGGGCACGCCCTTGACGGCGAGCAGGACCGCCATCTCGCCGTAGCCGCCGTCGAACAGGTCCTCGAGCCAGGGCGAGTTCCAGGCGAAGTGCATCGCCCAGGCGAGCGCGAAGCACAGCAGGGCGAAGCCGACGCGCTGCGCCATCGGGCGCTCGGGATGCAGCAGGAACCAGGCGACGCCGAAGGAGGCGATCATGGTGTAGGCCGCATGGCTCCACAGCCCGCTCAGCAGCCCGCGCGTCAGCAGGTTGAGCAGCACCGGGTAGACCTGGTTCTCGAGCGGGAAATGCATCGAGGCGTTGACGGTGTAGCTCAGGTTCTCGATCACCTGGAAGCCCAGCCCCGCGAGCGCGCCGACGATCAGCACCGAGAGGTAGGTCTGGAACTGGTTGCGCGCGACCAGCACCATCAGCACCACGCCCGCGAGCTTGAGGAACTCCTCGGTGATCGGCCCCGCCACGGCCGGGCCCCAGGCGGCCGCGAACTCGGGCGACACCAGCTTGGCGCAGAGGTTCTGGATCGCGATGTTGGCCGGCGCCGCGAAGTACACCGCGCCCATGCCGCCCCAGGCGAAGGCCAGCACGAAGGCTTCGGGCGGATGCTGCTCGAGCAGGTCGAGCGTGCGGAAGGCGAGCAGGAAGGCGAGCGTGTAGCTGGTCCACACCAGCAGCCCGAGCAGCGCCGTGACCGGCACCACCCGCACGCCCATCGCGAACAGCTGGACCACGTAGAACAGCCCGTTGACGATCAGCGCCGCGAGCACCCAGAAGGCGGCGCGCCGCGGCTGGAAGAAGGAGTCGGTGCCGACCGGCCAGGCGGCCTGCCGTGCGTCGTCGAAGGGCGGCAGGTTCACTGCGGGGCTTCCAGGTCCATCGAGTCGAGCATCGCGCGCGCGTCGGGCAGCGCCTCGTTGAGGCCGTCGCTCGCGCCGTAGAAGTCGATCTGCACGAGCGCCCGGCGCCGCAGGTCCACCACCTGCCAGAAGCGGCCCGCGAGCTTCGGGCCGTAGTACGCGAAGGTCTTGCCCTGCAGGCCCCACGAGGTGATGAAGTCGGACACGTCGCCGTCCATCTGCAGCCGCTGGCCGCGCGCCATGAGCCGCTGCTGCCGCGTCATCGGGCCGTCGGGGCCGCCGACCCAGGGGCCGGTGGTGACCAGGAACTTGTGCGCGCCCTTGAAGAGCATCAGCGAACGTCCGGCCTTGGAGCGCGCCACGTCCATTTCCCAGCCCTCGGCGGGAACGAAGCGCGCCGGGCCGACCTCCACCGTCTCGCCCGCGGGCAGCGGCCGGGCGCCGGGGGTGTGGCGGTCCCAGTACACCAGGCCGCCTGCGTAGGCGACGATCGCCAGCAGCACCGCGAGCGCACCGGGCCAGGTGCGGTAGGGAACGCGGCGGGAGGGTTCGAGCATGGGTGCGGATCGTGCCACACGCGGCCGTCGCCTATCGCTTTCGGCGGATGCGCGCGCGCCGGCGCGCTGCTAAAAGCTCGCCATCAACCACACGAGGGGCGAGGCATGGCACACCGGTTCGTGAACCTGCGTGCGGACGGCAGTCCGGTCCATCTCCACGACGAGAACAGGAAGAAGTTCCGCGAGGTGATCTGGGGCGACTACCTGAAGGTGAAGAAGGACCTCGGCGACGGCTGGCTCGAGATCGACTGGGCCGCGCGCTCGCCGACCAAGCGGCGCACGCTCTACATCCGCAAGGAGGACACGATCTCGCGCCGGCCGCTCGAGATCATCTTCGTCGACGTGGGCCAGGGCGACGGCGCGGTGCTGATCTCGCCCGAGACCGGGGACCAGGAGCGCATCGTCGTGATCGACGCGGGCGAGGGCGGCAACATGCGCGCCTTCCTCGCCGCGCGGTTCCAGACCTACCGCGGCTTCGACTTCGCGGCCGCCGTCATCACCCATCCGGACAGCGACCACTACCTGGGCTTCCAGGACCTGTTCGCGGACCACGGCATCGGCTTCGCCACGGTCTACCACAACGGGCTCGTCGAGCGGCCGGTGTCGGGCACCTGGGAAAAGCTCGGCGGCAAGCCCGTCAAGGAGCCGGGCGCCGCGGCCGCCTACATCGGCGACCTCGCGGTCGACCATGCCACCGCGCAGGCGATCTTCGGCGGCGCGCCGACCACGCACCTGTTCCCGCAGCTCATGCGCGCCGCGCTCGACAACCCGAAGATCCAGGACATCCGGATGCTGTCGGCGCAGCACGCGACGATCGAGGACGGCGCGGCATGGATGCCGGGCTTCGCGCCCTCGGACGACCGCGGCTACACGATCCGCGTGCTCGCGCCGGTGGTCGAGGAAGGCCCCGACGGCACGGCCGCGCTGCGCCAGCTGGGCTCGTACAACGAGACCAAGAACGGCCATTCGGTCATCCTGCGGCTGCAGTACGGCGCGTTCAGCGTGCTGTTCGGCGGCGACCTCAACGAGGGCGCCGAGAGGTTCCTGCTGCAGCACTACACCGGCGCGGGCACCTTCCCGGAGACGGGCACGCCGGCCTACGGCGAGATGGTGGCGAAGGCGCGCGCGGTGTTCGGCGCCGACGTCATGAAGTCGTGCCACCACGGCTCGGAGAAGGTCACGGACGCCTTCCTCGATGCGGTCAACCCGGCGGCCTTCATCATCTCGTCGGGCGACGGCGAGGGTCACGTCCACCCGCGCCCCGACCTGCTCGGGCGGCTCGGGCGCTTCGGCCGCGGCGGCGCGCCGGTGATCCTGTCGACGGAACTGCAGCGCTCCTCGCGCCCGGCCGAGGCCAAGGGCGCGGTCGACAAGCTGCTCGCGAACATCGACAAGCTCGCCGCCGGCACGCTCCCGGCCGCGAAGGTGGCGCAGCTCAAGGCCGAGGTGAAGACGCTCGCGCGCAGCAACGTCGAGGTCTACGGCGCGATCTACCTCAAGACCGACGGCGAGCGGCTGATCACCGCCTTCCGCATCGAGGACGCGTCGGAGACCAAGAAGTGGTTCGCCTTCCGCTACCGCTTCGAGGACGGCGTGCTCGTGCGCGAGGACTGAGCAATCCGCGCTCAGCGCTGCGGCATGTCCTTGACCGAGTACCCGAGGCTGACGGTCGCGTCCTCGGGGATCGGCGGCATGGTCGCGTTCCAGGCGCGCCAGGCCTCGCGCATGGCCGCGAGCCGCTCGGGCTCCTTCTTCGCGAGGTTGGCGCGCTCGCGCTCGTCCGCCGGGATGTTGAACAGGTATTCGTTGCCGTCGACCTTGAGGTACTTCCAGTCGCCGTCGCGCAGCGCCTCCTGGCCGCGGTGGTTCATGCGCCAGTGCAGCGGGCGGCGGAAGCCGTGCGTCGCATCGCGCAGCACCGGCATCAGCGACACGCCGTCGAGCGGGTAGGCCGGGTCGGCCGCGGCGCCGGCCGCGTCGAGCATGGTGGCGGACCAGTCCATCGTCATGCACGGCTGGGCGCTTTCGCCGCCCTTGGCGATCACCGCGGGCCAGTGCGCGATCCAGGGCACGCGGATGCCGCCTTCGGTCAGGTCCATCTTGCCGCCGACCAGCGGCCAGTTGTCGGAGAAGCGCTCGCCGCCGTTGTCGCTCGTGAACACCACGAGCGTGTTGTCGGCCATGCCGTGCTTCTCGAGCGCGGCCATGATCCAGCCGATGCCTTCGTCCATGTGGTGGATCATGCGGCGGTAAACGTGGATGTTGCCGCCGGCGAGGTCGAACAGGTTGTTCTTCACGAGCGGCGCCTTGCCCGCGTCGTCGCGCGTCTCCCAGGGCCAGTGCGGCGCCGTGTAGTGCAGGCTCAGGAAGAAGGGCGCGTCCTGGCCGGCCATGCGCTCGACGTAGTCGACCGCGCGTTTGGAGAGGATGTCGGTGAGGTAGCCCTCTTCCTGCCGGTCCTCCTCGCCGAACCAGAGGTCGTGGCGGCCCGTGGAGTCGCAGTGCGTGAAGTAGTCGACGCCGCCCGACATCGGGCCGAAGAACTCCTCGTAGCCCGAGCGCAGCGGCCCGAAGCTGGGCGGATAGCCGAGGTGCCACTTGCCGATCAGCGCGGTGCGGTAGCCGCTCTTCCCGAGCAGCGAGGGCAGCGTGGGATGGTCGGGCGGCAGGCCCAGCGTGGTGCTGCCGCGGCTCCTGCTGTTGATCGGCTCCTCGGCGGCGCCGCGCAGCCGGTACTGGTAGCGCGCGGTGATCATCGCGAAGCGCGTGGGCGAGCACACGGGCGAGTTCGAGTAGCCCTGCGTGAGCTTGAGCCCGTTGGCCGCGAGGCGGTCGAGCACGGGCGAGACCGGGCCGAAGGCGGCGTCGCGCCCGCCGTAGCAGCCGAGGTCGGCATAGCCGAGGTCGTCGGCGACGATGAAGATGATGTTGGGTCTGCTCATGAACAGTGGGTTGCCTGGGGGATGAAGGTATTCGTCCGGGGAACACCGCGGAACCGGCTTCGCCGGGCCGCTGGTGTTGCCCCCTGGAGGGGGGAGTCGAGCTACACGAAGTGAGCGAGGGACGGGGGTGGGCAGGTTTCAGGGCTGGTAGCCTGACTTTTGAACGACGGGCGCCCACTGCGCCCTGTAGGCCTTGAGCATCGCGGCGGTCTGCGCCTGCGTGCTGACGACCGGCGTCATGCCCGCGTCCTTGAACTTGCGCTGCGTGTCGGCGTCCTGCATCACTTCGCGGATCGCCACCGCGAGGCGCTCGACCTTGTCCTTGGGCATGCTGGCGGGCGCGAAGAAGGTGTTCCAGCCCGAGGCGGCGAGGTCGAGGCCGGCCTCCTTGAAGGTCGGGATGTTCGGCGCGAAGGCCGAGCGCTTCTCGCCCGAGATCGCGAGGATGCGCAGCTTGCCGGCCTGGTGCTGCGGCAGCACCACGTCCTCGGTGTCGACCGCGATCGGGATCTGGCCGCCGAGCAGGTCGTTGAGCAGCGGCGCCGAGCCGCGGTAGCCGACCACCTGGGTCTGCACCTTGGCCTTCTCGCCCACCATCAGGCCGAAGAAGTGCGGCAGGCTGCCGGTGGCCGGCACGCCGACGTTGGCCTGCTGGGGGTTGGCGCGCATCCAGGCGAGCAGGTGGTTCAGCTCGCGCACGGGCAGCGCGGGCGAGACCGAGAGCGCGAAGTCGTAGGCATTGACGTGCGAGACGGGCACGAAGTCGCGCTCGGGGTCGTAGCCGTTGTCCTTGAACACGAGCGGCGCCACCACCATCACGGCGGGGTTGGCGAGCATCAGCACGTTCTGGTTCGCGGGCGTGGCCTTGACCTGCTGCGCCGCGAGGCGGCCGCCCGCGCCGGGCTTGTTGTCGACGATCACGGGCTGGCCCAGCTTCGCGCCGAGCTTCTCGCCGACGATGCGCGCCACGCGGTCGGTGGCGCCGCCGGGCGCATAGCCCACGACGATGCGCAGCGGGCTGTCGGCCGGCTGCGCCACGGCGGCCGGGGCCAGCGTCGCGAGGACGCCGGACGCGGCCAGCAGCAAGGCGAGGCGGCGGGTGATGGATGAATGGTGCTTCGGCATGGGGAGTCCTCCTCGTCGGTCAGTCGTTGGCCTGGAAATTCACGGCCTTTATGATGCCTGCCCAGCGCGCCGTGTCCTCGCGCATGGTCCTGAGCAGGGCTTCGTGGCCGTCGGCCACGGGGTACATGCCGTTCTGCAACAGCAACTGGCGCACCTCGCGCGCGTTCACGGCGCGGGTGAATTCGGCGCGCAGGCGCTCGATCGTGGCCTGCGGCGTCCTGAGCGGGGCATAGTAGGCGAACCAGGCGGTCGCGACCACCTCCTTGTAGCCGGCCTCGACGAACGAGGGCAGGTTCGGCATCAGCGGCGAGCGCTTCTCGCCGCTCGTGGCCAGCACCTTGGCGCGGCCCGTGGCCAGCATCTGCTGCGCACCGCCCACGGTGTCGAAGTAGACGGGAACGGTGCCGCCCATCAGGTCCTGCCGCGCGGGCGTGGAGCCGCGGTAGGGCACGTGGACCATCTTCAGGCCCGCCGCGCGGTTGAGCATCTCGCCGAGGAAGTGCGAGGGCGTGCCCGCGCCGTAGGAGCCGAAGCTCAGTCGGTCGCCCTGCGCCTTCGCCCAGGTGATGAATTGCGCGAGGTCGTTCGCGGGCACGTCCTTGTGCACGGTCAGCGCGAGCTCGAAGCGCGCCGCATTCATGATCGGCACGAAGTCCTTGACCGGGTCGTAGGAGAGGCTGCGGTAGGCGCTCGGGAACATGGTCATCATGCTCGCGCTGCCCAGCAGCAGCGTGTGGCCGTCGGGCGCCGCGTTCTTGACCGCCTCGGCGGCGATGCGTCCGGCCGCGCCCGCGCGGTTGTCGATGATCAGCGGGCCGAGCGTGTCGCGCACCTGCTGCGCGATCGCGCGCGTCAGCACGTCCTGCGTGCCGCCCGCGGGCACGCCGATCAGCACCTTGACCGGCTGGCCCGGCGTGAAGGCCTGGGCGCGCGCGAGCGGCGCGAGCGCCAGGCCGCCCAGGGCGGCGAGGGCTTGTCGGCGGTCGAGAACGGTGCGGGTCATGGCGGGGTCTCCGGGTTCTTGTGTCGCGGACGACTGTAGAGACGCTACAGTCGATTGATCTAATCAACCATTCCCCGGGCTAACCCCAGATGAACGCCACGTCGCGCCCCGCGCTGGACGAGCTGCTGCTGTACCGGCTGTCGCGGCTGCTGTCGGTCGGCGGCAGCATGGTGATCCGTCTCTGCGAGGGCCGCTTCGGCATCACGCGGCGCGAATGGCGGCTCGTGGCCACGCTCGCGAGCCGCGGCGAGCTGAGCTCCTCGGAACTCGCCGCGCACGCGCAGCTCGACCGCGCGCGCACCTCGAAGGCCGTGGGTTCGCTGGTCGCGAAGCGGCTGGTCTCGCGCACCGCGCGCGCGGGCGACCGGCGCCAGGTGCGGCTCGGCCTGACGGAGGCCGGACAGGCGCTGTACCGGGAGCTGTTCCCGCTGGTCACGAAGATCAATGCCGACCTGCTGGGCGCGCTCGACGCCGACGAGGCGCGGCGCCTCGATGCCGCGCTCGAGCGGCTGCAGGCCAGGGCCGAGCGCATGGTCGACGAGGCCGTGCTGCCCAAGGCCGACCGCGGCCGGCGCCGCCCGGCGTCGGCGGCCACCTTCAATCCACCTTCATCCCGGTCGCCTTGACGATGCGCGCATAGCGCGCCTGGTTGGCCGCGAGCCGGCCGGCCGCGGCGCTGCCGGCCTCGCCGAGCGGCACCATGTCGAGCGCGGCGAGGCGCGCGCGCACCTCGGGCAGCGCCAGCGCCTTCGCGAGCGACTGCCGCAGGGTCTGCAGCACGGGCTCGGGCGTGGCGGCGGGCACCATCGCGAGGTAGAGCACCTCGAACTCCATGTCCTTGAGGCCGAGCTCGCCGACGGCCGGCACCTCGGGCAGCAGCGGCGAGCGCTGCCGGCCCGTGACCGCGAGCGCGCGCAGCTTGCCCGCCTGCAGCTGCGGCAGCAGGCCCGGCGTGGCGCGGATGCCGGCCTGCACCTCGCCGCCCCACAGCGCGAGCACCGCGGGCGCATTGCCCGTGTAGGGCACGGGCGTGATCCTCGC
>CBHTTS010000159.1:0-11715 GCA_966095775.1 uncultured Variovorax sp. | reverse complement strand
CCGCCGCCGTCACCGCCGCCGCCGCAGGCCGCGAGCGCCGCGGCGGTCACCGCGCTGAAGGTCAGGCGATGGAAAGCCCTGGGGGTATGGAATGCTGGGTTGCTCATGATTGCCTCTGATCGTCTCGGTAAGAACAAGCGCCGCACCGCCGCCGCCGGCGGATGGCCGGCGCTGCGCATGACGCGCGCGGGAAGGGGGAAGGGAGCCGGGGCGGCGCGGAAGCGGGCAGCACCCCGCCCTCCCGGCGAACCCGAGGTTCGTCAGGACGGAAGCGAAGCCCACGCCGCAACCCGCCGCGCTGTGGGCGGCGGCCCCAGGATGCGGGGGATCGGCGTTTCCATTCCCTTCGACATGCGAGGTGATGGAAGGAACGCGGGGGTGCCGTCGTGCGGGGCGTTCCGTTCAGTGCCCGTGCGGGCGCGGGCGATGTTCCGGCCGCGCGGAAGCGAGGCAGGCCGCCGCGTCGCGCGCAGCGGCAAGGATGGCAAGACCTGGTGCGGCTCTTCTCGTTGGTGTCACGCGCATTCCCTCGTCCAGTGAAGTGCGCACATTGTTGGGCCGGTCGTCGCGCGCTTCACGTGGTCGCGGAACTTTTCCCTCTCAAAATGTTCGCGCGCCATAGGCCGAATGGCGTCATCGCGTCCGCAGCATGCGCTGCGATACGAAGATGGTTCCGCTACGAGAGGCGCGAGCCGGACACGAGGTGTTGCTCGCGCGCACGTTCGCGCAGCCACAGCAGCGCGCCGCAGCCGAACACCACCGCCTGCGTGCCGATCAGGAGCGCGAAACCCGCGAAGAAGCCCGAGCCGGCCGACGCTGCCGACGCTGCCGAAGCGCCCGCGCCCGCGCCCGCGCCGTGCGACATCGCGCCGATCACGCCGCCCATGAGCGCGGGCATGAAGCCCGCGACCAGGCTGCCCGTGCCGTTGGTCACGCCGAAGGCGCTCGCCGTGTGCTCGGGCCGCGCGCAGTGCTGCACCGTGCTCGGGATCGCCGGGCTCTGCAGGCCCCAGAAGAAGTTGGCCGCGACGAGGCACGAGGCCGCCACGTAGGGGTCGCGCGCGCTGATGGCGAGCAGCACCGAGAGCGCCACGCCCGCGCTCGCACCCATGAAGATGAAGGGCACGCGCTCGCGGCCGAGCCGGTCGATCAGCACCCCGCCGGCGAACACGGCGAGCACGGTGGCGTACTGCGGCAGCGCGGCCAGCCGGCCCATCTCGCGCAGCGAGAAGCCGCGCGCCTCGCGCAGGTAGGTCGGCAGCCAGTTGCTGCTGCCCCAGAGGTAGGCGAGCGCGGCCGAGGTCAGCACGGTGATGAGGAACAGGTGGCGCGTGTGCAGCGCGCCCTTCACGATGGCGCCCACGCGCGCGATCGCATCGCGCGCCGACGCGGGCCGCACGCCGTCGGCGTGGCCCGGCGGCATGCGCACGAAGGCCAGCACGAGCGGAATGCCCAGCGCGATGTTCATGACGCCGATCGCATGGAACGAGGTGTCCCAGGCGAAATGCGCGAGCAGCCAGCCCACGAGCGGATAGCCCACCGCGAGCCCGAGCCCGGTGCCCATGTTCACGAAGGCGTTGGGCTTGCCGTTCTCGTCGCTGCGGAAATGGGCCTTGATGTAGGCCGAGGCGAGCGAGAACAGCGGCCCCTCCGAGGCCCCGAGCAGCACGCGCGAGGCGAGCAGCAGGCCGTAGCTGTGGAACATCGGCGAGGCCCAGGTCACCACGCCCCAGAGGATCAGCCCGTAGACCAGGCTGCGCCGCACCCCGAACAGCGCGGAGCAGAACGGCGTGAGCACGAAGGCCGAGATGCCGTAGCCCAGCATGAAGGCGGTGGCCAGCAGGCCCTGGCGCACGCGGTCGTCCGCGGCCAGCCCCACGTGCGCGAGGAAGTCGCGGTCGGTGATCAGCACCGCGATGTTGATGCGGTCCACGTAGGAGATCGCGACGATCACGAACAGCGTGATCACGCCGTACCAGCGGAGGTTCTTGCGGGGCATGGGGGCCTGCGGGCTAGAAGATGTGGCGCATGCCGAACTCGGTGCCGCTCGAGGCCCGGTTCGGCGCGGTGATCGCGCCCGAGAGCGCGGCCGAGGCGCCGTTGCTGTTGCTGATGCGTGCGACCGTGGCATAGAGCGCGGTGCGCTTCGAGAGGTTGTGCACGTAGCCGATCGCGAGCTTCGACGAGGTCGGCTTGCGCGCCGCCCCTTCGGGCTCGAGCCGGTAGCGCGCATACGAGGCCTTGATCTCGCCCGGGCCCACCGGCAGCTGCAGGCCGATCAGCGCGCCCTTCGCATCGAGCGGCCCCTTCGACTCCTTGTAGAGCTCGCTCGTGAGCTTGAGGTTCATGAGCGAGGGACCGAAGGTGTAGGAGGCGCCGAGGTTGGTCACGCGCAGGTCGCCGCTCGCGTAGCGCGTGCGCCCGGTCGCGAGCGCGATGTGGAAGCCGCCGCTCTGGTAGCCGAAGCGGGCCCCGGTATGCTCGCCGTCGTGCCGGTTCGACACCGCGGTGCCGGGCAGCACCGAGGTCGAGTCGTTCTCGCCCAGCGCGTACATCAGCTGGCCGTAGAAGCCGCCGAGGTTCGCGGGCAGGAAGTAGCCGATGCCGTTGGAGGCGCGTGTGCCCGTGGGCGCGAGCAGGCCGCCCAGGCCCGAGAAGTAGAGCTGGTTGGCGCCGATGCCGCCGCCGGTGCCGAAGGGGTCGAAGATCGCGGTGTTCCAGAACGCAGGCACGTAGTCGCGGCCCACGCGCAGCTCGCCGAACGGGCCCGCGAGACTCACGGTGGAACGGCGGTTGAAGCTCAGGATGCCCGCGGGGCCGTTGCCGCTCGCCTGGTTGTTCGTGTTCGAGGGAAAGCCCTGGCCGCTGTCGTTCTGCAGCCCCGCCTCGAGCCAGAAGCTCGCCGAATAGCCGCCGCCGAGGTCCTCGGTGCCGCGGAAGCCGAGCCGGCTGAACATGTTGCCGCTGTTGGTCAGCTGGGTCTTGTGGGCCGAGCCGTCGCCGCTGCCGCGCGTGTAGGTGACGGCGGTGTCGACCACGCCGAACAGCGTGACGGAAGATTGGGCCAGCGCTGCGCCAGCCGCGCCGGCCGAAGCCAGCGTGAGCACGAGTTTTTTCATGGAGGGTCGGAGAGTGGGTTCCGGGGAGGCTGCGTCAGATGTCGAGCACCAGGCGCTCGCCCTTGCAGCGCGAGACGCAGATCATCATGGTCTTGTTCGCGGCACGCTCGGCCTTGGTGAGGATGCCGTCGTGGTGGTCGACCTCGCCTTCGAGCACCGCGGTCTCGCAGGCGCCGCAGACGCCTTCCTTGCAGCTGTGGTCGGGCTGGAGGCCGGCGTCGATGAGGCTGTCGAGGATCGACTTGCCCGGGGGCACCTCGACGCGCTTGCCGCTCTTCGCGCACTCGACCACGCAGGCCTGGGTCGCGGCGGGCGCCTCCACGTGCACGGCCGCGAAGCGCTCGATGTGCGCATGTGCGTAGCCGAGCTCGGCGCAGCAGCGCTCGAAGGCGTCGAGCATCGGCGTCGGGCCGCAGCAGTAGTAGTGGCTGTCGGCGCCCTTGCCCGCGAGCAGCTTCGCAAGGTCGGGCGGCGCACCCTGTTCGTCGTCGAAGTGCCAGGCGAGCGGGATCGACTTCTCGCGCGCCAGCGCCTCGATGGCCTCGCAGAAGGCCGCCTCGCGGCGCGTGCGTGCGCAGTAGAGCAGCTCGACCGGGCGTCCCAGGTCGGCCAGCCGCTGCAGCATGCACCAGATCGGCGTCACGCCGATGCCGCCGGCCACGAGCACCGAGCGCGCGGCGCCCTCCTCGAGGCGGAAGTTGTTGCGCGGCGCCGAGATCGGCAGCGTCATGCCCACGCGCAGCTGCTGGTGCACGTAGCGCGAGCCGCCGCGGCTCTTGCGGTCGTTGAGCACGCCCACCACGTAGCGCTGGCGGTCGCTCGAGGGGTTGCACAGCGAATAGCTGCGCACCAGCCCGTTGGGCAGGTGCAGGTCGATGTGGGCGCCGGCCTCGAAGGCCGGGAACTGCACCTCGGGCGCGGCGGGCCGGAACTCGACGCTGACGATGCCTTCGGCCTCGTAGCGCATGGTGTGCACGAGGGCGTTCAGCGTGGGAGAGGACATGGCGGCGACCGCTCCCGTTCTCAGGCCGCGGCCTCGGCGGGCTGCTCGGCCTCGGCAAGCTGCGCGATCGCCAGGTTGCGCATGTGGCGGCGCAGCCGCACGATGCCGAGGTCGTGCTGGTAGAGGTTCTCGTGCTGGTTGGCGTCGGGCTCCATCTCCTCGAGCATCACGCGGTCCTGCTCGAGCACGTGCCAGTGGCGCGCCTCGAGGCGGTTCCTGTAGAGGAAGCGCCAGGTGTCGCGCTCCCAGCCCGGCGCCAGCTTGCGCACGCGCCAGAAGAAGGTGGCCGTCATGCCCTTCACGATCGGCGAGAAGGCGCCGATGATGATGAAGTTGCCGCCCGGGCCGCCGGTCTTCGGGTACGGGATCTCGAGCCGCATCCAGTGGATGCCGGTGTCGGCCCATTCGGTCCAGTCGAAGTTGACGTTGCGCTGGCCCTCCTTCTCGAACACGAAGCCGGTGTCGGTGGGACGGATGCCGAACTTGGCGGTCGCGTCGCCTTCGGCCATCGAATGCGACTGCTTGTGCAGGTAGGTGCCGTGCATCGGGTCCATCACGTTGTCGAGCACGTAGCGGTAGTCGCCCTTCCACTCGGTGTAGCAGAGGAAGTGGCTGTAGGCGGCATCGTCGGTCAGCTGCTCGGGCAGCACCAGCGGCGGCGGCGCGTCCACCGGGTCCTTGCCGTTGTAGAGGAACACCGCGCCCGCGCGCTCCTGCACGTGGAAGTGGCGCGTGGCCTGCGAGCCCTCGAGCTTGCAGCCCGGGCTGCCGGGCACGCGCGTGACCACGCCGTCGTGGCGCACCTCGACGCCGTGGTACGGGCAGGAGAGCCGGTCGCCGAGCACCACGCCCTGCGACAGCGGCGCGCCGCGGTGCGGGCAGCGGTCCTCGAGCGCATGCAGCGCGCCCTCGTTGTCGCGCCAGAGCACGATCTTGCGGCCCAGGCGGCGCAGCGAGACCGGGTTCTCCTTGACGAAGTGCGAGGGGCAGATCGGATACCAGAGGTCCTTCAGGCCGATCTCGAGCAGGTGGTCGACCGGGTCCTGCGGCGCGGCGGCCGCGGCGGGATGGATGGCGATGGTCATGGCGGATGTCTCCTCAGGCCGCGAGCGCGGCGATTTCCTTGCGGTAGAGCGCCTCGGTCCAGGGCTGGCCGCCGGGCGTGGCGAGCCCGCTGTCGTTGAGCCGCTGCACCAGGCCCGGCAGGTCGTGCACGCCGTCGGCGAAGGCGCGTTCGATCGCGTCGCCCAGCAGGTCTTCGTAGGTGGTCGCGGGGCGCCGGCGCGCCTGGTGCGGTTGCAGGTAGCGGTCTTGTGTCATCGTGGGCCTCCGTGGGGCGAGGTGGATGGAATGGATCGGTGCGGCGGCCTATTCGGCGACGATGTTGCGGGCCTTGATGATCCGGGCCCAGACCGCCGTCTCGTCGCGGATGTGGGCCGCGAAGTCGGCCGGCTTCATCGCGGCCTCGGTCATGCCCTGCGCCTTGAGGCGCTCGCGCACCTCGGGCTGCGCGAGCATCTCGGCCGCGTCCTTCGCGAGCTGCTCGACCACCGCGGCCGGCGTGCCGCGGGGCGCGAGCAGGCCGTACCACGAGGTCACGGCCACGCCGGGGATGCCCTGCTCCGCGAGCGTGGGAATCTCCGGCGCCGCGGGGCTGCGCTTCGCCTCGGTCACGCCGAGCGCGACCAGCTTGCCGTTCTTCAGGAACGGCAGCGTCGCGGGCAGGTTGCTGAACATCAGCGGCACCACGCCGCCGAGCACGTCGTTGAGCGCGGGCGCCGTGCCCTTGTAGGGCACGTGCAGCATCTCGATGCCGGCCTGCTGCTTGAACAGCTCGCCCGCGAGGTGCAGGCCGCTGCCCACGCCCGGCGAGGCGTACGACAGCGCATCGGGCTTGGCCTTGGCGCGCGCCACGAGGTCCGCCGCGCTGCGGATGCCCGACGCGGGCGAGGCCACGAGCACGTTCGGCGCCTTCGCGAGCATGGTCACGGGCACGAAGTCCTTCTGCATGTCGAACGGGAAGTTCGGCATCAGCGTCGGGTTGATCGTGATGTTGCCGGCCGGAATCACGAGCAGCGTGTGGCCGTCGCCCCTGGCGCGCTTGACCTTGTCCATGCCGATGTTGCCGGCCGCGCCGGCCTGGTTCTCGACCACCGCGCTCTGGCCGTAGCGCCTGGCGAGGCCGTCGGACAGCACGCGCGCGAGCGTGTCGACCGGCCCGCCGGGCGGGAACGGCGAGACGATGGTGAAGCGGTCGGCCGCGAGCTGCTTCTGCGCCTCGCTCCGGGCGGGCTGCTGCGCCTGCGCGCCGGCGGTGGCAAGGGCCGCGAGCGCGGCGAACACGAGCGAAAGGGAAAGACGTCTTTGCATGATGAACGGAAAGGGAGGTCGGATCGGTGCCTGCTACTTCTTCTCGGTCAGGAACGCGCCCTTCGGGCCTTCGGCGTTCTTCTGCCGCCGCGTGTGGCCGTCGAGGCCGCCGTCGACGGCCCATTCGGCGAACACGGTCGGGCCGGGCTCGAACTCGCGCGGCTGCCAGTCGGCCGTGAGCTGGTCCTCGTCGGCGTAGTACTCGATCAGGCCGCCGGCCGGGTTCTTGAAGTACCAGAAGTAGGCCGACGAGACCGGATGGCGGCCCGGGCCGAGCTGGGTCTCCCAGCCGCGGCGCGAGAAATGCAGGCCGCCGCCGAACACCTCGTGGATGTCGCGCACCGTGAAGGCGACGTGGTTGAGCCCGCGCTTGCCCGAGGGGATCTGCAGCAGGAACAGGTCGTGGTGCCCGCCCTCGGGCGCGCAGCGCATGAAGGCGCCGCGGTTCGGGTAGCTGTCGGAGGCCACGAAGCCGAAGCGCTCGGCATAGAAGGCGCTCGTCGCCTTCACGTCGGCGACGAAGAACACGACGTGGCCGACCTCGATCGGCGTCGCGCGCTCGTAGACCGGCGCGGCCCGGTTGACGCGCGGCTTGGCGCTCCAGGTGTTCATCGCGCCGCATTCGAGCTCGACCGCATGCTTGCGGCTGACCTGCAGCCGCACCGCCAGCCCGTTGGGATCGATGCAGCCGATGCGGCGCGCGCCGTCGACCGGCGCATCGAAGAACTGCGGATCGCGCGCGATGGCCGCGGCGCAGCGGTCGAGGTCGGCCTCGCTCTCCACGCCCCAGACCACTTCGCGCAGCGTCGGGCCCTCCTCCATCGCGGCCGGCAGGCCGGGCTTGTCGAGCGCCGCGACCACGACGCGGCAGCCGTTGAGGCATTCGAAGACCAATTCGTCGGCCGCCTCGGAGCGCAGCGACAGGCCCCAGTCCTCGAAGAAGCGGCGGCAGGTGGCGAGGTCGTCCGCGCCGTAGGTGATCTGGTCGATGCCGAGTACGCTCATGCCGGACTCCTTGTCAGTTCGCCCACGGGAGCGGTTGTTCGTTGGTGCCCCAGTACATGCTCTTCTGCTCCATGTACTGGAAGATGCCTTCGCGGCCCTTCTCGCGGCCCAGGCCGCTGTCGCGCCAGCCGCCGAACGGCGTCGAGACCGAGAACTGCTTGTAGGTGTTGACCCAGACCGTGCCGGCCTGCACCGCGCGGCCGAGCCGCCAGGCGCGCTTGAAGTCGCGGCTCCAGATGCCCGCGGCGAGCGCGTAGACGCTGTCGTTGGCCTCGGCGATCAGCTGCGCCTCGTCGTCGAAGGGCATCGCGACGAGCACCGGGCCGAAGATCTCCTCCTGGCTGGTGCGCGCGCGGTTCGTGAGGCCTTCGATGATGGTCGGGCGGTAGAAGTAGCCGGCGTCGAGCCCCGCGCCGTGCGGCCGCACGCCGCCCGTGCGGATGCGCCCGCCCTCGGCCACGCCGAGCTCGACGTAGCGTTCGATGCCCTCCCGGTGCTTCGCGGTGATCAGCGGTCCCATCTGCGTGCGCTCGGAGGCCGGGTCGCCCACGCGCAGCGCGTTCGCGCCCTCGGCCAGCCGCGTGAGGAATTCATCGTAGATGCCGCGCGCCACGAACAGCCGCGAGCCCGCGATGCACGACTCGCCCGAGGAACTGAAGATGCCGTAGAGCACGCCGCTGACCGCATGGTCGAGGTCGGCGTCCTCGAGCACCATGGTCGGCGACTTGCCACCGAGCTCGAGCGAGACCGGCATCATCTTGTCGGCCGCAATGTGGGCGATGTGCCGGCCGGTGGCGGTGCCGCCCGTGAACGACACGCGCCGGACCAGCGGATGCCTGGTGATCGCGTCGCCGATCAGCGAGCCCTTGCCCGGCAGCACGCTGACCATGCCCCGGGGCACGCCGGCCTGCTCGCACAGGCGCGCGAGCTCGAGCGCCATCAGCGGCGTGACCTCGGCCGGCTTCACGACCACCGCGTTGCCCGCGGCGAGCGCGGGCGCGAGCTTCTGCGCCTCGCTCGCGATCGGCGAGTTCCAGGGCGTGATCGCCGCGACCACGCCCATCGGCTCGTGCACGCTCATCGTCACGAAGGCGCCGCGCGATGGCGTGATGCTTTCCTCCAGCGTCTCGAGCGCGGCGGCGAAGAACTGGAAGGTGCCGGCGGCGCTCGCCACCAGGTTGCGCGTCTCGTTGATCGGCTTGCCGTTGTCGAGGCGCTGCTTCTGCGCGAGCGACTCGGCCTCGTCGCGGATCAGTTGCGCCACGCGGTGCAGCACCGCCGCGCGCTCGTGCGGCAGCCGCTGGGCCCAGCCGCTGGTGCGGAAGGCCTGGTCGGCGCGCGCGATGGCCTCTTCCACGTCGGCCAGGCTGGCGGCGCGCAGCCGCGCGACCGGCTCGCCGGTGGCGGGATAGAGGCTTTCGTAGACGTCGCCGCCGCCGGCGCGCCATTCGCCCGCGATGCAGATCGGAAGGAGTTCGTTGGAAATCATGGCGGACGGATTCAGATGGCGAGCGCCGCGACGCGGTTGCGCAGCGCGCGCACCGCGCTGTAGACGGTCAGCGCCGAAGTCTTGGGATTGGCCGCGAGCGGCTTGTTGCGCATGGTCAGCTCGAAGTGGCCGAAGGCGCCGTCGGCCGCGACCGTGTGCACGTTCTCGGCCACCGCGGGATCGGCGATGAGCCGCACCGTCGTGCGGTCCAGCCCGAGCCCCGCGAGCGACACCGTGGCCGCGACGTTGGCGTTCTTCGGATAGCGCAGCGCCGCCTCGCGCGCGCTGCCCTCGAAGATGACGGTGGCCTCGGCAAGCGCGCCGAGGTCGCGGCCCTCCTCCGCCGGCGTGCCGCGCCAGGCCTCGGGCGGCTTGCGGCCGGTGTAGCGCACGCGCCCGAGGCCGCCGATGCGCGCGGCGGCGAGCGCGTCGATGGCGCCGATCGCGCCCGCGATCAGCTGCACCTGGGTGCGGCCCGCGCGCGCGGCGGCTTCGAGCCGCTCGGCCAGCCCCGGCGCCGACAGCGCGCCGACCGAGGCCACCACGCAGGGCACGCCGCGCGCGAGCGCGGGCAGCACGTGCTGCTCGATCGCCGCATGGCCGGCGGTCTCGACCACGAGGTCGATGCCTTCCGCGGGCACCGCCGAAGCGGCCTGCGCCCGCGGCGCGGCGCGGCGCGCGGCGTCGAGGCCCTCCTCGGGCACCACGACAGCGGCCACCTGCAGCGCGGCGTCGTCCGCCAGCAGTTCCAGCACCGCGGAGCCGATGGCCCCGCAGCCCACGAGTGCGATGCGCAGCGCGTCCATCGCCTTCACGCCACCGAGGCCGCGGCCTGGCCGCCGAGCGCGGGGATCTGCGTCACGGTGTTGGTCGGCGGGCCCGCGAAGGCGCTCTTGAAGTCGCCGATCGCGAGCATGTCGATCTCGAGCAGGAAAGGCCCGGTATGCGCGACCGCCTCGCCGAGCTTCGCCTTGAGTTCGTCGATGCGCCCGACGCGCGCATGCGGCAGCGCGAGCGAGCGGCACAGCAGCGCGTAGTCGGGCGTGTGCAGGTCGGCATAGCAGCGCCGGCCGCCGTACTGCGCGTCCTGGATGTTCTTGATCACGCCGTAGCCCTTGTCGTTCATCAGCACGATGACCATGTCGGCCTTCTCCTGCACCGCGGTCGCGAGCTCGCCGAGGTTGAGGATGAAGCCGCCGTCGCCCGCGAGGCAGAAGGTCTTGCGGCCGGAGCCGGTCTCGGCCGCGCCGATCGCGGCGCCGATCGCCATCGGCATGCCCTGGCCGATGCCGCCGCCCGTGGCGTGCACGCCCGCGCTCGGCTCGAAGATGCGCAGCTCGCGGTTGCCCCAGGTGCTGTTCGACACGGTCACGTCGCGCACCCAGTTGAAGTTGCGCCCGGCCGCGGCCTGCAGCGCCTGCACGAGCGCGGCATAGGGGCCGAGGCCGTCGGTCAGCGACGCCACGGCCTGCGCATGGGCCGCGCGCAGCTCGGCGAGCAGCGCGGGATCGGCGCGGTAGCCCGCGGCCTCCAGCCGGTCGGCCAGCCCCTCGAGCGCGAGCGCGGCGTCGCCGCAGACGAACAGGTCGGTGGCGTAGCCGCGGCCCTCGGCGGCGGCGTCGGCATCGATGCGCAGCAGCGGGCGCGGCAGCTTGAGCTCGTACTTGAGCGTCTCGTTGCCGCGCAGCCGCGAGCCGACCACCAGCATCGCGTCGCAGCGCTGGTAGAGCGCCTCGACCGGCTTGTGGATGTTGTAGGCGCCGAGCGAGCCCGCGTCGTCCTCGGGCACGGTGCCGCGGCCCTGGGTGGTCGTGACCACGCCGAAGCCGAGCTTCTGCAGCCGCTGGATCGCCGCGCGCGCATGGCGCGCGCCGCCGCCGACCCAGAGCATCGGGCGCTTCGCGGCCGCGAGGCGCGCGGCCAGCGCGTCGAGCGAGGCGGCCGAGGGCACGGCGCGCTCGATCGGCAGCGGCGAAAGGTCGGCCGGCATGGTGGTGAGCGCCGACTGGATGTCGATCGGGATCTCCACGCTCACCGGGCCCGTGGGCGCCGTCAGCGCGAGCTGCACCGCGCGCCTGAGCGTGCCGAGCACGGTCTCGACGCTGCGCACGCGCAGCGCCGCCTTCGACACCGCCTTGAGCATCGTGAGCTGGTCGGGCGCCTCGTGGATGTACGACATGCCCTTGTCGAGGTACGGCGTCTCGATCTGGCCCGTGATGTGCAGCACCGGCGCGCCCGCGGTGAGCGCCTCCACCAGGCTGCCCGCGATGTTGCCCGCGGCCGGGCCGGTGCTCGTGAGGCACACGCCCAGGCTCGCGGTCGAGCGCGCATAGGCGTCGGCCATGTTGCCGGCGCCGGCCTCGCCGCGCGCGGGGACGAAGCGGATCGCGCCGCGCTGCGCGAAGGCGTCGAGGATCGGCATGTTGTGGATCGAGATCACGCCGAAGGCGGCCTTGACGCCGCACTGCTCGAGGAAGGCCGCGACCACGGCGCCGACGGTGACCGTGGGGTTGTTGTTCTGGGGGTTATGCATGGCGCGAGAGGCCTCCGGAGATGTCGATGTGGCTGCCCGTCGTGTACGACGACATGGGCGAAGCGAGGAAAAGGATCGCGCGCGCGGCTTCGGTCGGAAGCCCCAGGCGACCCAGCGGGATGTGCTTGTCGTGCGCGAGCCGGCCGCTCCACGCGGCCCAGTCGAGCGACTTGTCTTCGCGCGCCTCGAAGCGGCG
>CBHTTS010000158.1:0-11820 GCA_966095775.1 uncultured Variovorax sp. | reverse complement strand
CGCCGCGACCTCGAGATCCGCGGCCCCGGCGAGTTCCTCGGCGCGCGCCAGTCGGGCGCGCCGCTGCTGCGCTTCGCCGACATCACGACCGATGCGCTGCTGCTCGACTGGGCGCGCGAGGCCGCGCCGCGCATGCTCGACCAGCACCCCGAGCTGGCGCGGCGGCACGTCGACCGCTGGCTCGGCACCAAGGCCGAGTACCTGAAGGCCTGATCTGGCGCGCGCTCCCGGCCTCAGCCGAACGTGAAGGCGTAGGCCTGCGCGCCGGGATCGAGGAACTCGATCTCGAACAGCCGCTCGCGCGCGCCGCCCTGCTGGCGCACCAGCTGGTAGAGGCGCTGCGCGTCGACCACGCCCAGGCCCTGGGCGTCGGTGTCGAAGCCGTGGTCGGCCTGCGGCGGCTGGCCGTCGATGCGCACCCGGAAGCGCACCGGCCGGCCGTCGGCCGCGGGGCCGAGCACCAGGTGCAGGTCGCGCGCCTGGAAGCGGTAGGCGATGCGCCCGCCGGGCCGCGCGAGCACCGCGCGCTCGCCGTCGACCGCCCAGTCGCCCGCGAGCGACCACTGGTTGATGCGCAGCGCGGCCGGCGCCTGGTAGGCATGGGCGCGGCCCGGGACCAGCCCGCCCGGCGAGGCGAAGCCCTCGGCGCGCTCCAGGCCGATGTAGGTCTCGCCCGAGCGCACGGGGTCGCCGCCGGGCGCGGCCTGCGTGCCCAGGCCCTGCGGCGCGACCAGGCCCGAGGCGACGCGCGCCTGCCCGGCCTCGGCCAGCAATTGCTGGATCACCTGCTCGGCCATCGCGTACCGGCCTTCGCCGAACTGCTGGTGGCGGATGCGGCCCTGCGCGTCGATGAAATAGAACGCCGGCCAGGCCCGGTTGTCGAAGGCGCGCCAGACCGCGTAGTCGCTGTCGAGCGCCACCGGGAAGCCGATGCCGAGGTCCTTGACCGCGCGGCGCACGTTGGCGGGGCGCTTCTCGAACGCGAACTCGGGCGTGTGCACGCCCAGCACCACCAGGCCCGCGTCCTTGTACTTCTCGGCCCAGGCGCGCAGGTAGGGCAGGGTGCGCAGGCAGTTGATGCAGGAGTAGGTCCAGAAGTCGACCAGCACCACCTTGCCGCGCAGCGCCTCGGGCGTGAGCGGCGGCGAGTTGAGCCATTCGGTGGCGCCCGCGAGCGGGGGAAAGGCGCCGAGGTCGCGCAGCGGCAGGCGCGGCGCGGGCGGCGCCTCCGCGGCCGCGGCGGTCGGCAGCAGGCCGCCTTCGGCCGGCTCGCCCGGCTCGGCGCGCGCAACCCGCGGCGCCGCATGGCCGGGCATGCCGATGCGTTCGAGCAGCGCCTGCTCGAGCGCCGTGGTGGTGCCGCCCGACAGCCGCGCGAGCAGCCCCGTGTCGAGACCGAGCGCGATCGCCGCCACGCCCGCGAGCACCGCGGCGCCCGCGAGGCGGCGCAGCCATTCGCCGGTATGCAGCGAGCCCTTGAGGCGCGCGAACACCCGGTGGCCGAACAGCAGCGCCCCCGCGAGCGAGGTGCAGGCGCCCGCCGCGTAGGCGAGCAGCAGCAGCGAGGTGCCGATGCTCGCGCCGTTGAGCGCCGCGCCGGTCAGGATCAGGCCGAGGATCGGGCCGGCGCAGGGCGCCCAGAGCAGCCCCGTGCCCACGCCGAGCAGCAGCGGCGAGAACGCGCTGCCGCCGGCCGGCGCGTCGGCGAGCCGCAGGCCGAGCGCCACCAGCGGCCGGCTCAGCCGCTCGGCGAGCGAGGGCACGAGCAGCGTGAGCCCGAACAGCGCGAGCAGCGCGATCGCCGCGTAGCGCCCGTATTCGTTGGCGGCCACGACCCAGCCGCCGCCCACCGCCGCGAGCGTGGCGACCGCCGCGAACGCCAGCGCCATGCCCGCGAGCATCGGCAGGCCGTGCGAGCGGAAGGGACGGTCGGCGCGCGCGAACACGAAGGGCAGCACCGGCAGGATGCAGGGGCTCAGGATGGTGAGCACCCCGCCGAGGTAGGCGACGAGAAGGACGAGCATGGCGATCTTTCGACGGGGCCGGGCCGGCTTCAGGGCGCCGGCGCGGAGGGGTTGGGCATCGTGAGCCGCGCCTCGAGCCCGCCTTCGGCGCGGTTGGCGAGCGCGAGCTGGGCGCCCATCGCGGTCGCGAGCTGCTGCGCGATCGCGAGTCCGAGGCCGGTGCCGCCGGTGCTGCGGTTGCGCGAGCTCTCCACGCGGTAGAAGGGCTTGAGCACCGCCTCCAGCTGGTCGGGCGGGATGCCCGGGCCGTTGTCGAGCACCGCGATCGCGAGGCGGCCGGGCGCGGATTCGACGCGCACGCGGACCTCGCTGCCGAAGTTCAGCGCGTTGTCGATCAGGTTCGCGAGGATCCGGCGCAGCGCGTTCGGCCGCGTCACGATCGGCGTGCCGACCCGGCCCTCGAGCCGCACCTGCTCGCCCGCGTCCTCGTAGTCGGCGACCATGCTCTCGATCAGCGCATCGGCGTCGACGCGCAGCGGCGGCTCGGTGGCGCCGTGCAGCGTGCGCGCATAGGTCACGCCTTCGCGCACCAGCGCATGCATCGCGTCGAGGTCCTGGCGGAACTTCAGGCGGTCCTGCTCGTTGTCCATCAGGTCGGTGCGCAGCCGCATGCGCGTGATCGGCGTCTGCAGGTCGTGCGAGATGGCCGCGAGGATCTCGACCCGTTCGGCCATGTAGCCCGCGATGCGCTGCTGCATCGCGTTGAAGGCGCGCGCCGCGTGCGCCACCTCGCTCGGTCCGTCCTCGGGCAGCGCATGGCCCTTGAGGTCGGGGCCCAGGTCGTCGGCCGCCCCCGCGAGCTGCGCCAGCGGCCGCGTGACCAGCCGCACCGCGGCCCAGGCGCACAGCGCCAGCACCAGCAGCTGCACCGCCAGGCCCCAGATCAGCCAGGGCGACATCGGCATGCCGATGCGGCGCGCATGCACGATCAGCGGCGACCCGTCGCCGAGCCGCACCTCGATCTCCAGCCCGCCCGCGGGGTTCGCGACCTCGCCGAGCTTCACGGTCTCGAACGGGCGCATCGCCTCCACGATCGCGTTGCCGAACTGGCGCAGCGACGCCGAGGTCGGCGCCACGCCGCCCGCGCTGCCGCCGAGGGTGAAGTGGTAGTTGCGCCGCTCCAGCCGCCCGAGCCAGTCCGCGCGCTCGTTCGCGGGCAGCCGGTCGATCACCGCGACCGAGCTCGCGATGTCGCGCTCGATGCCGATCATCATGAGCTCGCGCATCGCGATGTCGCGCTCGAAGCCGATCGCGCCGAAAGTCAGCGCCTGCGCCACCGCGAGCCCGACCACGATGATCAGCGTGACGCGGGCGAACAGCGAACGCGGGATCAGCCGGCGCAGGCCGCCGCGGGCCGGGGCGGCCTGCGCCGGGCCGGCGTCGGGAGGGCTGGCGAGGGGGGCCCTGGGCGCGGTGATAGACTGGTCGGCGGGGCGCTTCGGGAGGGGGCCGACCTGCGACGGCGGTATCCGCCGGCGCTGGCGGCGGCGGGCGGGGGGGGCCCGCGCCGGGCCGGCGTCGGGAGGGCTGGCGAGGGTGGACATGGGCGCCTTTATAGACGGGTCGGCGGGGCGATGCGGCGGCCGCGTTTCAGACCAGATTCAGCGTCACGTCGATGTTGCCGCGCGTGGCCTTCGAGTACGGGCAGGTCTGGTGCGCGGCCTCGACGATCCGCCGGGCGACGTCGCGGTCGACGCCGGGCATGCTCACGTTGAGCCGCGCCTGCAGGAAGTAGCCGCCGTCGCCGGTGCCGAGGTCGACCTCGGCGTCGACCGCGAGCTCGGGCGGCAGCGCGACCTTCTGCGCCGCCGCGGCCAGGCCCATCGCGCCGATGAAGCAGGCGGACCAGCCGGCCGCGAACAGCTGCTCGGGGTTGGTGCCCTGGCCGGCCGAGCCGGGCGGGGACAGGCGGAGGTCGAGGCGGCCGTCGCTGCTGCGCGCGCTGCCGTTGCGCCCGCCGGTGGTGCGGGTCTTGCCGGTGTAGAGGACCTTGTCGATCTGGCTCATGGTGATTCCTTGGGAGGGGAGTGCTGGAGGAGGTTCCGTTCGTCGAACGCCATGGATTCTTGGGCCCGCGGGGCCCCGGCGGCGCGGATTGCGTATGCCTCTGTGGCGCGCGGACGCGCCGGATACTTGCGAATACAAAAAGCCGCCCGTCGCCCGGCCCGGCGGCTACATTCCCCCGACATCGCAGCCAACCATCCAGAGAGACCGCGCGCCATGAACACCAGCAGGCCCTCCGACCACATCCTCATCGTCGACGACGACCGGGAGATCCGCGAGCTGCTCTCCACCTACCTGGTGAAGAACGGCCTGCGCGTGGTGGCGGTGCCCACCGGGCGGCACATGCGCGCGGCGCTCGAGGACTCGGGGCCGTTCGACCTCATCATCCTCGACCTGATGCTGCCCGGCGAGGACGGCCTCACGCTGTGCCGCGACCTGCGCACCGGCAAGTACAAGGCCACGCCGATCCTGATGCTGACCGCGCGCAGCGAGGAGGCCGACCGCATCCTCGGCCTCGAGATGGGCGCCGACGACTACCTCGCCAAGCCGTTCTCGGCGCGCGAACTGCTCGCGCGCATCCGCTCGGTGATGCGCCGCACGCGCATGCTGCCGCCCAACATGCACGCGACCGAGTCGGCGCAGAAGCTGGTGTTCGGCGAATGGCAGGTCGACACGGTGGCGCGCCACCTGCTCGACGAGAGCGGCACCATGGGGGCGCTCAGCGGCGCCGAGTACCGCCTGCTGCGCGTCTTCCTCGACCATCCGCAGAAGGTGCTGACGCGCGACCAATTGCTGAGCCTCACGCAGGGGCGCGAGGCGGAGCTGTTCGAGCGCTCGATCGACCTGCTCGTGAGCCGGCTGCGCCAGCGGCTGCGCGACGATGCGCGCGAGCCGCGCTACATCAAGACGGTGCGCAGCGAGGGCTACGTGTTCGCCTCGTCGGTCGAGGCGCGCGACTGAGCGCGGCGCCGGCCCGGCGCGGCCTCGGCGCTGGCCGAGATCCACTGGCACTGGGTCGGGTTGCGCAGCTCGTGCGCGAAGCCGCCCGCGAGGAAGAGCAGCGCGAACCAGAGCTTCTTCATCTCAGGACCCCGCGTTCGTTGCCGGCGCGGGCGCCGGCTCGGCCAGCAGCGCCTGGATCTTCTTCTCGGTCGCGCGGTAGCTGCCTTCGCCGAAGTGCGAGTAGACGATGCGGCCCTGCTTGTCGATCAGGTAGACCGCGGGCCAGTACTGGTTGCGGAAGGCCTTCCAGGTGCCGTAGCTGTTGTCCTGCGCCACCGCATGGCGGATCTGCAGCCGCTCGATCGCGTCCTTCACGTTCTTGGTCGACTTCTCGAACGCGAACTCGGGCGTGTGCACCCCGACCGTGACCAGGCCCTGGTCGCGGTACTTCGCGTCCCATTCCTTCACGTGCGGCAGGTGGTTGAGGCAGTTGATGCAGGTGTAGGTCCAGAAGTCGACCAGCACCACCTTGCCGCGCAGCGCCGCCATGTCCAGCGGCGGCGAGTTGAGCCAGGCGTCGATGTCCCTGAAGGCCGGCGCGGGCTGGGCGTCGGCGACCGGGATGTCGCCGCCGAGCGATGGCGCGGCGAGCGTGACGGCCGCCACCGAGGCGGCGATGACCGCGGCGGCGGCCACGGCGAGCGAGGGAGAGGGGAGGCGCATGGCGGTTTCCTTCGGGCGTGCCGGCGATCGGCGATGGCCGATTCTTCGGCGCCGGCGCCGCGCCGGGCGCGCGCCGCGTATACCTCTGTATCCGGGCGGCGCGCGCCACACAGTACGTTTCCTTGGCCGGCGCCAAGACCCTGCCCCGGCCCGGTCACGATCCCTTGCGCATAATTGACGCAAGCTATGACTCTGACCGAACTCAAATACATCGTTGCCGTGGCCCGGGAGCGGCACTTCGGCAAGGCCGCCGAAGCCTGTTACGTTTCCCAGCCGACGCTGTCCGTGGCGATCAAGAAGCTCGAGGACGAGCTCGAGGTCAAGCTCTTCGAGCGCAGCGCCGGCGAGGTCACGGTCACGCCGCTCGGCGAGCAGATCGTGCAGCAGGCGCAGAGCGTGCTGGACCAGGCGGCGAGCATCAAGGAGATCGCCAAGCGCGGCAAGGACCCGCTGGCCGGCCCGCTGAACCTGGGCGTGATCTACACCATCGGCCCCTACCTGCTGCCCGACCTGGTGCGCCAGGCGATCGCCCGCACGCCGCAGATGCCGCTGATGCTGCAGGAGAACTTCACGGTCAAGCTGCTGGAGATGCTGCGCACCGGCGAGATCGACTGCGCCATCATGGCCGAGCCCTTCCCCGACACCGGCCTGGCGCTGGCGCCGCTGTACGACGAGCCCTTCCTCGCGGCGGTGCCGAGCAACCACCCGCTGGCCGAGCGCAAGACCATCACCGCGCAGGAGCTCAAGAGCGAGACCATGCTGCTGCTGGGCACCGGCCACTGCTTCCGCGACCACGTGCTCGAGGTCTGTCCCGAGTTCGCGCGCTTCTCGAGCAACGCCGAGGGCATCCGCAAGAGCTTCGAGGGCTCCTCGCTCGAGACCATCAAGCACATGGTGGCCTCGGGCATGGGCGTGACGCTGGTGCCGCGGCTGTCGGTGCCGGCCGAGGCGCTCAAGCCCCGCGCCAAGGGCCGCAAGGAGGCCGAGCAGATGGTGCGCTACCTGCCGGTGCGCGACGCGCACGACCGCGACCCGCCGACCCGCCGCGTGGTGCTGGCCTGGCGCCGCACCTTCACGCGCTACGAGGCGATCGCGGCGCTGCGCAACGCGATCTATGCCTGCGAGCTGCCCGGCGTCAAACGGCTGTCGTAGCAACAGTGGACATTGGCCTACGCGCGCGCCGTTCGGATTCGTTCATCGCTGAGATAGAGTCGCTCTGTTGCGAAGCCGCGCGCTCGCTTCCACAATCGTTCCCGTGTTCCTCAAGACCTGAAGAAAGAGTTTCACGCCATGGCCAAAACATCGAAGAAGACTGGTTCCTCCTCGTCGGGCAAGGTGCCCAAGAAGGGTGATGCCCAGGTGGCGCAGGAGTCCGGCAGCCGCAATGCGCCGATCATCAACATCGGCATCGAGCGCCAGGACCGCGCCGCGATCGCCGAGGGCCTGAGCCGCGTGCTGGCCGACACCTACACGCTCTACCTCACGACCCACAACTTCCACTGGAACGTCACGGGCCCGCACTTCAACTCGCTGCACGCGATGTTCATGGAGCAGTACACCGAGCTCTGGGGCGCGACCGACGTGATCGCCGAGCGCATCCGCGCGCTGGGCCACTATGCGCCGGGCTCGTACGCCGAGTTCAGCAAGATCGCCACCGTGCCCGACGTGCCGCAGCAGCCGCCGAAGGCGATGGAGATGGTGCGCATCCTGGTCAAGGGCCACGAGACCGTCTCGCGCATCGCGCGCGAGTTCATCCCGGTGGCCGAGGAGGCCGGCGACGACCCGACCGCCGACATGCTGACCGCGCGCTGCACGGTGCACGACCAGACGGCCTGGATGCTGCGTTCGCTGCTCGAAGATTGAGCGCGCCTCCCGTGTCCCACGGCCTCACGCCCGCGCCGCGCCGCGGGCGTTTTGCCGTCTACCTCGACCTGATCCGCTGGAACCGGCCCGCGGGCTGGCTGCTCCTGCTGTGGCCCACGCTCG
Source organism: uncultured Variovorax sp. (assembly GCA_966095775.1). GTDB lineage: Bacteria > Pseudomonadota > Gammaproteobacteria > Burkholderiales > Burkholderiaceae_C > Variovorax. The sequence continues at coordinate 4,141 of CBHTTS010000158.1, read as the reverse complement.
GCGCGCTCTGGTTCGCCGCCGGCGGCTGGCCCGGCTGGCACCTGCTCGCGGTGTTCGTGTTCGGCACCATCCTGATGCGCAGTGCGGGCTGCTGCATCAACGACGTGGCCGACCGCGACTTCGACCGCCACGTCAAGCGCACTGCGCAGCGGCCCGTGACCAGCGGCGCGATCTCGGTGCGCGAGGCGCTCGCGGTCGGCGCGGTGCTCGCGCTCGCGGCCTTCGCGCTGGTGCTCACGACCAACCGCGTGACGGTGTACTGGTCGTTCGCCGCGCTCGCGGTCACGCTGGTCTATCCGTTCGCGAAGCGCTTCGTCTCGATCCCGCAGGCGGTGCTCGGCATCGCGTTCAGCTTCGGCATCCCGATGGCCTTCGCGGCGGTGCAGGCGACGGTGCCGGCCTTCGCCTGGTGGCTGCTCGCGGGCAACCTGTTCTGGGTGCTGGCCTACGACACCGAGTACGCGATGGTCGACCGCGACGACGACCTCAAGATCGGCATGAAGACCTCGGCCATCACCTTCGGCCGCTTCGACGTCGCGGCCGTGATGGCGAGCTACGCGATCTTCCTCGCGGTCTGGACCTGGGCCGGCGCGAGCCGTTCGCTCGGCGTGCCGTTCTACCTCGGCATCGCGGCCGCGCTCGCGCAGGCGCTGTGGCACTGGCGGATGATCCGCGACCGCACGCGCGAGGGCTGCTTCAAGGCCTTCCGGCTGAACCACTGGCTGGGCTTCACGGTGTTCGCCGGCGTCGTCGCCGGCCACGCGCTGCGTTGAACACGATGTCCGACGCACTGCTGCAGCGGCTGAAGCTGAAGATCGGCCAGGAGGGCCACTCCGGCTGGCATCGCATCACGCAGGAGATGGTCGAGCGCTATTCGGCGCTGTCGGGCGACGGCGAGGGCGAATGGATCCACCTCGACCCCGAGCGCGCGGCGCGCGAGGCCGGCTACGGCGGCACCATCGTGCAGGGCTTCTTCCAGGTGTCGCACCTGATCCGCTTGACCGGCGAGGCCATGCGCACGCTCCTGCCCTTCGACTCGAACCACGCGCTCAACTACGGCTTCGACCGCCTGCGCTTCGTGCGGCCGATGCCGGTGGGCGCGCGCTTCCGGGCCCGGGTGCGCATCGCGGACGTGACGTCCAGGGCGGGCGACAGCTTCCTGCTGAAGGAGGAGGTCTGGCTCGAGCTGGAGGACGGCACCGTCACGCTGGCCGCCGAGTGGCTGTTCCTGCTCGGCCCGCGCGCGCTGGCCGCGGACTGAGCCCCTGCCCGGTCAGTCGCGACCGAATTCCTCGCCCAGCTCCGCGGCGCGCTTTTGGGCCGCGCGGATCGCGGCCTTGAATCTGGTCTTCACGTCGGCCGCCTCGAGCGAGGTGAGCGCGGCATAGGTGGTTCCGCCCTTCGAGGTCACGCGCTCGCGCAGCACCGAAGGCGGCTCGGTCGCGCTGTGCGCCAGCGCCGAGGCGCCGGTGAAGGTGCCGATGGCCAGGCGCAGCGCCTGCTCGGGCGCGAGGCCCATGTCGACGCCGGCCTCGGCCATCGCCTCGATGAAATAGAACACGTAGGCCGGGCCCGAGCCGGACATCGCCGTGACCGCGTCGAGCGCGGCTTCCTGGTCCACCCACAGCAGTTCGCCCGTGGGCGCGAGCAGCTGGCCGACCAGTGCGCGGTCGTCGGCCGCGACGCCGGCGCGCGCGAACAGCCCGGTCATGCCCTTGCCCACGAGCGCCGGCGTGTTGGGCATCGCGCGCACCACGCGCTCGCTGCCGAGCCAGCGCGCGATGCTGTCCGAGGGGATGCCCGCCGCCACGCTCAGGTGCAGTGCGTTCGCGGCGAAGGGGCGCACGGCGCGCGCGGCGTCGGCGAAGGTCTGCGGCTTGACCGCCCACACCATCACGGCGCAGCGCGAGAGCGCCTCGCCGGCCTCGGCCTGCGCCGCGATGCCGAAGGACTGCGCGAGCCGGGTGCGCGCCTCCTCGAAGGGCTCGACCACCTCGAAGCTGCCCGCGGGCGTGCCCTGCTGGATCAGCCCGCCGATGACGGCGCTGGCCATGTTGCCGCCGCCGATGAAGGCGATCGGGGGAAGGGGGGGCGGCGCATTGCGCGGCAGGAAGGTGGCGGCGATGGTCATGGTCGGTCGGTGTAGGCGAAAGCTGCGAACTGGGTTGCCTGCAGCGGGTTGAAATTGTCGTCGCTCACGACCACCAGCACGCGCCGGCCGTCGGGCAGCGGCGGCCCCCAGCACATGCCCTCGGTGTTGTCGAGGCGCGAAAGGCCGAGCGCCGCGAAGTCGGCGACCAGCGTCTTCGGCGCGGGCCGGTGGTTGCCGGGGGCGAGCGCATCGAGCGCCAGCACGTCGCCGGCCTCGCGGGTGTCGATCTCGTAGAGGCGCAGCGAGTTGCCCGCCCCGACGGCCCAGGCGCGCTCGAGCACCAGCATGCGGTCGGCGTCCAGCATCAGGATCTCGCTGATGCCGTTGTCGGCATGGGCGCCGGGGATCAGCGGCCGCAGCGGGATCGCGTCAGGCACGTAGGCGATCTGGCGCGTGGCGCGGCCGGTCGCGAGCTCGATCCGGGTCAGCCGGCAGGGCCCGCCCGCGGCGCCGAGGGTCGGCACCGGGCCGTCCTGGAGCAGCGCGTTCTCCATCGCGAGCCAGGCGTGGCGGCCGTCGGGCGTGAGCGCCAGGCCTTCGAAGCCCAGGTTGTCGCGCGGGCCGCGGCGCCGCGCCGGGTCGGCGTCGAACATCGAAGGCAGCGCGAATTCGCGCAGCAGGCGGCCGTCGCGCGCCGATTCGCGCAGCGCCGGCCCGAAGCCGCGCGGCACGTCGCCCTCGCAGGTCCACAGCAGGGTGCCGGTGTCCGACCGCAGCCGCAGCGACTCGGGATCCGGGACCGCGAGGCCGGCCACGGCGTCGCGGCGGCCGGGCCAGGGCCCGCCGCCCGCGCGTTGCAGCTGCACCACATCGCCGGGCACGGGCGATTCGGACCAGGCCGCCCAGCGCGCGGTGTAGAAGCGGGCCGGGTCGTGTTCCGATCGGTCGTCGGAGAGAAGCAGATACTCACTTCTGTTGGCGTCGTAGTCGATGCCCGAGAGCCCGCCCACGGTGCTGCCGCCGACCCGGAGCCGGTGCGGCCAGCGCGCCTCGCCGAGCCGGTGCAGCCGCGGCGGCGTGGCGGGGGCGGCGGCCGGCGCGGCCGGGCTGCGGCAGCCGGCAAGGCCCGCGGCCGCGCCAAGGCCGGCCAGCAGCAGTTGCCGGCGCCCGATGGAGGAAGGCGAGACGGTGGCGCGCATGCCGCAAAGTCTAGGGGCTTCGCGCCCCGGTGTTGGAAGTCGGTTGACATGAAGGGGGCGGCGTGCAACAATCGCGGGCTTCGCTTCAAAAAAGGCGAAGCTTTCAGCCCAAAGCGGAAGCGCTCCGAGTGGTTCGGGGTGTGGACGACGGGCCCAAGACTGACCGCAGTCCATCCCTTTTGGATGTGCAACGGTACAAGTTGGGAACTACTAGCAATGATCCAAACTGAATCCCGGCTCGAAGTGGCCGACAACACAGGCGCGAAGTCCGTCCTGTGTATCAAGGTGCTCGGTGGCTCCAAGCGGCGTTACGCCAGCGTGGGCGACGTCATCAAGGTCAGCGTCAAGGAAGCCGCCCCGCGTGGTCGCGTCAAGAAGGGCGAGATCTACAGCGCCGTGGTGGTCCGCACCGCCAAGGGCATCCGTCGCGCCGACGGTTCGCTCGTCAAGTTCGACGGCAATGCCGCCGTGCTGCTCAACGCCAAGCTGGAGCCGATCGGCACCCGCATCTTCGGACCGGTGACGCGCGAACTGCGCACCGAGAAGTTCATGAAGATCGTGTCGCTGGCCCCCGAAGTTCTCTAAGGACACAACGCCATGAACAAGATTCGCAAAGGCGACCAGGTCATCGTGTTGGCCGGGCGCGACAAGGGCAAGCGTGGCACCGTCACGCTGCGCAAGGACGACTCGCACGTGGTCGTCGAAGGCGTGAACATCGTCAAGAAGCACGCCAAGCCGAACCCCCTGAAGGGCACGACCGGCGGCATCGTGGAGAAGGCCATGCCGATCCACCAGTCCAACGTGGCGATCTTCAATGCCGCGACCGGCAAGGCCGACCGCGTGGGCATCA
>CBHTTS010000157.1:0-11838 GCA_966095775.1 uncultured Variovorax sp. | reverse complement strand
CCGCTGCCGCCGGCCGAGGTGCCGGGCACGCGGAAGAAGCGGTCGAAGACGCGCGCCATGAACTCCGGCGGGATGCCCGGCCCGTTGTCCACCACGTCCACCACCGGCTGGCCCTGCACCTCGTGCAGGCGCACGTCCACCACGCCGCCCTCGGGCGCATGCCGCAGCGCGTTGTCGATCAGGTTGTCGAACACGCTGCGCAGCTCGGCCGCCGGCGCATGCACCACGGGCGCGATGCTGCCCTCGAAGCCGATGTCGACGCGGCGCGCATCGGCCAGCACCATGCGCTGGCCCACGCTCTCGCGCAGCAGGGTCTCGATGTCCACGCCGGCGCGGTCCGCCGGGGGCCGGCCGGGCGCGTCCTGGCGCGAGAGGCTCAGCAGCTGCTCGATCAGGTGTTGCGCGCGCGTGACGCCGGCCTCGAGCTGGCGGAAGCGCTCGGTCGCCTCGCCCGCGGGCACGTGCGCGCGCAGGTTCTCGATCTGCAGGCCGATCGCGGCCATCGGCGTGCGCAGTTCGTGCGCCGCGTCCTGCACGAAGCGCCGCTGCGCCGCGAAGGCGCTGCGCACGCGCGACAGCAGGTGGTTGAAGGCCTGCACCAGCGGCGCGATCTCGTCGGGCACGCGCGCGAGCGAGAGCTCGGTCGGGCTGCGCTCGTCCTGCGAGGCCACTTCGCGCGCCACCGCGCGCAGCGAGCGCGAGGCGGCCGAGACGATGAGCCAGAGGATCAGCAGCGCCAGCGGCAGCAGCAGCGCGATCGGCAGCCCCTCGAGCATCGCGCGGCGCAGCGTGCGGCGGCGCCGGTAGTCGGCGTTCTGCAGCACCTGCACGCGCGGCTGGCCGGCGCGGCTGCCGGGCTCGGCCGTGAAGACGCGCCAGCGCGCCTGCGCGCCGGTGCCGGCCTCGACGTCGTGGAAGCCCGGCTGCGGCTGCAGCGGCACGGCCAGCGGCGGCCAGCCGCTGGCCTCGAGCGTGCGGCCGTCGGGGCTCCAGAGCTGCACCACGAAGCCGCCGCGCGCGAACACGGCCTCGGCGTCGAGCGCGCGCGGCGCGCGGGGCTCGCCGCTGCCCGCATGCGAGTCGGCCACCAGCCGCATCTGCTCGTCGAGCGCGTTGCGCACCAGGTCGCCGTAGGCCAGGAAGGTGAGCCAGGCGGTCAGCGCGGCCGCCGCCACGTGCAGCGTGACGAGCCAGAACAGCAGCTGCGTGCGCAGCGAGCGCGGCCGCCGCGCCTTCATCGCGGCACGCGCCAGCCGAGCCCGCGCACGTTGCGGATCGCCTCCGCGCCGAGCTTGCGGCGCATGCCGTGGATCAGCACGTCGATCGCATTGCTCGTCACTTCCTCGCCCCAGCCGTAGATGCGGTTCTCGAGCTGCTCGCGCGAGAGGATGGCGCCGGGCCGCTCGAGCAGCGCATGCAGCAGCGCGAACTCGCGCGCCGTGAGCGCCTCGCGCGTGCCGTGGATCACGACCTCGCGCGTGGTCAGGTCGAGCTGGATCGCGGCGCCGCCGATCAGCGAATGCGCGGCGCCGTCGCGCCGCCGCACCACGGCGCGCATGCGCGCGAGCAGCTCGCGGAACTCGAAGGGCTTGCGCAGGTAGTCGTCGGCGCCGAGGTCCAGGCCGTGGATGCGGTCCTCGAGCCCGTCGCGCGCGGTCAGCACCACGACCGGCGTGGCGTCGCCGCGCTCGCGCGCGCGGCGCAGCACCTCGGTGCCGTCCTGCCGCGGCAGGCCGAGGTCGAGCAGCACGCAGGTGTAGCCGCCGTCCTCGAGCGCGCTCTGTGCGAGCTCGCCGTCGCGCACCCAGTCGGCCGACCAGCCCGCGCCCTCGAGCGCCTGCTTCAGGCTGCGCCCGATCATCTCGTCGTCTTCCACCAGCAGCACGCGCATCGGACCGGCTCCTTGGTCGCCGCGCCGGCCGCCCTGGCCCGCGCCGTGGCGCGCAAGCCTGCACCCGAAAACTTAAGCCAGGCTGAGCGCGCGGCTCAGAAGCGCTCGTGCGGCCCGAGGTAGCGCCACTGCCCGACCGGCAGGTGGCCGAGCACCACGCGGCCGATGCGGATGCGCTTGAGGCCGACGACCTTGAGGCCGACGAGCTCGCACATGCGCCGGATCTGGCGCTTCTTGCCCTCGGTGAGCACGAAGCGCAGCTGCTCGGGGTTCTGCCACTCGACCTGCGCCGGCTTGAGCGGCTGCCCGTCCAGGCTCAGCCCGTGGCGCAGCCGCGCGAGCTGCTCGCGCGGGAACGCCGCCTGCACGTCGGTGGCCACCGCGCCGTAGGCCACGCGCACCAGGTATTCCTTCTCGATGCCCGAGTCCTCGCCGATCAGCTGGCGCGCGATGCGGCCGTCCTGCGTCAGCACCAGCAGCCCCACCGAGTCGATGTCGAGCCGCCCCGCGGGCGCGAGGCCGCGCAGCTGCGGCGGCGAGAAGCGCTGGCGGCTCGGGTCCTCGCGCCAGTGGCTGCGCGAGTTGATCAGCGTCACCGCGGGCGCATGCCCGTCCTCGGCCTGGCCGCTCACGTAGCCCACGGGCTTGTGCAGCAGGATCGTGACCTGCTGCTGCTGCTTCTGCTCGGCCTGGCGGTCGACCTCGATGCGGTCGGCCGGCGTGACCTTGAGGCCCATCTCGGCCGGCCGGCCGTTGACGCGCACCCAGCCCTGCGCGATCCAGTCGTCGGCCTCGCGGCGCGAGCAGATGCCGAGCTCGGCCATGCGTTTGTTGAGGCGGATCGGTTCGGCGGCGTCGGTCATGCGGGGAGGGAAAGGATGCGAGCCCATTTTCGCCCATGGCCGCGCGGCCGGCCGATTTGTCTTGCGCGGTGGCGATAATGCGCGCCCAAAGGCCCGCCGGCGGCCTGTCGGACCTGCATGACCCAACTCCTGATCCTCAGCGTGAGTGCCGGCAACGGCCATGTGCGCGCGGCCCAAGCGCTCGAAGCCGCCGCCGCGCGCGCCAACCCGCCGCTCGGCGCGGTCCACATCGACGCGATGGCGCACGTCGCGGGCGGCTTCCGCAAGGTCTACACCGACTGGTACATCCAGCTCGTGAACCGCGCGCCCGAGCTCTGGTCGTACCTGCACCAGCGCACCGACGCCACGCCGCACCATGCGCCCTCGCAACGGCTGCGCCGCGGCATCGAGCGCCTCTCGACCGGCGCGCTGGTGCGCGAGATGCGCCGCGCCAGGCCGGCGGCCGTGATCTGCACCCACTTCCTGCCGGCCGAGCTGCTGATGCGCGAGCGCAACCGCGGCCGCATCGACTACCCGGTGTGGCTGCAGATCACCGACTACGACCTGCACAACATGTGGCTGGTGCCGGGCATGGCGGGCTACCTGGCCGCGACGGAGGAGGTCGCGTTCCGGCTGCGCGCGCGCGGCATCCCGCCCGATCGCATCCACGTCACGGGCATCCCGGTGATGCCGGCCTTCTCGGAACCCGACGCGCCCGAGCTCGCGCACGCCGCGTGCGCGGCCGCGCTCGGCCTCGACCCGGCGCGGCCGGTGCTGCTGATGGCCTCGGGCGGCGCCGGCGTGGGCGACCTGCCGAGCATGGTCGAGCGCGTGCTCGCGCTCGGCGGCGGCGATCTGCAGGTGATCGCGGTGGCCGGCCGCAACGCCGAGGCGCACGCGCGGCTGCAGTCGCTCGCCGCGCGCCATCCGGGCCGCGTGGTCGCGATCGGCTTCACCAGCGAGATGCACCGGCTGATGGCCGCGGCCGACCTCGTCGTCACCAAGCCCGGCGGCCTCACGGTGTCGGAATGCATCGCGCTCGGCAAGCCGATGCTGCTGATCTCGCCGATCCCCGGCCAGGAGGAACACAACGCCGGCTTCCTGATGGAGGAAGGCGCGGCCTGGCTCGCCTACGACGCCATCGGCCTGGACTACAAGATCGCGCGCCTGCTGGCCGATCCGGCCAAGCTCGCGGCCATGGCCGCGAGAAGCCGCGCGCTCGGCAAGCCGAAGGCCGCGGCCGAGGTGCTGCGCCGCGTGCTGGGGCAGGCCGGATGAGCGGCCCGGCCGAAAGACCGGGCATCGCGCGCACGCTCGGCTACCTCGCCTGGACGGTCGTGATGGCCTTCTTCTTCGCCAACGCCGAGATCCAGATCGAGGGCGGCGCGGGCTGGGCCACGTCGCTGCCGACCTGGCGCATCGAGAACAGCATCTGGCTCGACCTGTTCTGGGGCGGGCGCGCGATGACGGGCTACCACGCCTGGGTGTTCACCTTCATGGCGCTGGTGTTCTTCGCGCCGCTGGCCTTCAACGGCCGCTGGACCTGGCGCGACGCGGGGCTGGCGCTCGCCGGGCTGATCGTGTTCTGGGTCTGCGAGGACTTCCTCTGGTTCATGATCAACCCGGCCTTCGGGCTGGAGCGCTTCAATCCGGTCGACGCCTTCTGGCACAAGCACTGGCTCTGGGGCGCGCCGGTCGACTACTGGGGCGGCCTCGCGGTGGCCTGCGTGATCCTCCTCGTGCGGCACCGGCCGCGGCGCGCGCGATGAGGATGCCCAAGCGCAAGCACCGCCGGCAGCAGGAAGCCGCCGAGCGCGCCGCTGCGCGGCCGGGCCACTGGGCCGATCCGCTCGACGTGCTCGGCGTCGAGAACCTGCACCGCGTCACGCCCACGCTCTACCGCAGCGCGCAGCCGCGCGGCGCCAACATCGCGGCGCTGAAGTCGCTCGGCATCCGCACCGTCGTGAGCCTGCGCTCCTTCAACGACGACCGCAAGGTGTTCGCGGGCCACGACATCCGCCTCGTGCGGGTGCCGATCAACACCTGGTCGATCGACGACGCCAAGGTGCAGCGCGCGCTGCTCGCGATCCGCGAGGCCGAGAAGGAGGGCCCGGTGCTGATCCACTGCATGCACGGCGCCGACCGCACCGGCGTGGTGGCCGCGGCCTACCGCATGGCGGTGCAGGGCTGGGACAAGGACAGCGCGCGCCAGGAGATGCTGCGCGGCGGCTACGGCTACCACACCGTCTGGCGCAACATCCCGCGCTACATCGAGCGCTTCGATCCCGAGGCGATGCGCCAGGCGCTCGCGCAGGCGCCGTCGCCGCCGCACCTGTCCTGAACGCGCCAGCGGCGCCGCCGCGCCGCTCCTATACTGGCCGGCCCCCCTGCACGGAAGGTCCCGCCATGGCACTGCAACTGCGCTCGCTGATCCGCCCCGAGGGCGAACTCGAACTCTCGCTGCACGACGTCCCCGTGCCCGAACCGCAGCCCGACGAGGTGCTGATCCGCGTCGAGGCCGCGCCGATGAACCCGTCGGACCTCGGCCTGCTGTTCGGCGCGGCCGACATGACCACCGCCAGGGCCTCGGGCACGCCCGAGCGGCCGGTCGTCACCGCCACCGTGCCCGAACGCGCGATGCCTGCGATGGCCGGGCGGCTCGGCCAGTCGATGCCGGTCGGCAACGAAGGCGCGGGCGTGGTGGTCAAGGCCGGTGCCTCGCCCGCGGCGCAGGCGCTGCTCGGCAGGACCGTGGCCGCGATCGGCGGCGCGATGTACTCGCAGTACCGCGCGCTGCCCGCGGCCCAGTGCCTCGTGCTGCCCGAGGGCACCACGCCGGCCGAGGGCGCCTCCTGCTTCGTCAATCCGCTGACCTCGCTCGGCATGGTCGAGACCATGCGCCGCGAGGGCCACACCGCGCTGGTGCACACGGCCGCGGCCTCGAACCTCGGCCAGATGCTCAACAGGATCTGCCTCCAGGACGGCATCCCGCTCGTCAACATCGTGCGCAAGCCCGAGCAGGAGGCGCTGCTGCGCAGCCTCGGCGCGAAGCACGTCTGCAGCACCGCCTCGTCCACCTTCCTCGAGGACCTGACCCAGGCCCTGGCCGAGACCGGCGCCACGCTCGCCTTCGACGCCACCGGCGGCGGCAGGCTCGCGGGACAGATCCTCGGCTGCATGGAAGCCGCGCTGAACCGCAACGCCAGGGAATACAGCCGCTACGGCTCGACCACCCACAAGCAGGTCTACATCTACGGCGGCCTCGACCGCGGCCCGACCGAGTTCGTGCGCAACTTCGGCATGGCCTGGGGCATGGGCGGATGGCTGCTGTTCCCCTTCCTGCAGAAGATCGGCGAGGAAGGCCAGGCGCGGCTGCGCGCGCGCGTGGCGGCCGAGCTCAAGACCACCTTTGCGAGCCACTACACGCGCGAGGTGTCGTTCCACGAGGCGCTGCGGCTCGACGCGATCGCGGTGTACGGGAAGCAGGCGACGGGGGAGAAGTTCCTGCTCCTTCCGAACAAGGGAATCGCGGCCTGAACAAAGCGCGGCGCGCCGGGGGCACGCCGGTTCAGTTCAGCCGAGGAACTCGCCCTCGTCGAACAGCTGCTCCATGCGCTGCGTGGCCGCCGCGACATGGGCGGCGAGCATCTCGTCCAGCGCGATGCCGGCCTGCGATTTCCGGCACAGCGGCTTGTAGCGGGCGATCCAGTCCTCCTCACCCGCGTCGTGCTCGTAGACCACGTTGTGGAAGCCGCCGTCCCGGTCGAAGACCAGCAGCGTGCGGTCTTCGTGGCGGTGATGTGCCCAGCCGAAGACGACGTAGTGCGTCGTCAGCACGTCCTGCGAGGCCGGCTTCAGTCCGCCGAATTCCTGCCGGCTGCCGAAGGTGCACAGCGCGGCCATGAGGCTCGGCCAGGCCTTGTCGATCCCCGGGCGCTCGGCCCACGAGAGCAACCTGTCGATGGCGAGCAGGTCGACATGGCCCATGCGGTCCTCGGGCAGGAGCGAGAAGGCGCCCAGCGATTCGTAAAGCGCCTTCAGCGCGCCGGGCAGGCGCATGCCGGTGCGCGCCTCCAGGCGCCCGATGGCCTCCGGCGTCTCGGGGCCGTGGCGGACCACCGAGAAGGCGTATCCGAACTCCTCGGCGGCATCGTCGTCCTCGATGCGGGCGACCTGGCGGCCGAGCGCCTCCACCCGGGCTTGGTGGCGATCGAGCGCGGCGGTGAATCGGGGCAAATGGTCGGAAGTGGCGGGCATTGCGGTCTGCGTGGTCCGTGCGGCGGGGCGCAGCGGGTGCTGTCGCTGCCGGGCGGCGCGAGTATAGGTCGGCGCCCGGGCGATGGCGGCTGTGCGATTCGTGAATGGAGGGGGCGCGAAGCAACGCCCCCTCCCGCAGCTTCGGCAATGCTCCTTCATGCGGCGCATTGCCGGCTCTTCACGAGCCCGGCCATTTCGCTCGCAGGCGCGACCGCGTAGTGGTCGAACCGCATCGCGTACTGCGCGCGGCCCGAGGACAGCGCGCGCAGGGTGCCGATGTAGCCGAACATCTGCGCGAGCGGAACCTGCGCCTCGACGACGATCGCGTTGCCGCGCGCAGTCTGGCCGCGGACCATGCCGCGCCGCCGGTGCAGGTCGCCGATGCAATCGCCGAGATGCTCGGCGGGCGTGGTCACCTCCACCGCCATCACCGGCTCCAGCAGTTGCGGCCCGGCCTGCGCAGCCGCCTCGCGGAAAGCCGCGGCGGCGGCGACCTCGAAGGCCATCGCCGACGAATCGCGCTCGTGGTGGCTGCCGTCCAGCAGCGTGGCCACGAAGTCCACGCAGGGATGGCCGCCCAGCACGCCCGACTGCGCCGCGCGGCGAATGCCGGCTTCGATCGCGGGGATGAACTCGCGCGGTATCGCACCGCCCACCACCCGGCTTTCGAACGCAATGCCTTCGCCACGCCCGCGCGGGGCGATGCGCAGCCTCAGTTCGGCGAACTGACCCTGGCCGCCGTTCTGTTTTCTGTGCACATGGTGCACCTCCTTCTCTTTCGATATCGTTTCGCGGCAGGCGACCTGCGGCCGCCCGACCGACACCTCGACGCCGAAGCGCTCGCGCAGCTTCTCGATCGACACCTCGAGCTGCAGCTCGCCCATGCCCGACAGGATCGTCTGGCCGGAATCGGCGTCCTGCCGCAGCCGCAAGCTCGGGTCCTCCCTGAGCAGGACCTGCAGCGCCTTCGACAGCGGCTGCTGGTCGGCCTGGGCCTTCGGCTCGATCGCGACGTGGATCACGGGCTCGGGCACGGTGATCTGCTCCAGCCGCACCGGATGGTTCCGATCGCACAGCGTGTGGCCGGTCAGCGTGTCCTTGAGCCCGACGATGCCCGCGATGTCGCCGGCCACCAGCTCGTCGCGCTCGATGCGCTCGTCGGCGTGCACCTCGTACAGCCGCGCCGCGCGTTCGATGCGGCCGGTCACCGAATCGAGCACCGCGTCGCCACGACGAAGCCGGCCGCCGTAGACACGCACGAACACCATCGCGCCGTGGTCGTCGGCCGCCACCTTGAACGCCAGTGCAGCGAACGGTGCCTGCGGATCGCAGGGCATCGCCACCTCGCCCGGCGCGGGCAGCCAGTCGACGATCGCATCGAGCAGCGGCTCGACGCCGCGGTTGCGGAACGCCGAGCCCGCCAGCACCGGCACGAAGGCGCCGGCCAGCACGCTCTTGCGGATGCAGGCGCGAAGAACGTCGGGGGGCGGCTCCTCGCCGCTCAGGTAGGCCAGCAGTGCCGGCTCGTCCTGCTCGACGGCGAGCTCCACCAGCCGCGCCCGCTGCTGCAACACCGTCGCCATCAGCTCGGTCGGCACCTCGGTCACGCGGTACGGCCGGCTCGCGTCCTCGGCGTCCCAGACCAGCGCCCGCAACGCCACCAAGTCGACCACGCCGCGGAAGTCGCCTTCCGCGCCGATCGGCCACTGGACGGCCACGGCCGTCGCGCCCAGGCGTTCCTCCATCATCGCGGTCACGCGCGCGAAGTCGGCGCCGAGGCGGTCGAGCTTGTTCACGAAGGCGATCCGCGGCACGCCGTACTGGTCCGCGAGGCGCCAGTTGGTCTCCGTCTGCGGCTCCACCCCGGCCACGCCGTCGAACACCACGACCGCGCCATCGAGGACGCGCAGCGAACGGTGCACCTCGACGTTGAAGTCGATGTGGCCCGGCGTGTCGATCAGGTTGATCTGCGTCGCCTTCCAGTGGATCGTCGTGGCCGCGCTGCTGATGGTGATGCCGCGCCTGCGTTCCTGCGGGTCGAAGTCCATGCGGGCGGTGCCGCGGCTCACGTCGCCGATGCGATGGCTCTCTCCGGCATAGAACAGGATGCGTTCGGTGGTCGTGGTCTTGCCCGCGTCGACGTGGGCAATGATGCCGATGTTGCGGAGGTTGCGGGTTTTCGGGTTCATGGCGAATCTTTCTTTCTCTGGCTCGAGGCGCGTGCTTCGATGCGCTGCCTCGAAAGCCTGTGGGCATGTGCCGGCCCCAGGCGGAAAGGATTCGCCTGGGGGCTAGCGACGGAGGGTGTCGTGCAATCTGCTGATGAGGCGGCCGGAGCCCGGGCGCACGGAAGCCAGGCTCCGGCGGAGGCGAATCGTGGCGATCAGCTTGTCGTAGGTGCGCATGGCGTGTGGATCCTGGTGGATGAAAACAAAAAACCCCGGAGGACGGGCCTGCCGGGGTTGTGGGTACCGGAAGGCGCGACGCCTTCCGAACGCGATCGAAGGCGATGTCAGTGGGCGGTGAGGCCGGCTTCGATGGCGTGGGTGAATTTCATGGTGGCGCGGATTGTGGGCGCTGAAGGCCTCGAAGACAAGCGGCGCGCGCCGTCGGCGTTGGCTGGAAGCCACGGTCCACCCACGCGCCCGCGCGCAGCCGGGCGCGCATGACGGCCGCGCATTTCAAACCACCAGCCGATAACCCACCGCCGTCTCCGTCAGCAAATGCCGCGGCTGCGCGGGATCGGCCTCGAGCTTCTGGCGCAGGTGGCCCATGTAGATGCGCAGGTAGTGGCTCTGGTCGGTGTGCGACGGCCCCCAGACCTCGCGCAGCAGCTGGCGCTGGGTCAGCACGCGGCCGGCGTTGGCGACCAGCACCGACAGCAGGCGGTATTCGGTGGGCGTGAGGTGCACCTCGGCGCCGGCGCGGCGCACGATGCGCGCGGCGCGGTCGAGCTCGATCTCGCCGAAGCGGAACAGCGCCTCCGACACGGCCTCCTCGCCGCCGGTGGCGCGCGGGCGGCGCAGGTTGGCGCGCACGCGCGCGAGCAGCTCGCCGGTGCCGAAGGGCTTGGTCAGGTAGTCGTCGGCGCCGGCATCGAGCGCGGCGATCTTGTCGGCCTCGTCGCTGCGCGCGGAGAGCACGATGATCGGCACGGCCGACCAGCCGCGCACGTCGCGGATCAGCGAGATGCCGTCGCCGTCGGGCAGGCCGAGGTCGAGCACCAGCAGGTCGGGCTGGCGCGTGCCGGCCGCGGCGAGCCCGTCGCGCAGCGTGCCGGCCTCGTGCACCTGCCAGCCCTCGGCCTCGAGCGCGCCGCGCACGAAGCGGCGGATCTGCGGCTCGTCCTCGATCACGATGGCGGTGGGCGACGGCATGGCGGAAGGAGAAGAAGAAAAGGAAAGGGGCTGGCAGGCGTTCAGAGCACCGCTTCGGCCGGCTCGGGCGGTTCGCGGCGCGGCAGCGTGACGGTGAATTCTGCACCGCCGCCCGGCGCGTTGCGCGCGCCGATCTCGCCGCCGTGGGCGCTCACGACCGCGCGGCAGATCGCGAGGCCGAGGCCCACGCCGGGCGTGGCCGACTCGCTGTCGCCGCGCGTGAACTTGTCGAACAGCCGGTGCTCCTGGCCCACCAGCGCGGCCGGCAGCCCGGGGCCGTGGTCGCGCACCGAGAGCACCAGCGTGCCCGGCTCGGCGCGCGCGCCGACCACGATCGGCGGCGCGCCGTACTTGGCGGCGTTCTCGAGCAGGTTGACGAGCACGCGCTCGATCAGCACCGCATCGAACTCGACCAGCGGAAGCTCCGGCGCGAGCGCGGTCTGCACCGCCGCGCCGCCGAGCGCGGTGCGCGCCGCGCGGATCGCGGCGCCCACCACCTCCTCCACCGACTGCCAGTCGCGCCGCAGGTTGACGGTGCCGCCCGCGAGGCCGCTCTCGAGCCGCGCCATGTCGAGCAGGTTGTTGACCAGCGCATGCAGCTCGTGCGCCTGCGCGACGATGGCGCGCGCGGCCGCGGCATGGTCCTCGGGCGGCAGGGTCTGCAGCGATTCGGCGAGCGCGATCAGCGCCGTGAGCGGGGTGCGCACGTCGTGCGAGATGGCGCCGAGCAGCGCGTTGCGCAGCCGCTCCGATTCCATCTCGACCACCGCCTGCTGCGCGACCTCGACGTAGTGGACGCGTTCGAGCGCGATCGCGATCTGCCGCGCGAGCGTCTCGAGCTGCTGCACCTGCTCGGGAATGAGCAGCCAGCGCGGCTGCGCGGGCGCGAGCGCGAGCACGCCGCGCACGCGCATCGGCGCCTTGAGCGGCACGTAGTGCCAGGGCTGGGCCGCGAGCGTGGCGGTCGCGAGGCCCGCGGGCTGGCCGTGGCGGAAGGCCCAGTCGGCCACCTGCATGTCGAAGCCCTCGGGCGCATCGCCGGGGCGGACCAGCTGGTCGGACGCGTCGGTCGTGAGCACCAGCGCATGGCCGCCGAAATGCCCCTGCACGGCGGCGGCGCCGAGCGCCGCGACCTGGCTGCTTTCGAGCGCGGCCGAGAGCTCGCGCGCGAGCTCGAACAGCGAGCGCGCGCGCCGCTCGCGGCTGGTCGAGACGCCCGCCGCGAAGCGCAGCCCGACCGTGAGCTGGCCCACCAGCAGGCCCACGCCGAGCATGATCACGAAGGTCAGCAGGTACTGCAGGTCGCTGACCGCGAGCGACAGCCGCGGCGGCACGAAGAAGTAGTCGAACGCCGCCACGTTGAGCAGCGCGGTGAGCGCCGAGGGGCCGCGGCCGAAGCGCATCGCGACGCCCACCACGCCGGGCAGGAACAGCATCACGATGTTGGCCAGGTCGAGCACGTGCGCGAGCG
>CBHTTS010000156.1:0-11858 GCA_966095775.1 uncultured Variovorax sp. | reverse complement strand
AGGCCGAACACCCAGGGGCTGATCGCGCCCGCGCCGAAGCCCATCACCGAGCGCACCGAGTACGCGACGCCGAGCCGGTGCGGCGCCACCACGTCGGCGAGCGCGGTCGAGTAGACCGACGAATCGGCGATCGCGAGCAGGTTGTAGAGCGCGGCCATCAGCGCCAGCAGCCACAGCGGCCAGGTCCACATCCAGCCGAAGGCGAAGGACATGCCGAGGCTCGCGAGCGTGGCGATCATCATCACCCGCGCGCGGCCCAGGCGGTCGGACGCCGCGCCGCCCGCGATGCTGCCCAGCACGCTGACCAGATGCGAGAGCGCCGCGAGCGCGATGCCCGCCCCTTTCCACGCGGCCGGCAGGTCGCCCGACGAGGCCACGAGGTAGGCCGGCAGCCAGGCCCAGAGCGCCATCAGCTCCCAGCAGTGGAAGGCATAGGCCCAGTTGCCGGCCATCGCGGGCTTGTCGCGCACCGTCTCGACCAGCGCCCGCCAGGTGCCCTCGCGCGCCGCGCCCGCGGCGTGGGGCGGCTCGGGCGGGCGCATGCGGCGCAATGCGGGCCATGTGAGCAGCGCGCCCGCGAGCGTGCAGCCCGCGGCCACGAAGAGGCCCGCGCGCCAGTGCAGCAGGTGGCTGAACAGCGCCACCACCGCGAGCGACAGCGCATAGCCCGTCGAAGCGGCGCCGAGGAACAGGCCCATCGCGCGGCCGCGCACCGCGGGCTCGGTGTTGCGCGCGAGCAGCTGCAGCCCGGGCGTGTAGGAGGCGCCCGCGCAGAGGCCGGTGAGGGCGTAGAGCAGGAGCGCCGAGAGATGGTCGCGCGCGAAGGCCGCGAACAGCAGCGCCGCCACCGCGCTGATCGCGCTGCCGATGAGGAACACGCGGTGCGGCCCGTGCCGGTCGGCGAGCAGGCCGACCGCGAACAGCGAGCTCATGTAGCCCACGTGCCAGGCGCTCTGGATCGAGCCGGCCTGCGCCGCCGTGAGCTGCCAGTCGGCCATCATGAACGGCAGCACGCCCGAGTAGGCGGTGACGATCATCGCCTGCAGCAGCCGGCTCGCGCAGAGCAGCGCGAGCCAGCCGCGCGCCGGGCCCGCCTCAGCCGAGCGCACGCTGCATCAGGACCGTGTCGACCCACCGTCCGAACTTGAAGCCCACGTTGCGCAGCACGCCCACCGTCTCGAAGCCGAGGCTGCGGTGCAGCCGCTGGGAGCCCGCGTTGGCGCTGTTGCCGATCACCGCCACCATCTGGGCGAAGCCGGCGTCGGCGCAGCGGCGGATCAGCTCGCGCAGCAGCGCCGACCCCACGCCGCGCCCGTGCATCTGCGAGGCGACATAGACCGAGTTCTCCACCGTGTGCCGGTAGGCGGTGCGCGTGCGGTAGGGGGTCGCGCAGGCGAAGCCCGCCACCTCGCCGTCGCGGAGCGCGACCAGGTAGGGCAGGCCGCGCGCCAGCACCTCGGCACGGCGCTGCTGCATCTGCTCGACGCTCGGCACCTCCTCCTCGAAGGAGCAGAGGTCGTGCCGCACGTAGTGGGCGTAGAGCGCCTGCACCGCGGCCATGTGCTGCGGCTCGGCGTCGACGATGCGAAGGGAAGGAAGGTCGGAAGGCATGGGCGGCATCTTGACGAGGCGCATGCCATAAGTAAAGCTTCGCTTCCCTATACGGCAGATAAGAGATACTTTGGAAAAGACCTTGAACCTCGAGCAGCTGCGGTCCTTCGGCCTCGTCATCGAGACCGGCAGCTTCTCGGCCGCGGCCGACCGGCTCGGGCTGTCGCAGCCCGCGGTGAGCCTGCAGATCCGCCAGCTCGAGCGCCGGCTCGGCGTGCGCCTCGTGGAGCGCGTCGGCAAGCGGGCCCGGGCCACGCCGGCGGGGTCGGAGCTGCTGCGCCATGCGCCGAACATCGCGGCCGCGGTGGAGAACGCGATCGATGCGCTCGAGGGCCATGCGAGCGGCATCGCCGGGCGGGTCCGGCTCGGCACCGGCGCCACCGCCTGCCTCCATTTCCTGCCGGCGCTGCTGCGCGGGCTGCGCGAGCGGTTCCCGGAGCTCGGCATCGTCGTGAGCACCGGCAACACCGAGGACCAGGTCCGCAAGGTCGAGGAGAACAGCATCGACCTCGCGCTCGTCACGCTGCCCGCCGCCGGCCGCTCCCTCAGCGTGACGCCGGTGCTCGAGGACGAGTTCGTCGCGATCGGCCGCGGCGACCTCGCGCCGCTCAAGGCGCGCGTCGGGCCGGCCGACCTCGCCGCGCTGCCGCTGGTGCTGTTCGAGCCCGCGGCCAACACGCGCCGGCTGGTCGACCGCTGGTTCGCCGCCGCGGGCCTGCAGCCGCGACCGGTGATGGAACTCGGCAGCGTGGAGGCGATGAAGGAGATGGTGGCCGCCGGCCTCGGCTACGGCATCGTGCCGCGCATGGCCACGACCGGCCGCGGCGCCCACCCCGACCTCAAGACCAGCCGCCTCGCGCCGCCGATGCACCGCACGCTGGCGCTGGTGGTGCGGCGGGACAAGCCGGTGGGCAAGGCGCTGCGCGTGGTGGTCGATGCGATCGTGGAGGCGGGGAAGAAGGGCGCGGCCCGTTGAATGCCGCGCCCGCGGCGGTTCACTCCGGGATCGCCGCCATCGCCGCGCCACCGCGCGCGCGGCCCAGCGTGCCCACCACCAGCGCGGCCACCACCACCAGCACGCCGCTGAGCACCATCGCGTTCGCGATGCCGAAGCCGTCGACCACCACGCCGCCGATCAGCGCGCCGGCGGCGATCGCCACCTGGAAGCCGGTCACGAGCAGGGCCTGGCCGGCTTCCTGGGCGTCGGGCACCGCCTCCATCATCCAGCCCGTGAGCGCGACCGGGATCAGGCCGAAGGCCACGCCCCAGATCACCACCACGACAGCGCCGGCGACCATGCCGGTGCCGATCTGCGTCGACAGCAGCAGCGCGGTCGCGAGCATCAGCGCGGCGAGCAGGGTGGTGCCGCGCACGCTGCGCGCCACCAGGCTGCCGCCGAGGAAGGTGCCGACGAAGCCCACGGCGCCGTAGACCAGCAGCAGGGTCGAGACCGCATGCGCCGGCAGGCCGAACACCTGCTGGAGCAGCGGCTTCAGGTAGGTGTAGGCCGAGAAGTGGCCGGCGATGAAGAACAGCACCGTGAGCAGGCCGATCTGCGCCATGCGGCGCGTCAGCGGCGTCAGCAGGTCGCGCGCGCCGATGGCGCGCTGCGGCGGGATCGCGGGCAGCAGCCACAGCTGCACCAGCAGCACCGCCGCGGCGAGCGCGCCGGTGACCGCGAAGGAGGCACGCCAGCCGAAGGTCGTGCCGAGCCAGGAGCCGGCCGGCACGCCCAGCACGGTGGCGGCCGAGACGCCCGCGAGCACGATCGACATCGCGCGCGCCTTGGACGCGTCGGGCACCAGCTGCGTGGCCGCAGCGGGCGCGAAGGTCCAGAAGCCGCCCACCGCGAGGCCGAGCATCAGGCGGGCGACCAGCATGGTCGCGAAGTTGGGCGCGAAGGCCGCGAGCAGGTTCGAGGCGATCAGCAGGCTCGTGAGCGCGATCAGCACCGTGCGCCGGTCGAGCCGGCCCGAGGCCACGATCAGCGCCGGCCCCGCGAAGGCCGCGAGCACGCCGGGCATGGTGATCATCAGGCCGGCGGTGCCGTCGGACACGCCGAGGCCGCGCGCGATGTCGGTCAAAAGGCCGATGGGCATGAACTCGGTCGACACCATGGCGAAGGTGCCGACCGCGATCGAGCCCACGGCGAGCCAGGCGGAGCGCCGCGCCGGCACGGCTTCGGGCGCGAGATCGTCGATGCAGGGATTGCTGCCGGGTGAATGGGTCATGGAAAGGGCTTTCTCGTTTCGCGCCGGCCGGTCGCGGAGGAAGGGGCCGGCGCGTGTTGTTGTGAAGGCCGGCCAGTTTGAAAGCGCGCCCGTTTTTGACCAAGGGGCCGGGCGGCAGCAGTCCGTTTCCCTGCGGCGAACAATCGGGGGTGTGAGGCCTTTGGTGTTCGCCCGCTCAGCCCGCCTCGCCCTGGGCCTGGAACATGCGCGTGAAGTCGCAGCATTCCTGCGCCAGCATCACGATCGACGAGGTCAGCGCGCTGCGGTGCTCGCCCTTGTGCATCGCGACGTAGCGCACCACGGGCAGCGCGGGCACCACGTCGATCACCTCGAGCATGCCGGCCGCGACGAGCGGCTCGAGGCACTGGCGCGGCAGGTAGCTCACGCCCAGGCCCGAGACCGTGAGGCCCGTGAGCGCGACGAGGTTGCTCACGACGATGCTCTCGGCGGGCTGTACGCCCTGTTCCTTCATCCAGGCGTCGTAGGCGCGGCCCGTGCCCGAGTTGCTCCCCTGCACCAGCATGCGGTTGCGCGCGAGCTCGTGCAGCCGCAGCGGCCCATTGGCCTGCACCAGCCCGGGCTTGCACATCCAGGCGCTCTGGACCTTGCCGATGACCTTGCTCTGCATGCGCGAGTCGGCGAAGGTGTGGGGCACGATCGCGAGGTCGAGCTCGTCGGCCAGCAGCTTGTCGCGCAGCTGCAGGCTGTCGTCCACGTCGGGCGCGAGGATCACCTTCGGATAGTGGCGCTGGATCAGGCCCACGAGCCGCGGCAGCCAGGTCATCGCGGTGAGCTCGGTCACGCCGATGCGCAGCCGCCGCGCGACCACGCCGGGCTTGCCGAACTGCTCGACCGCGGCATCGCGCTGCTCCAGCAGCCGCGCCGCGAGCACGAACATCTCCTCGCCCTTCTCGGTCAGCCGCGCGCTGCGCTGGCTGCGGTCGAAGAGCTCGGTGTCGAACAGCAGTTCGAGCTCGTGCACGCGCTTGGAGACGGCCGACTGCGAGGTGTGGAGCTGGTTGGCCGCCTGCGCGAAGCCGCCGAGCTTGGCGATCCAGTACAGCGCCTCGAGTTGCTTGAAGGTCATCATGGCGGGTGCTTCAGTTGATCTCTTTTGTTCATGTTATTCGATCACTAAAAATCGCTTTTGGAAATTTGAAGCAGGACGGAACATTCGCTCCGGGCCGTCCGGCCCTACCGTCTTCAAAGGAAACCGCCATGAAACTCCCCCTGACCCTCGCGCTGGCCGCCGGCGCCCTGTCGTTGCTCTGCGGCACCGCGGCCGCGCAGGAAAGCCCCACGCTGCGCAAGATCAGGGACAGCGGCAGCGTGCAGATCGGCTATCGCGACACGCAGATCCCGTTCTCGTACAAGACCAGCGGCGACAGCGCGCCGATCGGCTTCACCAACGAGATCTGCCTCAAGGTGGTCGACGCGATCAAGGCCAAGCTCGGCCTGCCCAGGCTCGAGGTGCGCTACACCCTGCTCAACTCGACCAACCGCATCCCGCTGGTGCAGAACGGCACCGTCGACCTCGACTGCGCGACCACCACCAACACGGTGCAGCGCCAGCAGCAGGTGGACTTCGCCCCGAGCCATTTCGTGACCAACATCACCGCGGCCGTCAAGAAGAACTCGGGCATCCAGGCGATCGCCGACCTGCAGGGCAAGACCGTCGCCACCGTGGCCGGCAGCACCTCGATGCAGCTGCTGCGCGGCTTCCGCAAGACCGAGAACCTCGAGGTGCAGGAGATCGCGGGCAAGGACACGGCCGACGCCTTCCTGCTGCTCGCGAGCGACCGCGCCGCGGCCTACGTGCTCGACGACGTGCAGCTCGCGGGCCTGATCGCGAACCAGCCCAACGCGGGCGACTACCGGCTGCTGAAGGACGTGCTGCGCCAGGAGCCCTACGGGATCATGATGCGCAAGGACGATCCCGAGTTCAAGGCGATCGTCGACCAGACCGTCGTCGCGATGATGAAGTCGGGCGAGATCGACAAGCTCTACGCCAAGTGGTTCATGTCGCCGATCCCGCCGCGCAACGTGAACCTCAACTTCCCGATGTCCGACGCGGTGCGCGAGGCCTACAAGAACCCGAACAACAAGGGCGTGTGAGCATGGCGGCGAACACCCTGCACCCGCGCGGGCTCGCGTTCCCCGACGCGCTGATGCGCGAGGTCAAGGCGCGCTTCCTGCACGTGGACCGCGACCACCACGGGCGCGAGCGGCTCTACTTCGACAACGCGGGCGGCTCGTTCCGGCTCAAGGCCGCGGCCGAGCGCTTCGCCGAGGTCGACGCCGTGCCCGACAACACCGAGCGCATCCATGCCGCGGCGGTGGAGCTGCAGCAGATCCAGGCGCGCGGGGCGGACGACCTGCGCACCGTGCTCAACGCCGAGGGCGGCAGCGTCTACGCCTCGCTGACCGCCTCGGGCGCGATGTTCGACATGGTGCGCGCGGTGGCCGAGAACGTGCCGGGCACCAACATGGTCACGACCGTGCTCGAGCATCCCTCGGCCTTCGACGCGATGAGCCTCTATGCCGAGCGCTGCGGCCGCGAGCTGCGCGTGGCGCGGAGCAACCGCGAGACCGGCGGCGTGGACGTCGAGGAGATCGTGCGGCTCGTCGACAAGGACACGAGCCTGCTCAACGTGATCCATGCCTCGAACATCTCGGGCGCCAAGCTCGACCTCGCGGAGATCGTGCGCCGCGCGCGCGAGATCAAGCCCGACCTCTACATCCTCGTCGATGCCGTGCAGCATGCGCCGCACGGGCTGATCGACCTCCGGCAGGCGCCCGTGGACGGCATCAACCTCGCGCCCTACAAGTTCTTCGGCTGCCGCGGCTCGGGCCTCGCGTGGCTGTCGGAGCGCGCGGCGCGGCTGCCGCACCACAAGCTCGCGGGCAAGAAGGCCGACTTCTGGGACCTCGGCAGCGCGGCGCCCTGGCAGTTCGCGGTGTTCTCGGAGATCGTGGACTACGTCTGCTGGCTCGGCGGCCACTTCTCGCAGGCGACCGGACGCCGCGCGCTGTTCGAGGCCGGCATCACGCACATCGAGCTGCACGAGCGCGCGCTGCTCGCGGCGCTGCTCGACGGCTGCGGCGGCGCCGCGGGACTGCGCGGCATCCCGGGCGTGAAGGTCTTCCTCGACCATCCGGACCTCACGAAGCGCGACCTGATCATCGGCATCGGCTTCGACCGGATCGACTGCACGCAGGCGGTGATCGAGTACGGCCGGCGCGGCGTCACGGTCTACGAGCGCGTCGCGAGCAGCATCTACTCGAAGCGCATGCTTGAATCCTTTGGCCTCGAGGGCACGGTGCGCGTCTCGCCGCTGCACTGCCATTCGGTCGAGGACATGGCGAAGTTCCTGCGCGTGACGCGCGAGATCGCGGCGCTAGAGCGCTGAAGCGAGGAACCTGCGCACCACCGGCACCACCTGCGCGAGATGCGTCTCGAGCAGCCAGTGGCCGCCGTCGGTCATCACGAGCTCGGCGCGCGGCAGGTCGCGCAGGTAGGCGCGGCCCGAGGCCTCGGGCATGTAGCCGTCGTTCGGGCCCCAGACGATCAGCGCGGGCGGCTGGTGCTCGCGCAGCCAGGCCTGGTAGCGCGGGAACCAGTCGAGGTTCTGCTTCAGGCCTTCCATCAGCCGGCGCGCGAGCTCGCGGCGCGGCGGCGTGTCCATCAGCGGCCAGTGCAGCTTCCAGAGCTCGGGCGGGATCAGCGCCGCCTGCGCCTCGGGCACCTCGCCGACGAACTCGGCGCGGAAGCCGTCCTCGCTCACCGCTTCCTCGAGCACCGCGCGATGGGCGGGCGAGGGGTCGCGCCAGAAGTCCTGGATCGCCTTGTACTTGGGCCCCAGCGTGTCCTCGTAGATGTCGCCGTTCTGGATGATCACCGCGGCGATGCGCGCGGGCTCGCGGATCGCGAGGCGCAGCCCGATCTGCGAGCCGTAGTCGTGCAGCCAGATCGCATGGCGGCCGATACCGAGCCGCTCGCGGAAGTCCGCGAGAAAGGCCGCATAGGCATCGAAGTCGTAGCCGAAGGCGCCTGCCTCGGGCGTGTCGCTGAGGCCGAAGCCCGGGAAGTCGGGCGCCACCAGCCGCCATTGGTCCGCGAGCGCCGGCATGAGCCGGCGGAACTGGAACGAGGAGCAGGGATAGCCGTGCGGCAGCAGCAGCACCGGCGCGTCGCGCGCGCCGGCCTCGCGGTAGAAGATCCGCATGCCGTTCACCTCGGTGAAGCGGTGCGCGACGGGGTGGGTGTCGGCGGCGAGCACCGCCGGGGAGGGGCTGTGGTCGGTCATGCAGCGATGCTGCATGCCGGCCTGCGCGGGCATGT
Organism: uncultured Variovorax sp.; assembly: GCA_966095775.1. Lineage (GTDB taxonomy): Bacteria > Pseudomonadota > Gammaproteobacteria > Burkholderiales > Burkholderiaceae_C > Variovorax. Next base: position 3,674 of record CBHTTS010000156.1, on the reverse strand, counting down.
AGGCGGCGTTTGACGCGCCGCGTCGGCAGGGCTCGTCAGCCGGCCTCAGGCCAGCAGGTCGCTCAGCGTGCGCGCGATCACCTTGGTCGCGCGCCGCAGGTCCTCGAGCACCACGCGCTCGTCGCTGCGCTTGGCATGCGATTCGAGCACGGTGCGCGGGCCGGCGCCGTAGATCACGCCCGGGATGCCGGCTTCGCCGTAGAGCCGCACGTCGGTGTAGAGCGGCGTGCCCATGGCCTTGATCGGCTCGCCGAAAAGCTCGCCGCCGTGCTTCTGGATCGCGTCGACCAGCGGCTTGTTGCCCGCGAGCGGCTTCATCGAGTTGGCGAGCAGCAGGCGCTTGATCTCGACCGTGATGCCCTCGCTCTCGGCGGCCGCGTCGGCGATCACGCGGCGGATCGTCGCCTCGACCTCGGCCGGGTTCTCCTCGGGGATCATGCGGCGGTCGAGCTTGAACACCACCTTGCCGGGCACCACATTGGTGTTGGTGCCGCCCTCGATGCGGCCGACGTTGAGGTACGGATGCGTGATGCCCTCGACCTGCGAGCGCACCTGCTTGTAGAGCGTGTTCTGCGCATAGAGGGCGTTGAGGATCTTCACCGCGCCCTGCAGCGCGTCGACGCCGGTGGCGGGGATCGCCGCGTGGGCCATCTTGCCGTGCACCGTCACTTCCATCTGCAGGCAGCCGTTGTGGGCCGTGACCACTTCGTAGCTGAAGCCGGCCGCGATCATCAGGTCGGGCCTGGTCAGGCCGTTCTTCAGCAGCCAGCCCGGGCCCAGGATGCCGCCGAATTCCTCGTCGTAGGTGAAGTGCAGCTCGACGCTGCCCCGGGTCGGCTTCGCGACCGCCTCGAGCGCGCGCAGCGCGAAGGTGAAGCTCGCGAAGTCGCTCTTGCTGACCGCGGCGGCGCGGCCGTAGAGCGCTCCGCCCTCGATCTCGCCGCCGTAGGGGTCGTGGGTCCAGCCTTCGCCCGGCGGCACGACGTCGCCGTGCGCGTTGAGCGCGACCGTGCGGCCGCCGTCGCCTTCCTTGCCGTACTTGCGGCGCACGATCAGGTTGGTGATCGACTCGAGGCCGTAGTCCTTCACTTCCTGCGCGGGCACGGCATGCTTCTCGGCCACGAGGCCGAAGCCCTCGAGCAGCTCGGCCGTGCGCTCGGCATGCGGCGCGTTGTTGCCCGGCGGCGTGTCGGTGGGCACCTGCACCAGTTGCTGCAGGAACTTCACTTCCTCGTCGAAGTGGGCGTCGATCCAGGCGTCGAGCTTGGCGTAGTCGGTCATGGCTTTTCTTCTGTGGGTGTCAGTGGGCCTGTTCGGCCGCGAGGTCGTCGAGCAGCTTCTGGAACGCTTGTACCGCGAGCTGCATGTCGTCGTTGGTGCTCGATTCGAGCGGGTTGTGGCTGATGCCCGAGTTGATGCCGCGCACGAAGAGCATCGCCTGCGGCATCACCTCGTGCAGCTTCATCGCGTCGTGGCCGGCCCCGCTGGGCATGCGGTAGATCGGCACGCCGAGCGAATCGACGGCCGCTTCCCAGCGGCGCTGCCACTCGGGCGCGCTGGGCGCGGCGGCGGCGCGCATCGCCTCCTCGAGCGTGTAGCGCACGCCGCGGCGCCCGGCGATCTGCTCGAGCGCCGCGAGCACGTCGCGCACCACCGCGTCGCGCTGCGGATCGTTGGGCGCGCGGATGTCGAGGCTGAACCTGCAGCGCCCCGGCACCACGTTGATCGAGCCGCCGGGCACTTCGAGCATGCCCACGGTCGCGACCGAGTCGCCGTCCTTCGCGGCGCGCTGCTCGGCGAACAGGATCAGCTCGGCCACCGCGGCGGCGGCGTCGCGGCGCCGGTCCATCGGCGTGGTGCCGGCGTGGCTCGCCATGCCGATCACCTCGCCGACGTAGCGCACGCCGCCGTTGATCGAGGTCACGATGCCGAGCGGGATGTCGAGCTCGTTGAGCACCGGGCCCTGCTCGATGTGCACCTCGACGAAGCCGAGGTACTTCGACGGATCGCGCTGCAGCTTCGGGATGTCTTCTTCCTTCAGGCCTGCGGCCTCGCGCGCCTCGCGCATGGTGATGCCGTCGGCATCCTTCTGGTCCAGCCACTTCGGGTCGAAGTGGCCGATCAGCGCGCCCGAGCCCAGGAAGGTGGCCTTGTAGCGCTGGCCTTCCTCCTCGGCGAAGCCGACCACCTCGAAAGCGAACGGCAGGCGGCGGTTCTGGCGCTTGAGCTCGCGCACGCAGGCCATCGGCACGAAGATGCCGAGGCGGCCGTCGTACTTGCCGCCGTTGCGCACGGTGTCGTAGTGCGAGCCGGTCAGGAGCGTCTTCGCGCCGGGCGTCGCGCCTTCGTATCTGCCGACCACGTTGCCCACCGCGTCGATCTCGACCGAGTCGAAGCCGGCCTCGCGCATCTCGCGCACGATCTGCGCGGCGCAGGCGCGGTGCGCGTCGGTGAGGTAGGTGACGGTGAGCTGGCCCTTCTCGGCGAAGCCCGGGTCGCTGTGCACCGCGAGCGACTCCTGCCAGTCCCACACGAGGTTGCCGAGCACGGGCTCGGTGCCGAATTTGTCGTTGAGGCGGATCTCGGCGATGCGGTGGATGTTGCGCAGCGCCTCGGCGAGCTCGAAGCCCGGGTGGTTGTGCAGCCGGCGCTCGAAGGTCTCGATGATCTCGCGCTTGCCGAGCCCGGTGCCGCGCGGCCCGCGCACCGCGAGGATGAACGGGAAGCCGAACTTCGCGTTGTAGTCGGCGTTGAGCTGCTGGATCTTCGCGAACTCCTCGGGCGTGCATTCGGTCAGCCCGGCCTTGCCCTGCTCGTTCGTGGATTCGGCCGTGAGGGTCTTGCTCACCATCGCCTTGCCCGCGAGCTCGGGGTGGGCGCGGATCAGGCCGAGCTTCTCGTCGTCGGTGGCGCTGGTCACCGCCTGGGCGAGCGCATGCTTGAGGTGCGCGAGCGAACGGAACGGCCGCGCCGCGAGCGCCCGGCGCGCGATCCACGGCGAATGCTCGTAGGTGCCGTCGAGCAGCGCGACGGCTTCGTCGGCCGCAGCCGCGTTGAGTTGGTCGATGGTCAGGCTCATGATGGTCTTTCCCCGCGCGCTCAGGCCGCGGCTTCGAACGGGTGGGTCTTCTTCCAGTGGCGCGCGATGTCGAGCCGGCGGCAGACCCAGACGCGGTCGTGGTTCGCGATGTGGTCGAGGAAGCGCTGCAGCGCCACGATGCGGCCCGGGCGCCCGAGCAGGCGGCAGTGCATGCCGATGCTCATCATCCTGGGCGCCTCGTCGCCCTCGGCGTAGAGCGCGTCGAAGCTGTCCTTCATGTACTGGAAGAACGGGTCGGCATGCGAGTAGCCCTGGGGCAGCGCGAAGCGCATGTCGTTGCAGTCGAGCGTGTAGGGCACGATCAGCTGCGGCACCACGCTGCCGTCGGTCTTCTGCACCTTCATCCAGAACGGCAGGTCGTCGCCGTAGTAGTCGCTGTCGTATTCGAAGCCGCCGTAGTCGGCCACCAGGCGGCGCGTGCGCGGGCTGTCGCGGCCGGTGTACCAGCCGAGCGCACGCTCGCCCGTGAGCTTCTCGATCGCTTCCATGCCCAGGCGCATGTGCTCGCGCTCGGTGGCCTCGTCGATGTTCTGGTAGTGGATCCAGCGCCAGCCGTGGCAGGCGATCTCGTGGC
>CBHTTS010000155.1:0-11859 GCA_966095775.1 uncultured Variovorax sp. | reverse complement strand
CCGCCCGCGGTGCCGGTGCCGCCGGTGCCGCCCGCTCCGTCGCCGCCGCCCCCGCCGTTGTCCGCGCCGCCGCTGCCGCCCGTGCCGGTGGCACCGCCGCCGGTGCTCGCGGAGGTGCCGCCGCCGAGGCCCAGGCCGCCGGCGGAACCGCCGCCGCCTCCGCCGCCGCACGAAAGCAGCAGCGCGATCGCTCCGGCGAGCAGGATGCCGCGCATCCAGGAGGGTTGGGCTTTCATCGTGTTTCTTCCTTGCGCCGCGGGGCCGGGGCGGGCGCCGCCGCAGCCGCCGTCTGGGACGCCGATTCGTCTTCGTAGTAAGTGTAGATGCCGACCCGGATCCGTCCCTTGGCGCCCATCGGCGCGCGCTTGACCGCGCGGGTCATCTGGCCCGTGAGCTCCAGGTGCAGCACCGACCAGCGCTCGCGCACCAGCTGGTGGATCTTCTCGCAGTCCTCGGCCGTGAGGCCGCGCGCGAAAACCGCGCGCTCGAGCATGCGCGGCTGTTCGCCGAGGGTGTTGGCGACCGCGGCCAGCAGGTGGTCGCGGCCGTTGTCGCCGAGGAAGGCGAGCATCGACTGGAGGTCGTCGACCGGCACGAAGCCGTCGACCTTGAGCTCGGCGCAGCCGTCCTGCTCGGCCACCATGTTGAGCCGGACCAGCTCGTCGAGGATCGTCCGGTGGTGCACGTTGCCGCGGCTGCCGAGCCGGGCGACGTTCTCGAACGAGGGTTCGTCCTCGCCCTCGGCGGTGATCGGCAGCCGCTGCAGCGCCTGGTTCTCGGACACCATCTGCAGCCACAGCGTGAAGGTCTTGGCCGCGGCCGAGAGCTCGGTGTGGGGCAGGGTGTCGGTGGTCTCGCGCACCTTCGCGGTCACGGCCTTGCGGTTCAGCCCGGTCGTGACCGACAGCTGGCTGATGTTGGGCTTGGCCACGCCCTGCAGGCGCCAGGAGCGCGCGGCCTCCTCGAGCAGCACGTCGCGCAGCAGCACCTCGAGGTGCGGATGCTTCACGCCCATCGCCAGGGCGAGCCTGACCACCGGCCGCAGGATGCGGGCGCAGGCGGCTAGTGCCCAGTCGAGCTGGTGTTCCATGTCGTGAAGCTGTCTCTCAGGATGCGGTCGCGAGGAGGTGCGGCGGCGGCCGGGGCCGGGGGCGCGGGGCCGCGCTCAGAGCACTATTTTCCTCTCTGCGAAGGATCGCACAAAAAAGGCCTCATCCGGCACCGCCGCCGCAACTGCCGGTGTCGGTGCGCGCGATCGAGGTGCGTCCGGTGCCGCTGATCTTGACCACGCGCTCCTGCGAGCCCGTCGGACTGGCGCGGCAGATGGTGAAGGTGCCGGCCGTGGCACCGACGCCGGTGCCGTCGTACTGCAGCGCGCTCTGGCCGGCGCCGTCGCGGATGCGGTAGCCGCCGGCCGCCGGGGCCTGGCGCTGGATCACCTGCGTGCCGCTGATCACGATCCAGCCCGCTTCCCACTGGCCGTCGCCCGCGCAGGCGGTGCCGTTGGCGGAGGCGCAGAGCGTCACGGCGGCGTTGCGCTTGATCGCCTCGCTGCGCGCGAGCTGGCTGGCCGCGACCAGGTCGGTCGCGTAGCTGCCGAGCCGGTTCGACAGCCGCACGTTGTCGAAGGAGGGCACGGCGATCAGCGCGAGCACCACCATCACCGCGATCGTGACCATCAGCTCCACGAGCGTGAAGCCGCGCTGGCGCAGGGCTGCCGGGTATTGCCGCACCGGGAGCCTTACTTCTGGATGAACCAGTAGACGCGGCCCTTGGGCTGCGTGAACGCGGTCTTGACCGCGGCGCCCTTCGGGCTCAGGAAGGAGTCGGGGTTGGCGCCGATCACCACGTCGCGGAACGAGTTGCCCACCCGCACGCGCCCGACCACGGGGGAGGGCGCGAGGCCGCCGCCCACCACGTTCTGGTAGCGCCCGCCGTTCTGGCCCGCGGCGTTGAGGTACGACACGTTGTAGACGTTGGCCGTGCCGAGGTCGGCGCGGCAGGACTGGCGCACCGCCGGATCGGTCGGCGTGTGGGTGTTGAAGGTGGTGTTGCCGTAGGCGGTGACCGAGGAGGTCACGACCTGCTCGCCGGGCGCGAGCACCAGGTACCAGCCCTTCTTGGCGGCCAGGTCGGTGGCCGACGGCGTCGCGGTGCCCGTGATGCCGAGCAGCGAGGCGTGGCACAGCAGCGCGTTGCCGTCGCAGTGGCTGGACTCCGAGCTCAGCCAGGTGGCGTCGTTCGGCTTGTCGACCATCATGTAGAAGCGGTTCGAGACGCCGAGCGCCGCGTTGTAGGAGCGCAGCGGCTTCTCGCGGTCGCCCGAGCCGACCAGCAGCACGTAGACGCCGTTGTCCTCGACCACGTCGGGGCCGAACATGAACTTGCGGTTGGGCGTGCAGGTGCCCACGGCGTCGCAGCCCAGGGCGGCGATCTTGGTCATGGTCCAGGCGCCGGGCGCCGCGGCGCCGATCGCGATGCGGTAGACGTTGCCGCCGAGGTCGGCCGCGTAGGCGATCTTGGCCAGGCCCGCGCTGTCGTTCACGACCGTGACCTCGCCCGTGACGCCGCGGTCGGTGGTGAAGGTGTTCAGCACCGCGCCGGTGTCGGCGTCGAGCACGTAGATCCGGTTGCCCTTGGCGCCGCTGCCGCAGGCGTTGGCCGGGTTGGTGGTGTCCACGTCCTCGCACTTGTCGTAGCCGCCGCCGAACATCACGACCGGCGTGGCGCCCGAGCCGTAGCCGCTGGCCTTGACGACCTTGGGCGCGGACCAGGTCTGCCCGATCGCCGACATGCCGGTGTCGCAGCCGGTGTCGTTGTCCTGGTTCGGGCAGCCGCGGCGCCACTTGAGCGAGGGCGCCGCGGGATTGGAGACGTCGAAGGCGTAGATCAGCCGGCCGCCACGGCGCATGCTCGCGTAGAGCCAGGCGGTGCTGCCCTGGCGGTGGGCGGCCATCGGGCCGTCCATGCCGTAGGGCTTGGGCGCGCCGGTGCCGATCGTGGTCGGCATGCCGGGGAAGTTGATGCGCTGGGTGTTGTCGTACAGCCGCTTGATGCTGCCGTAGAACTCGGGCGGCACGAAGGACCAGAGCTCGCTGCCGGGCGCGGCCGAGCCGATGGCGGTCGCCTGGTTGCCGTTGACCGCGCGCAGCACGCCGTCGTTGGCGCCGTAGAACACCACCACCTGCGGCGCGTCGTCGCTGCCGTAGTTGATCGCGACCGGGCGCGAGTGCACCACGTCGCCGTGCACCGAAGGCCGCATCGCGCTGGAGGTCAGCGGGTTGCCGGCCGCGTCGGTGCGCTCGTCGCCCTTGTTGTCGAGGCCGCGCAGCCAGTTGATCAGCGCCGCGCGCTCGGTCGTGGTCTGGGCGCCGAGGGCGGTCGAGGTGATGTTCGCGTTGCCGTCGGTGAAGCTGGTCAGCGCGGTGCAGGCGCCGGGCGTGCAGGTCTTCACGTTGCGGTCGGCCACGGCGAGCTGGCGCAGCATGTAGCCCTGCGCGCCTTTCTCGACGATGTTGCCGTCGGGGCTTTCGGCGGCTTCCTTGCCGAGGCAGTCGCCGGCGGGGCGGAAGCTCCAGTAGGTGTCGTTGTCGCTCGGCACCGGCGTCCAGTAACTTCGCGCGCACGGCGCGATGAAGCCGGTCTGGTTGTTGATCGCGTTGCTGCCGGCCGCGTCCTGCAGGATCAGCTGGTTGTTGCTGTCGAGGCCGAGCTTGTACTGCTTGAGGTTGCCGTTCCAGCGCGGGTAGGCCGACTCGTCGGGGCGGAACATGCCCACGAACACCTGGTTCAGGTAGGTGCCCTGGGTGTTCACGCTCACGGGCAGGCTCACCGACGAGAACACGCTGTTGACCGACTGGATCTTGCTGAAGATGTCGTCGAGCGTCCGCTTGAGCGCGGCGCCGAGGTCGACCTCGGCGTCGAGGTCGTAGTACTCGCCCTTGCTCTGGGCCGCCATGCTCCGCAGCAGCGCGCTCCAGCCCGGCCCCTGGCCGCCGGTGGCCTTGGCGGCCTCGACCGTGTAGACCTTCACGCCCATGCTGGTCTGCAGGAAGCGCGCCCACTCGTCGGCCACGTTGTCCTGCGAGCCGCTCGGGCTCAGCGGGATCGTGGTGGTGGTGCCGCCCGCGTCACGCAGCGCGTTGGTGGAGGTGACGGTGTCGCTGTTGTTGTCCTGCGCGGCGCCGTTGCTGATGTAGATGACGTAGGTGCCGATGCAGTTGGTGGTGTTCGGGCCGTTGTAGCGCGTGCTGTTGACGGCCGAGAGCGCGTTGCCCGGCAACGCGTAGATCGCCTTCGACGCCGCCGTGCCGAAGACGTTGCCGGTGTAGTCGGCCTTGGCCTTGTTGTTGCCGCCCATCGGCGCGCCGCTCGTCAGGTAGCGGTAGACCTCGGCCATCATCTTGCCGGCCTTGCCGCCGTTGGATTTGTCGTCGAGCTTGTCGAAGCTGCGGATCAGCGCGCCGTACTTGGGCTTGGTGGCGTCGTCGAGCAGGCGCACGCCGGCGCGCACGTAGGCGCCGTCGATGTTCGAGTTGCCGCCGCCGGTCTCGCTGAACAGCATCACGCCGACCTTGAACTTGTTCGTCGGCAGGCTTTCGAAGGCGCTCGCGAGCGCGTTGATCTCGGCCGTGAAGGGCTGGTTCCAGTTGGCCGTGTTGTCGAGCACGAACAGCACGTTCGGCGCGTCGGTGACGGTCTGGTTGTAGCCCACGAACAGGTCGATGTCCTCCGCCTGCGCCGCGGAGAGGCCGAGCGCCAGCGTGGCGCCGGCGCAGAGGGTGCGGAAGAAGTTCTTTTTCATGGTGGCGATCCGTTCGTTGGTGGTCGCGATCGTTAGGTGGCGGCGCACAGCGCCTCGAACTGTTCCTTGCTCAGCAGCGCCCGCACGCCCTGGCGCACGGCGGTGGTGGTGCCGCTGCCTTCGTGGACCACCGAGGTGCTGATGTCCCACACGGCGTTGTACTGGTCGGGCAGGGCGTCGAGCCCGGAGCCGGTGCTCGAGGAGCCGCCGCCGATGCCGCCCGGCCCGGCGGTGCCGGTGCCGCCCGTGCCCGTGGCCTTGGTGGCGCGCACGCAGGTGGGCGGCGCGACCTGCACGACGTAGTCGATCGTGCCGTCGTTGTTGATGTCGACCCGGCTCACCGTGCCCTGCGGCATCGCGAGCGAGGGCGAGCCGTCCACGCCGGGCAGCAGCAGCGAGCTCGCCACTTCCTCGATCGCGCGGTTGGCCGCGGCCACGGCCTCGTTGCGGTTCTGCATGTTGCCGACCGACTTGAGGTTGGTGTTGCTCAGCGTGAAGCCGGCCGTGACCGCGAGCGTGATCAGTACCAGCATGATCAGGCCGACGATCAGCGCCGCGCCGCGCTGGCGCGTGCGCATGGAGGGTTTCGAGGGCGTCACGGCGTCTCCCTGCGCCCGGTGACGTTCACCAGCCGCACCGCGGTGGTGAACGCATGCCGCTTGTAGCGGTCGTTGAACGGCCCGATCGTGGCCGATCCGAGGTTGTAGGTGCGGGTGTCTGTATGGCCCGGCGAGGTCTCGAGGCTGCGCGCCACCACGTAGAGCTTGAGCGAGACCACGTTGATCAGCTGGTCGGCGGTGCAGGGCGAGGCCGTGCTGCAGTGGATGAAGTTGCCGTCGGGGCTGCCGTCGCCGCGGTTGGTGGGCGTCGAATGGTTGGCCGGGTCGGCCCAGTTGATCGCCGAGGCGTAGTTCACCGCGGCGCCGGTCTTGCCGAGCGTGTCGAGGCCGAGCTCGACGCGGAAGCCCTCCACGCCCTCGATCAGCGCCACCGGCGCCTGCTGGGCGAGGCCCGTGGGCGTGAGGTCGAAGCGCGAGCGCGCGAGCGTCGGGATGCCGTCGCCGACGGTCTCGGCGTAGTCGCGCACGTAGTAGATGTCGGAGACGAACTTGCGCTTGGGCGCCGGCGTCGTGCAGTTCTTGAGCGTCATCGTGGTGAAGCCCGCGGTGCTGAGGTCGAAATCCGAGGGCTTCTGCGTGCCGCAGAACGAGGACTGGAAATAGAGCTTGCCGGCGGTGTCGGCCTCGCAGTTGGGCGTGCCCGCGATGCAGGTCTCGGCATGGCGCACCACGAGCACGTCGGTGTTCGCCTTCTTGTTGGTGAGCAGCGCAGCGCAGCTCGCGGGCACCGCGTCGTAGGCCTGCACGGGGATGTCGAGCAGGCTGCGCTTGTAGTCGTCGGTCCAGTTCGCCGCGGTGTAGGGCAGGCACGGGTCGGGCGCGGCGCCGGTGGGCACCTTCTCGGGCACGCCGCTGACGGTCAGGTCGTCGAACTGCGGCATGTAGTTCTCCCAGAAGCCCGCGTGCGAGACCTCGTTCTCGAGCACGAACACGCTGAGCCGCCCGCCCTCGATCTGGCGGTTGACCTTGACCAGCTCGCGCTGCGAGGTGTTCACGTTGAGGAAGAGCGCGATCAGCGCCGCCAGCACGATCAGCATGATGGTGACCGACACCATCAGCTCGATCAGCGTCAGGCCGCGCTGGCGTCGCGCCGTGCCGAGGGGCCGTGTCATGAGAGCGTCCCGATCCGCACCAGTGTCGTCACGGTGCGGCGGCAGCGGTCGGCCGAGCAGGGCGGCGAGGGCTGCGAAGCCGTGGGCGCGACGTCGTACAGGTCCTTGCCGCAGCTCACGCCCTCGGGCGGCGCGGCGATCGGCACCAGGCCCTGCCAGGCGACGGTGACCAGGTATTCGTTGTTGCCCAGGTCCTGCACGCAGCCGCGGCCGCCGATCATGGCACCGAGCCGGGCGTCGCCCGAGGTCTCGGCCGCGCCCTGCAGCGCGTTGCACCACTCCCCCGCGTCGACCTGCTGGCGCGTCGCGGTGCCGGTCGGGCAACTGGCGCCGGTGCCCAGCGGCGTGCCGGTGACGTAGCTCGCGGCCATGCGGCGGTTGATGGCGATGCGGTTCGCCATGTCGTTGAGCAGGATCAGCGCCTGCGAGCGCTGGTACGACTCCATCTCGGTGGACTGCAGGCGCGCCTGCAGGCCGACGAGGCCGAAGAGGCCGAAGGCGACGATCAGCAGCGTGACCAGCACCTCGATCAGCGTGGTGCCGCGCTCGGCGCGGCGTCGGTGCGAAGGGCGCATCACCATTTGTCGGCCGGCGTCTTTACGCCCTGGTTGTCGAGGGTGAGCGTGCCGTCGGTGGCCTGGGAGCCGGTGGGCGTGAAGGTCAGGACGAAGCCCGGGACGCCCGTCGACGTGACCGTGATCGTGTAGCCATAGTTGGCCGCGACGTCGGCGGGGAGGGTGTAGCCGCTCGCGACCAGGGTGTCCTTGTCCGCGTAGCTGCGGTTGGCCATCAGGAACTGCTGCTGGCGGTTCGCGATGTCCATCATCTGGGCCTGTGCGGCCGAGCGCTTGGCGCGCATCACGTAGCGGGAATAGCTCGGCACCGCGATCGCGGCCAGGATCGCCACGATGACGACCGTGATCATCACTTCGATCAACGTGAAGCCGCCGTGTTTTCGCGAAAATGAATTCTTTTTCATTCAGCCAAACCCGCCGTGGAGTGTTTCATATTGTTATAAATGTGAATTTATCACATTACAACACCGAAATGCCAATTTGATCGGGGCGCCTGCGGCCGCCGCGCGCGAACTGTTGTGCCGCCGCGAAACAGCGTTTTCCGCGGCCCATTCAACACCCGGGGACGAGCCTCGCGGCGAGGAGGCTTCCGACTAAAGGACGCGGGCGCCGTCCTACGCCGCCCCCGGGACGGCCGCCCAGAATCGATTTCATTCCTCTACCCATGCTCGCGAGAGCAGGAGCCAGACGACATGAACAGAGCACCCGGAAACATGGGCTCGGGCGACGGCACCCGGCCCACCACCGACGGCGGCGTCGACAACATCGGCGCCGGCGAGAAATTCACCGACAGCCGCTCCGCGGCGGGTGAGCCCGACACCGGCCCCGCGCCCGGCGAGCGCATGGCGCAGAAGCGCAGGAACGCCGAGGCCGCGCGCCACGACGGTTCGGCAGCCTACGGCCTCAGGGAGAACTTCAAGTCCGAAACCAACCAGGAGCCCTCGAAGCCCTCGCCCTCGAAACCCTCGAAGTCCTAGGAGGACCGCATGACATCGCCAAAGACATCGGATCAGGCCTTTCCCTTTCCCACCTCGAAGAACCACGGCAAGCCGGCCGCCGAACCGCCGAAGCCGACCGAGCAGACAACGAGCGAGGAGGCGCTCGACAGCGGCGTCGAGGAGTCCTTCCCCGCGAGCGACCCGGTGTCCGTGACCGTGACCAAGGTCAAGCTGCCGAAGGCGCCGCAGGACGACAAGGCGAAGGCCGACGGCCACTCGTCTTCTTAGAAAAGCGCGAAAAATTTCTCGCTCGATCATGGCGGGCGCTGTAACGCTGGCCGCAGGGATCGCGAACTAGCACCTGACCGCGCATTCCGCGTGGTTGCAATGTTCAACTCATCCCGGAGCTCTCCATGATCCATCGTTCCCTCTCCATCACCGCGCTCACGCTCGGTGCCCTTGCCGCCGGCGCCGCGATCGCGCAGGACAAGCCGATGGCCGACAAGACGGCCAAGATGGAAAAGTGCTACGGCGTCTCCCTCGCCGGCAAGAACGACTGCGCCGCCGGCCCCGGCACCACCTGCGCCGGCACCTCGAAGGTGGACTACCAGGGCAACGCCTGGAAGAACGTGCCTGCGGGCACCTGCACCACGATCAAGACGCCCAAGGGCATGGGCTCGCTCACGCCGATCAAGTCCTGATCGTCGGCGCCGCACCGCATGTCGACCGTTCTCACGGCCGGGCTGGGCCTGAAGCCCGCGCACTACGAGCCCGCCCTCGGCGCGCGCGCCGAAGGCCTGTGGTTCGAAGTGCATCCCGAGAACTACATGGTGGACGGCGGTCCGCGGCTCGGATGGCTCGAGGCGGTCCGCGCCCGCCATCCTGTTTCCTTGCACGGCGTCTCGCTGTCGCTCGCGGGCGATGGGCCGCCCGACGCCGCGCACCTCGGGCGCCTGGCCGAACTGGTCAGGCGCATCGAGCCCGCCCTGGTATCCGAACATCTCGCATGGTCGCGCTGGGACGGGCACTACGTCCCCGACCTGCTGCCTTTTCCACGCACGACCGCGGCGCTGCACCGGCTGGTGGCGAACGTCGCGTGCACGCAGGATGCGCTCGGTATTGCGATCGCGGTCGAGAACCCCTCGCACTACCTGCGCATCGAAGGCCACGACTGGGACGAGATCGATTTCCTGCACGAGCTCGCGCGCCGCACGGGCTGCTCGCTGCTGCTCGACATCAACAACGTCCACGTGTCGGCGCGCAACCTCGGCTTCGGCGCCGAGGCATGGATCGACCGCTTTCCGACGGACCTCGTGAGCGAGGTGCACCTCGCGGGCCACGGCGTCGATCCGGCGCTCGGCGAGGCGCTGCTGATCGATTCGCACGATGCGCCCGTCGCCCCCGAGGTCTGGCGGCTCTACCGCCGCTTCGTCGACCGCGCGGGCGCGCGGCCCACGCTGATCGAACGCGACGGCAACCTGCCGTCCTTCGAGGAACTGATGGCCGAGCGCACCCTCGCGGCGGCCGAGCTCGAGGCCGAGGCGGAAGCGGAGGCGCTGCCATGAGCACCGCGCAAGACGGCTTCCAGGCCGCGTTCGCGCGGGCGCTGTTCGCCGCGCCCGAGGCGGTGCCGCCGGCGATGCGCGCGCTCGCGGCGCAGCCCGCGTTCGCGGTGTACCGCAACACGGTCATGAAGGCCTGCATCGATGCGCTGCAGGCCAACTTTCCCGCCGTGGCGCGACTCGTGGGCGAGGAATGGTTCCGCGCCGCCGCCGCGCTCTACGTGGCCGCCGAGCCGCCGCGCGACGGCCGCCTGCTGAGCTACGGCGAGGGCTTCGCTGACTTCCTGCGCGATTTCGAACCCGCCGCGGCGCTGGGCTACCTGCCGGGCGTGGCGCGGCTCGATGCCTTCTGGCGCGAAGCCCATGCGGCGCCCGACGCGACGGCGGCCGATGCCGGATGGCTCGCGAGCCGCGACCTCGGCACGCTCGTGCTCGCGCCGCATCCCGCGGCGCGCTGGGCCTGGTTCGACGACCAGCCGATCTACAGCATCTGGTCGCGCAACCGCGCGCAGGAGCCGGTCGACGGCGAGCTGATCTGGCACGGCGAGGGCGCCTTGCTCACGCGGCCGCACGACGCGGTGCAATGGATCGAGATCGGCCAGGCCGGCTGTGTCTTCCTCGATGCCTGCGCGCGCGGCGCCACGCTGGCCGAAGCGGCCGACCAGGCCCTGCTGGCCGACCCGGACGCCGACCTGGCCGCCACCTTCGGCGCGCTGCTGCGCGCCGGTGCGCTGGCCGGCCATCCTCTTCATTCACTTCCGAGCGCATCATGAATACTCGCTTCCGTCCCCATGCCACGCCCGCGGGCGCCGGCCAACCGACGCGCCTGCGCGACCGCTGGAACGCGCTGGCCGAAGGGCTCGCGCGCATCGTTCCCCACGACGCGCTCGCGCTCGCGGCCCGCCTCGCGATCGCGGCGATCTTCTTCCGCTCGGGCCGCACCAAGGTCGAGGGCCTGCTCACGCTGACCGACAGCGCGCGCTACCTGTTCGAGACCGAGTACCGGCTGCCGCTGATCCCGCCCGACATCGCGGCCCATCTCGCGGCCTATGCCGAGCACCTGTTTCCGCTGCTGCTGGTGCTGGGCCTGTTCACGCGCCTGTCCGCGCTGGCGCTGCTCGGCATGACGCTCGTGATCCAGGTCTTCGTCTATCCCGATGCCTGGCCCACGCACCTGTCATGGGCTGCGCTGATGCTGTACCTCGCGGGCCGCGGGGCAGGGCGGCTCTCGCTCGACCACGCGCTCGGCATCCGCTGAGCCGGCGGCGCCCTCAGGCGACCCGCGCGCGCAGCGGTTCGGCACCGGGCGCCGATGCCGCCGCGGCCAGTCCCTGCAGCACGTCGCCGACCACGATGATCGACGGACTGCCGAGCCCGTGATCGGCGATCGTGCGCTGCAGCGTCGCGAGCGTTGCGACCGCGTGCCGCTGCGAAGGCAGGCTCGCGTTCCGGATCACGGCGATCGGCGTTTCGGGCGGCAGCCCCGCCGTCAGTCCTTGCTGGATCGCGCCCGCGCTCGACACGCCCATGTAGACCACGAGCGTGAGCCGCGCGGCGTGCGCGGTGGCCGCCAGCATGCGCCAGTCGGGAGCCGGCGCGCCGGGCTTCGCATGGCCGGTGACGAACACCACGCCCTGCGCGTGGTCGCGGTGCGTGAGCGGCACGCCGAGCGCGGTCGGTCCCGCGAGGCCGGCCGTGATGCCGTTGACCACCTCGACCCGGATGCCGGCCTGCGCGAGGTGCTCGACCTCCTCGCCGCCGCGGCCGAAGACGAAGGGATCGCCGCCCTTGAGGCGCACCACCTGCTCGCCCTCGCGCACGGCCATGATCATCAGGCGCTCGATGAAGCTCTGCGGCGTGCTCCGGCAGCCGCCGCGCTTGCCGACGTGGATCACGCGCGCCGTGGGCGCGGCCAGCGCGACGATCGCATCGCTCACGAGGTCGTCGACCAGCAGCACGGTCGCCGAGCGGATCGCCTTGTGCGCCTTCAGCGTGAGCAGTTCGGGATCGCCCGGACCGGCACCGACGAGCGTGCAGCGGCCGGGGGGCGGCGCGATCGCGGGCTTCGCCGCGGGGGCGCGGGCCGAGGGGGAGGGGGCGAGGCTCAGGGTCATGGCGCTTCGCTCCCGTCAGGCCGCCGCGTCTTCGGCCGGCACGCCCGCGCGCGGCTGCTCGAGCGCCACCGCATGGTGAGCGAGCTCGTGCGCATCCATCATCACCTGGCCGTCGCGGACCCTGACCGCGAAGC
>CBHTTS010000154.1:0-11892 GCA_966095775.1 uncultured Variovorax sp. | reverse complement strand
TGCCCGTGACGCGCTTCGTTGCGGGCTCCCGTAAATGCGCTCCGAGGCCAGGGCCGGCGGCGATCGCATCGCCGCCGGCCCTGGCCGTTTTTTCAGAGCTTCTTCTGCAGGAAGACGGCGTGGCCGAACGCCGGATCGAGCTGGTAGCCCGCGAAACCCTCGCGCTCGTAGGCGCGCAGGGCCGGCGCATTGCCCGAGAGCACCTCGAGCGTGAGCTTGCAGGCGCCGCGGCGGCGGGCCTCCTGCTCGACCCGCGCGAGCATGCGCTGCGCGAGGCGCCGGCCGCGGTGGCTCGGCAGCACCACCACGTCGTGCACGTTCACGAGCGGCCGGCAGGCGAAGGTCGAGAAGCCCTCGATGCAGTTGACCAGCCCCACGGCGCGGTCGCCGTCGAAGGCGAGCACGCTGAAGGCCTGCGGCCGTGCCGCGAGCGCGCCCGGCAGGCCGGCGCGCACCTCGGCCGTGAGCGGCGTGCCGCCGCCCGCGGGGTCGCGCGCATAGGCGTCGAGCAGCTCGACCAGCGCGGCCGCATGCAGCGGATCGCGGTAGTCCGCCAGCAGGATGTCGATCGCGGCCGCGCTCATCGCGCGGGCGCCAGCGTGGCGGCGAGCCGCTCGGCGCAGGACTGCGCCTGCTTCGCATCGCGCGCCTCGACCATCACGCGCACCAGCGGCTCTGTGCCGCTCGCGCGGATCAGCACGCGGCCGCCGTCGCCGAGCTCGGCCTCGATGCGGGCCGTCTCGCTGCGCAAGGCTTCGTTGGCTTGCCAGTCCTGTCCCGGCGCCAGGCGGACGTTGATCAGGGTCTGGGGGAACAGCGTGATGTCCGACAGCAGCTGGGCCACCGTCCTGCCGCTGCGCACGCAGGCCTGCAGCACCTGCAGCGCGCTCACGATGCCGTCGCCGGTGGTGTGGCGGTCGAGCGCGAGCAGGTGGCCCGAGCCCTCGCCGCCGAGCAGCCAGCCGCGGCGGTCGAGTTCCTCGAGCACGTAGCGGTCGCCCACCTTCGCGCGCACGAACTCGATGCCCTGCCCGCGCAGCGCGAGCTCGACGGCCTTGTTGGTCATGAGCGTCCCCACCACGCCCGCGGGCTTGTCGCCGCGCGCGATGCGTTCGGCCACCATCAGGTACAGCAGCTCGTCGCCGTTGAACAGGCGCCCGCTCGCGTCGACGAGCTGCAGCCGGTCGGCATCGCCGTCGAGCGCGATGCCGTAGTCTGCCTGCTGCGCGGTGACGGCCTGCACGAGCGCGGCCGGATGCGTCGCGCCCACGTCCTTGTTGATGTTGAGCCCGTCGGGCGCGCAGCCGATGCTCGACACCTCGGCGCCGAGTTCGTGGAAAACGTTGGGCGCCACCTGGTAGGCCGCGCCGTGCGCCGCGTCGACCACGAGCTTCATGCCGCGCAGCGTCAGGTTGCCGGCGAAGGTGCTCTTGCAGAACTCGATGTAGCGGCCCGGCGCGTCGTTGAGCCGCCGCGCCTTGCCGAGTTCGGCAGAAGAGACCCAGACCGGCGCCTCCTCGAGCGCGGCCTCGACCGCGCGCTCCCAGTCGTCGTCGAGCTTGGTGCCCTGGGCGCTGAAGAACTTGATGCCGTTGTCGGGGTAGGCGTTGTGGCTCGCGCTGATCACGACGCCCAGGCTCGCGCGCTGCGCGCGCGTGAGGTAGGCGACGCCCGGCGTGGGCAGCGGGCCGAGCAGCACCACGTCGACGCCGGCGGAGTTGAAGCCCGATTCGAGCGCGGATTCGAGCATGTAGCCCGAGATGCGCGTGTCCTTGCCGATCAGCACCGTCGGGCGCGACTCGCTCTTCTTGAGCACGCGGCCCACCGCATGGGCGAGGCGCAGCACGAAGTCGGGGGTGATGGGCGACTGGCCGACCGTGCCGCGGATGCCGTCGGTGCCGAAGTATTTGCGGGTCATGATGTCTGTTGTTGTTGTGGGTTCGTCGATGAGGCGGCCGGCGCTTCGGCGCGCATCGCGCGCCAGACCGCGAGCGCCGCCACGGTCTCGCGCACGTCGTGCACGCGAACGATCGCAGCGCCGCGGTCCACCGCGAGCACCGCGGCGGCCACGCTCGGCACCACGCGCCCGGCCGCGGCCTCGATGCCCGTGACGGCACCGATCGAGGACTTGCGCGACCAGCCGAGCAGCAGCGCATGGCCGGCGGCCTGCAGTGCCTGCTGCCGCGCCAGCAGCGAGAAGTTCTGCGCCACGGTCTTGCCGAAGCCGATGCCCGGGTCGAGCGCGATGCGCGCGGGCGCGACCCCGAGCGCGCGCAGCGGCGCCAGCCGGTCCTGCCAGAACGACAGCACCGCGGCCACCGCGTCGCCCTGCATCGGCGCGGCCTGCATGGTCTGCGGATCGCGGTGCATGTGCATCAGGCAGATGCCGCACGCGGGATGGGCGGCCACGGCCTCGAGCGCGCCGGGCTGGCGCAGCGCCCAGATGTCGTTGACGATGTCGGCGCCGAGGTCGAGCACCGCGCGCATCACCTCGGGCTTGTAGGTGTCGACGGACAGCGGCACGCCGAGCCTGACCGCCTCGCGCACCACGGGCAGCACCCGTGCGAGCTCGGTCTCGAGCGGCACCGCCGGGCTGCCCGGCCGGGTCGATTCGCCGCCGATGTCGAGGATGTCGGCGCCCTCCGCTAGCAGCTGCTCGCAGTGGCGCAGCGCGGCCTCGGTGGAGGCATGGGCGCCGCCGTCGGAAAAGGAATCGGGCGTGACGTTCACGATGCCCATCACGCGCGGCTGCGCGAGGTCGATCGCGAAGCGGCTGGTCTGCCAGACCGTCTGGGAAGCCGTCATGCGCCCTGGCCGCCTGCATCGAAAACGGGGCCCAGGGCCCCGTTGATTTCGGTCGGCGGATGCACCTCAGGCCGCACTGGGCGCGGGGTCCGGATTGACCGCGGGCGTACCGCCGCTGCCGCCGCTGCCCGACGGCGGGATGCGCGGCGTCCAGTCCTTGGGCGGACGCGGCGCACGGCCGGCCATGATGTCGTCGAGCTGCTCCGTGTCGATGGTTTCCCATTCGAGCAGCGCCTTGGCCATGGCGTGCATCTTGTCGCTGTTCTCCTCGATCAGGCGGCGCGCGAGGGCGTACTGCTCGTCGATGATGCGGCGCACTTCGGAGTCGACCTTCTCCATGGTCTGCTCGCTCATGTTCGTGGTCTTGGTGACCGAGCGGCCGAGGAAGACCTCGCCCTCGTTCTCGGCGTAGACCATCGGGCCCAGCGACTCGGTCATGCCGTAGCGCATCACCATGTCGCGCGCGATCTGCGTGGCGCGCTCGAAGTCGTTGCTGGCGCCGGTGGTCATCTGGTGCATGAACACCTCTTCGGCGATGCGGCCGCCGAACAGCATGCTGATCTGGTTCAGCATGTACTCGCGGTCGTAGCTGTAGCGGTCCTGCGCGGGCAGGCTCATGGTCACGCCGAGCGCGCGGCCGCGCGGGATGATCGTGACCTTGTGGACCGGGTCGCACTTGGGCAGCAGCTTGCCGATGAGCGCGTGGCCGGACTCGTGGTAGGCCGTGTTGCGGCGCTCTTCCTCGGGCATGACCATGCTCTTGCGCTCGGGGCCCATGAAGATCTTGTCCTTGGCCTTCTCGAAGTCCTGCATCTCGACCACGCGCGCATTGCGGCGCGCGGCCATCAGCGCGGCCTCGTTGCAGAGGTTCGCCAGGTCGGCGCCCGACATGCCCGGCGTGCCGCGCGCGATCACGCTCGGGTTCACGTCCTGGCCAAGGGGCACCTTGCGCATGTGCACGCCGAGGATCTGCTCGCGGCCGCGGATGTCGGGCAGCGTGACGTAGACCTGTCGGTCGAAGCGGCCCGGACGCAGCAGCGCGGCGTCGAGGATGTCGGGACGGTTGGTGGCAGCGACCACGATCACGCCGAGGTTGGTCTCGAAGCCGTCCATCTCGACCAGCATCTGGTTGAGGGTCTGCTCGCGCTCGTCGTTGCCGCCGCCCAGGCCGGCGCCGCGCTGGCGGCCGACCGCGTCGATCTCGTCGATGA
Organism: uncultured Variovorax sp.; assembly: GCA_966095775.1. Classification (GTDB taxonomy): domain Bacteria; phylum Pseudomonadota; class Gammaproteobacteria; order Burkholderiales; family Burkholderiaceae_C; genus Variovorax. The sequence goes on along the minus strand of CBHTTS010000154.1, from coordinate 7,876 downwards.
AGATGATGCAGGGCGCGTTCTTCTTGGCGTTCTCGAACATGTCGCGCACGCGGGCCGCGCCCACGCCGACGAACATCTCGACGAAGTCGGAGCCCGAGATCGAGAAGAACGGCACCTTGGCCTCGCCCGCGATCGACTTCGCCAGCAGGGTCTTGCCGGTGCCCGGGGGGCCGACCAGCAGCAGGCCGCGCGGAATGCGGCCGCCGAGCTTCTGGAAGCGCTGCGGGTCCTTGAGGAAGTCGACGACTTCACGGACTTCCTCCTTGGCCTCGTCGCAGCCCGCGACGTCGGCGAAGGTGACCGTGTTGTTGTTCTCGTCCATCATGCGGGCCTTGCTCTTGCCGAAGCTGAACGCCCCGCCCTTGCCGCCGCCCTGCATCTGGCGCATGAAGTAGATCCAGACGCCGATCAGCAGCAGCATCGGTCCCCAGCTCACGAGCAGCGTCATGAGCAGCGAGCCCTCCTCGCGCGGCTTGACGTCGAACTTGACGTTGTGGTCGATCAGGTCGCCCACGAGGCCGCGGTCGAGCACGGTGGCGGTCGTGCGGATCTTGCGGTCGTCGTTGGTGACCGCGACGATCTCCCCGCCGCCCGCGCCTTCAGGAATGACGGCGCTCTTGATCTGGTTGTTCCGGACCTGGTCCAGGAACTCCGAATAGCTCACCGTCCCCGAGCCGACGCCGCCGCGGGTGTCGAACTGCTTGAACACAGTGAACAACACCATCGCAATGACGAGCCAGACGGCAACTTTGGAAAACCACTGATTGTTCAAACGAAGCTCCAGTCAAAAGCGCGTGACAAGGTTGTGAAAGGGACGCGCCACGGGTACGTAGTTGCGCCTCATTTTAGGCTTTTCAAGCTGCGAAAAAGCGGCTTTTCCCTAAAGCAGCCATAGCCCCGCCAGGGTTGACGGCCCGGAAAAGCCCGTACGGGGGGCGGATCGGCGGCTGCGTCCTCAAGGTATCAAAGCGTTTCCTGACCCTTCAGACCCAGGCCGACCAGAAAGGTTTCGGCCGATTTGTCGCGCGACGCCTTGGGCTTGAACGGCTTGACGGTGCGGAAATTGGCCCGGAACAGCCGCACGAGCTCCTCGTAGCCGCTGCCGTGGAACACCTTGGCGACCAGCGCGCCTTCGGGCTTGAGGTGGTGGCGCGCGAAGTCGATCGCCAGCTCGATCAGGTGCGCCACCCGCGCCGCGTCGGCCGAATGGATGCCCGAGAGGTTCGGCGCCATGTCCGACACCACCAGGTCGGCCTGGCGGCCCGCCAGGACGGCCTCGACCTGCGCGAGCAGCTCGGGTTCGCGGAAATCGCCCTGCAGGAAGGTCACGCCCTCGATCGGCTCCATCGGCAGGATGTCGAGCGACACGATGGTGCCGTTGAGCTCCCCCGCGGCGGCACCCCCGGGCGACATGCGGCGGCGCAGGTACTGGCTCCAGGCGCCCGGCGAGGAGCCGAGGTCGACCACGAGCTGGCCCGGCCGGACCAGCCCGAGCGATTCGTCGATCTCCTTGAGCTTGTAGGCCGCGCGCGCACGGTATCCCTCCTTCGTGGCGAGCTTCACGTAGGGGTCGTTGACGTGGTCGTGCAGCCACGCCTTGTTGACTTTCTTGCTTTTGGGCTTCGTGTTCATGGGATCGCCCCGGGCGGCGCCGGCGGCGCGTCGAGGTCTTCGTCTACGCGTCGATAATACGGGGATGCCCGCCATTCAACTTACCCCTGCCGAGCGCAAGGTGCACCGCGCCGAAGCTCACCACCTGGATCCGATCGTCATGGTCGGTGGAGACGGGCTCACCCCTGCCGTGAAGAAGGAAGCCGATGCGGCGCTCAAGGCGCACGGCCTGATCAAGATCCGCGTGTTCTCCGACGACCGCCTCGCGCGCGACGCGATGCTGCGCGAGCTCGCCGAGGAGCTCGGCGCCGCCCCGATCCAGCACATCGGCAAGCTGCTGGTGCTGTGGCGGCCGAAGCCCGAGAAGGAGCGCGTGCTCGACGAGGACCGCATGCCCGGCCCGCGCGACGTGAAGATCGTCAAGTACAGCAAGCGCGGCGGCCAGCGCCCCGAGATCAAGACCCTGCGCGTGCTCGGCAACCAGCGGCTCACGCCCGGCGGCAACATCAAGCGCGCCAAGGCCAAGCGCCCGCTGTCGGCCAAGAAACGCAACCAGGCGGATTGAGCTTGGTGCCGGCACAGGGCGCCCAGCGCCACATCCTCTGCATGAAATGGGGCACGAAATACGGCCCCGAATACGTCAACCGCCTCTATGCGATGGTGCGCCGCCACCTGAGCGGCGATTTCAAGTTCGTCTGCCTGACCGACGACGGCGCCGGCGTGCGGCCCGAGGTGACCTGCCTGCCGATCCCGCCGCTCAACCTGCACCTGGCGCCCGGGCAGCGCGACGGTGCCTGGAAGAAGCTCACGACCTTCGAACAGGACCTGCACGGACTGCGCGGCACCGCCCTGTTCCTCGACCTCGACGTGGTCGTCGTCGGCAGCCTCGACGCCTTCTTCGAGCAGCCCGGCGAGTTCCTCATCATCCACGACTATGCGCGCCCCTGGCGGCGCCAGCGGATCACGGGCAATTCGTCGGTCTACCGCTTCGAGCTCGGCGCCCATGCCGACGTGCTGGCCTATTTCCGCGACAACATGGACAAGGTCCAGGCCGAATACCGCAACGAGCAGACCTACCTGTCGGCCATGCTGCACAAGCAGGGCAAGCTGGCCTACTGGCCCGAAGGCTGGTGCCCGAGCTTCAAGTACCACGGCATCCCGACCTGGCCGACCAACTACTGGGAGGCGCCGTTCGTGCCCGAGGGCGCGCGCATCATGGTGTTCCACGGCGAATGCAATCCGCCCGATGCGCTTGCGGGGCGGCGCAACCGCGCCTTCCGGTACATCCGGCCGGCGAGCTGGGTCGCGCAGTACTGGAAGGAGTGAGGCGGCCGCGGCGGCTCAGGCGGCGCCTGAGCGCCCGCCCATGCGCCACAGCAGCGCGCCCGCGCACAGCCATTGCGCGAGGTACATGCCGCTTCCGACCGTGTGCCAGAGCTTGAGGTTCTCGCGCGCGAGGATCCGCGGCGCCACGGCGTACTGCTGCAGCAGCGCGAGCAGCAGCGCCGCGAGGATCAGGAAGGTCGCGGCCATCGGCGCGCCGCCCGCGGCGCCGGTGCCACCCTCGTCGTCCATCCTCGACCTGAAATGGACCAGCAGCAGCAGCCCGCAGCCGACCGCGATCCAGCTCTGGGCCTCGAACAGGCGGCCCGCGAAATTGCCCGCCACGGCGGGATTGCCGAGCTTCGCGAACAGCATCGGCACCACGAGGAAGCCGATGGTCGTGAGGCTGCCCCACCAGAAGGCAGCCAGCAGCAGGGCCAGACGCGCCTTCATCGCAGCGCTCAGACGTAACGCACGGCCACGATCTCGTAGCGCTTGAGGCCGCCCGGCGTCTGCACCTCGGCCGTGTCGCCCTCCTCCTTGCCGATCAGCGCGCGCGCGATCGGGCTCGAGACGTTGATCAGGCCCTGCTTGAGGTCGGCCTCGTCCTCGCCGACGATCTGGTACTGCACGGCGTCGCCGCTTTCCTCTTCCTCGAGCTCGACGGTGGAGCCGAACACGACCTTGCCGCCGGCGTCGAGCTCGGCCGGGTCGATGACCTGCGCGGCCGAGAGCTTGCCCTCGATCTCGAGGATGCGGCCCTCGATGAAGCCCTGGCGGTCCTTGGCGGCTTCGTACTCGGCGTTCTCGCTGATGTCGCCCTGCGCGCGCGCCTCGGCGATCGCGTTGATGACGGCGGGACGGTCCTGCGACTTGAGCCTGCGCAGTTCTTCGCGCAGCTTCTCCGCGCCGCGCTTGGTAATGGGAATGGTCGCCATATCTATGCAGTCTCCATAAAGCGAAACCGCCGAACGCTGCCGTTCGGCGGTCGATGGGGGAAATGATCAGACGAGTGTGCGTCCGGTCAGCCGGCTCAGGATGGCGAGCGGGCTCGAATCGGGATTGTATTGCTTTGCCGCGGGCAGATGAAGGGTCTGCTCGAGCATGTACTGCCCCGCCATCACGGCATGCGAGGTCTGGTCGGAGAAGCACACCCACACCGAGCCGGGCGGGAATTCCGCCCGCTCCTGCGGCGAGTTCTCCTGGTAGACCAGGTCGGACTTCATGCCGTCGTGCAGCTGCAGCATCAGGTGGTCGTACTCGCTGCGGAAGGACTTGGTCACGTGCAGCGCCTGCAGCAGCTTCGCCTGCCAGCGCACGTACGGCTTGGCGCGCGGCAGGAAGCGCTTCGCGATGTCCTCGAAGGGCTCGCCCACGCGCCAGACGCGCGGCGCGCCCTCGGGATTGACGTTGGTGAACACGCGCAGGATGCGCTCGCCGTAGTTGGGCCGCGAGGGAAACGCATCCACGTGCAGCCGGCGGTCGTCGGCGCGCCACGACTGCACGCGCGTCTCCACCTGGGTCGGCCTGAAGCTCGTCGGCGCGAGCCGCAGCGCGGGCTTGTAGTGCGGCAGCAGGCCGTGGATCAGCTGCGTCGCCTGGGCGCGGAAGCGCCCCACCATGGCCGCGGTCGCGCGCTGCACCGGCTCCTCGCCGGCCGCGCCCTTGAGCCGGCCCTCGGCATCGAGGCTGATGTTGCGCACGCCCTCGGCGAGCAGGGCCGGCGTCAGCAGGCTGCGCTCCTCGGGCCGGAGCTCGAAGCCCAGCCGCGGGAAGTACAGCACCTTGCCGGCCTCGAGTTCCGCGATCCACGCCTCGTTGGGCGTGGCCGCGGCCCAGTCCGTCAGATCCAGTTCGACGAGCTGCGTGGCCATGGCAAGGCTCAGGCCGCGGCGAGCTGCGCGTGCATTTCCTGCACCGAGATCACGCCGAGCTCGTCCATGAAGCCCATGCCCTCGACCGCGGCTTCGGCGCCGAAGATCGTGGTGAACGTGGTCACGCGCGCGAGCAGCGCCGAGGTGCGGATCTGGCGCGAGTCGGCGATCGCGTTGCGGCGCTCCTCGACCGTGTTGATCACCAGCGCGATCTCGTTGTTCTTGATCATGTCGACGATGTGCGGGCGGCCTTCGGTGACCTTGTTGACCGTCTCGCAGGCGATGCCGGCGGCGGCGATCGCCGCGGCGGTGCCCTTGGTGGCGATCAGCTCGAAGCCCAGCTTCGCGAGCCCGCGCGCGACCTCGACCGCGCGCGGCTTGTCGTTGTTCTTCACCGAGATGAAGACCTTGCCCGACTTCGGCAGGTGCGTGCCGGCGCCGAGCTGCGACTTGACGAAGGCTTCGCCGAAGGTGCGGCCGACGCCCATCACTTCGCCGGTCGACTTCATCTCGGGGCCGAGGATGGTGTCGACGCCCGGGAACTTGACGAACGGGAACACGGCCTCCTTGACGCTGAAGTACGGCGGCGTCACCTCCTTCGTCACGCCCTGCGACTTGAGCGACTGGCCCGCCATGCAGCGCGCCGCGACCTTGGCGAGCTGGATGCCGGTGGCCTTGCTCACGTAGGGTACGGTGCGCGAGGCGCGCGGATTGACCTCGAGCACGTAGATCGTGTCCTTGCCGTCCTTCTGCTGGATCGCGAACTGCACGTTCATGAGGCCGACCACGTTGAGCGCGGCCGCCATCGCGGCGCTCTGGCGCTTGAGCTCGGTCACGGTCTCGGCGCTCAGGCTGTAGGGCGGCAGCGAGCAGGCGGAGTCGCCCGAATGCACGCCGGCCTGCTCGATGTGCTCCATCACGCCGCCGATCAGGGTCTGGCCCTCGGCGTCGCGCAGGCAGTCGACGTCGCATTCGACGGCGTCGTTGAGGAAGCGGTCGAGCAGCACCGGCGAATCGTTGCTGACCTTGACCGCCTCGCGCATGTAGCGCTCGAGGTCGCGCTGCTCGTGCACGATCTCCATCGCGCGGCCGCCCAGCACGTAGCTCGGGCGCACCACCAGCGGGTAGCCCAGCTGCTGGGCCTTCTCCAGCGCCTCGGCCTCGGTGCGCGCGGTCGCGTTCGGCGGCTGGCGCAGCTGCAGGTCGTGCAGCAGCTGCTGGAAGCGCTCGCGGTCCTCGGCCGCGTCGATCATGTCGGGGCTGGTGCCGATGATCGGTACGCCGTTGGCCTCCAGGTCCAGCGCGAGCTTCAGCGGCGTCTGGCCGCCGTACTGCACGATCACGCCGGTGGGCTTTTCCTTGTCGACGATCTCGAGCACGTCCTCCAGCGTGAGCGGCTCGAAGTAGAGGCGGTCCGAGGTGTCGTAGTCGGTCGAGACGGTCTCGGGGTTGCAGTTGACCATGATGGTCTCGAAGCCGTCCTCGCGCATCGCGAGCGCGGCATGCACGCAGCAGTAGTCGAACTCGATGCCCTGGCCGATGCGGTTCGGTCCGCCGCCGAGCACCATGATCTTCTTCTTGCTCGTCGGCTCGGCCTCGCACTCCTCCTCGTAGGTGGAGTACATGTAGGCGGTGTTGGTCGCGAATTCGGCCGCGCAGGTGTCCACGCGCTTGTAGACCGGGCGCACGCCGAGCGCGCGGCGCTTCTCGCGCACGGCCGTGTCGGTGGTCTTGAGCTGCTTCGCGAGGCGGCGGTCGGAGAAGCCCTTCTTCTTCAGCGCGAGCAGCGTGTCGCGGTCGATGTCGTCGAGCGACTTGGTCTCGAGCTCGAGCTCGATCTTCACGATCTCCTCGATCTGCACCAGGAACCACGGATCGATCTTGGTCAGCGCGAACACTTCGTCGACGCTCAGGCCCATGGCGAAGGCGTCGCCCACGTACCAGATGCGCTCGGGGCCGGGCTCGCCGAGCTCCTTCTCGAGCACTTCGCGGTCCTGCGTCTTCTCGTTCAGGCCGTCCACGCCCACTTCGAGGCCGCGCAGCGCCTTCTGGAACGACTCCTGGAAGGTGCGGCCCATGGCCATCACCTCGCCCACCGACTTCATCTGGGTGGTGAGGCGCGAATCGGCCTGCGGGAACTTCTCGAACGCGAAACGCGGGATCTTCGTGACCACGTAGTCGATCGAGGGCTCGAACGAGGCCGGCGTGGCGCCGCCGGTGATCTCGTTGCGCAGTTCGTCGAGCGTATAGCCCACGGCCAGCTTGGCCGCGACCTTGGCGATCGGGAAGCCGGTGGCCTTGGAGGCGAGCGCCGAGGAGCGCGACACGCGCGGGTTCATCTCGATCACGACCATGCGGCCGTCCTTCGGGTTGATCGCGAACTGCACGTTGGAGCCGCCGGTGTCGACGCCGATCTCGCGCAGCACGGCCAGCGAGGCGTTGCGCAGGATCTGGTATTCCTTGTCCGACAGGGTCTGCGCGGGGGCCACCGTGATCGAGTCGCCGGTGTGCACGCCCATCGGGTCGAGGTTCTCGATCGAGCAGACGATGATGCAGTTGTCCGCCTTGTCGCGGACCACTTCCATCTCGTACTCCTTCCAGCCGAGCAGCGATTCCTCGATCAGCAGCTCGTTGGTGGGCGAGGCTTCCAGGCCGCGCTTGCAGATGACCTCGAATTCCTCGGGGTTGTAGGCGATGCCGCCGCCGGTGCCGCCCAGCGTGAAGCTGGGGCGGATGACGGTGGGGAAGCCGACGCGCTTTTGCACGTCCCAGGCTTCTTCCATCGAATGGGCGATGCCCGAGCGCGCCGAGCCCAGGCCGATCTTGGTCATCGCGTCCTTGAACTTCAGGCGGTCCTCGGCCTTGTCGATGGCCTCGGGCGTCGCGCCGATCAACTCGACGGGCTTGTTCGTCGCCGCGCCGGTGTACTTGTCGAGCACGCCGTTGCGCCAGAGGTCGAGCGCGCAGTTGAGCGCGGTCTGGCCGCCCATGGTCGGCAGGATCGCGTCGGGGCGCTCCTTGGCGATGATCTTCTCGACCATCTGCCAGGTGATCGGCTCGATGTAGGT
>CBHTTS010000153.1:0-12024 GCA_966095775.1 uncultured Variovorax sp. | reverse complement strand
GCGCGGGATCTTGTAGACCGCCATGTTCTCGCGGCACCAGTCGATGATCTCCTGCTCGGTGGTGTTCCTGTGCGTCGGGCGCAGCACCACCACCGCCTTGACCGACTCGCCGCGATAGCCGTCCCGGGTCGAGATCACGCAGGCCTCCTGGATCGCCGGGTGGCGGAACATCAGCAGCTCGACCTCGGCGGGCCAGACCTTGAAGCCGCTCGCGTTGATCATGCGCTTGAGCCGGTCGGTCATGAAGAAGTAGCCGTCCTCGTCCATGCGGCCCATGTCGCCGGAGCGGAAGAAGCGCTTGCCCTCGAACTCGACAAAGGCCGCCGGCGTCGCATCCGGCCGCTTCCAGTAGCCCTGGAACACCTCGGGGCCGTGGATGATGATCTCGCCCGGCTCGCCCACGGGCATCTCGACCAGCGTGTCGGGATCGACCACGCGTGCGTCGGTGCTCATGAACGGGATGCCCAGGCACTGCTGCTTGGGGTGCTCCGACGGATTGGTGTGCGAGGGCGCGGCGGTCTCGGTCAGGCCGTAGCCCTCCTGGTACTTGAGGCCGTACTGCTCGAACAGGCGCTGCGCCACGGCCTGCGGCATCGCGGCGCCGCCGCCGCCGATGTGGGTCAGGCTCGAGAGGTCGAAGCTCGCGAAGTTCGGGCTCGCCATGAGGTCGATCACCATGGTCGGGATGTTGGTCCAGCTCGTGACCTTCCAGCGCGAGATCAGTCGCCCCGCCACCTCGCGGTCCCAGCGCGGCATGATGACCAGCGTGGCCGCCGCGAGGATCGAGGTGTGCATCATGCTCACCACGCCCGTGATGTGGAACATCGGCACCACCGCGAGCACCACCGCCTCGGAGGTCGCCTGGCCCCAGAGCTGGCCCGCCACCGCGTTGTGCATCAGGCTCGAATGGTGGTGCACGCAGCCCTTGGGCAGCCCGGTGGTGCCGCTGGTGTAGGGCAGCAGCGCCATGTCGTTGGCGCCGACCACGTGCGCGGGCGCGGGATGGCCGGCCTCGAGCGCGTCGGTCCATGCCACGGCCTGGCCGCCGTCGAGTTCGGGCAGCGGATGGCGCGTGCCGAGCCAGTCCTTCCAGGCCGGCGCGGGCGCGTCGTCGCCCGCGGCATCGAGGTCGAAGGCGTCGGTGAACTGCGTCACGACCAGGTGCGTGAGCCGCTCGCCGGGCGGCAGCGCGTTGCTGGCCCGGGCGAGCTCGGCCGCGAGGTCGCCGGTGGTGATCGCCACCTTCGCGTCGGGATCGACGATGTAGTGCTTGAGCTCCTCGGCGCGGTTCATCGGGTTGACCGGCACCACCACCGCGTTGGCGCGCAGGATCGCGAAATGCGCGATCACGAGCTGCGGGCAGTTCTGCATGTCGAGCACCACGCGGTCGCCGCGCTGCACGCCCATCGCATGCAGCGCGCCGGCGAGGCGCTCGACCTGCTCGGCCAGCGCGCGGTAGCTCGTCACCCGGCCGAAGAACACCAGCGCCGCCTTGTCCGGGTAGCGCGCCGCCGAGGTCGCGAGGTTGTGCCACAGCGAGGTGGCGGGCACGGTGATCGAATGCGGCAGGCGCTTGGGCCAGAACTTGTGGTGCGGGCGTTCTTGCATGGTCGGGCGGATGGAGGAAGGGAGGTGAAAAAAGCCAGGCCGCAGCCTAAGCCGCGCCGCGCGCCGCTCCCATCGGGGAAGCCCCCTGGGGCGTCACCTTGGCGACGCCGCCCGCCCCGCGGGGCGCTGCTTATGATCGCTTTGGTTCACAACGAAGAAAGAAGAGGAGACGAACCCATGACCCGTCCGGTCCGCGCCGCCGTGCTTGCGGCTTTCTCGATCGCTGCGGCCTTCGGCCCCGGCGGCCCCGCCTTCGCCGCCTACCCCGACAAGCCGATCAAGGTCGTCGTCGGCTTCCCGGCCGGCGGCCCGCTCGACCAGCATGCGCGCCTGCTCGCCGACCGCCTGCAGGCGGTGCTGGGCCAGCCGCTGATCATCGACTACAAGCCCGGCGCAGGCGGCTCGGTCGGTGCCGACGCGGTCGCCAAGAGCCCGGCCGACGGCTACACGCTCATGCTCGCCAACACCGGCGTGGCCGTGATCAACGGCGCCCTCTACAGCAAGCTGCCCTACAACACCCAGCGCGACTTCGTGCCGATCGCGCGCACCGCGATGCAGCCGCTCGCGCTGCTGGTCACGCCGAAGCTGCCGGTGCAGAACCTGAAGCAGTTCGTCGACTATGCGAAGGCGCGGCCGGGCCAGGTCAACTACGGCTCGGCCGGCAACGGCGGCATCAGCCACCTGGTGCCCGAGATGTTCAAGACCGCCACCGGCATCTTCATGGTGCACATCCCCTACCGCGGCAGCGCGCCGGCCTTCACCGACCTGATGGCCGGCCAGGTGCAGTTCATGGCCGAGTCGATCCCGCAGGCGGCCAACTACCACAAGCAGGGCAAGGTGCGGGCCCTGGCCGTGACGAGCCGCGAGCGCAACCCCGCGCTGCCCGACATCCCGACGGTCATCGAGTCGGGCGTCAAGGGCTTCGAGGTGGTGGGCTTCTACGGCTTCTTCGCGCCGAAGGACACGCCGCGCGAGGTGGTCGCGAAGCTCGGCGACGCGTTCCGCCAGGTGCTGACCAGCCCCGAGGTGCGCGAGCGCATGGTGAGCCAGGGCGCCGATCCGGCCTACCTCGGCAGCGAGGACTTCGCACGCTTCCTCGCGGCCGAGACGCCGCGCTGGGACAAGGCGGTCAAGGCCTCGGGCGCCAGGATGGACTGAACGCCGCCCGTTTTGCGGGCGTCCTGTGCACCACGACGGGTCATTTCCGGTGCACATGGCTTGCATACCAGTTGGCACGGAAGCTGCTGGCATGAAGCCAAATGGCTACATCCGCATCCGAGATCAGTGCACGCATCGTCGAGGCCGTGATGGCGCAGAAGCTCGCGCCGGGCGCGCGCCTGGGCGAGCAGCAGCTCGCGATGCTGTTCGACTGCAGCCGCACCATCGTGCGGGAGGCGCTCACGCGGCTGGCGGCGCGCGGCATCGTCACGGTCAGCGCGCGCCGCGGCTGGTTCGTGATCGAGCCCTCGCAGGACGAGGCGCGCGAGGCCTTCGAGGCCCGGCGCGTGATCGAGCTCGGCCTGATCCGCAGCACCGGCCCGATCGACAAGACCGCGCTGCGCCAGCTCAAGGCGCACCTGCAGCGTGAGAAGGCCGCACTGAAACAGAGCGACGTCGGACACCGCAGCTACCTGCTCGGCGACTTCCACGTCTGTCTCGCCGAATGCCTGGGCAACACGCTGCTGGCCGACACGCTGCGCGACTTCACGGCGCGCACCACGCTGATCGCGATGCTCTACCAGAGCACGCACGACGCGGTGCAGTCCTGCGAGGACCACGTGCGCATCGTCGCGGCGCTGGAGCGCGGCGACCGCGCCGCGGCCGAGGCCCTGATGGCCGAGCACCTCGGCACGGTGCAGTCGGCGCTGCGCGTGCAGGCGCCGGCCGACCCGCTCGCCCAGTTGCGCGACGCGCTCGCGCCGCTCGGCGACGGCGCGGCCGCGCCGCGGCGCCGCCCTGCCTCCCGGCGCGCGCCGGACGCCAACGATTCTTCGACCTACCTAGGAGCACTGCTATGAAAACCACCAAGCGCCTCTTCAGCGCCGGCCTCGTGTCGGCCGCCCTCCTCGCCCCGCTGCTCGGCCTCACGGGCACGGCGCACGCGCAGAACGCGCTCGACAACGTGATGAAGTCGAAGACGCTCAAGGTCGCGATCCCGACCGACTATCCGCCCTACGGCTTCGTCGGCACCGACATGGCGCCGCAGGGCCTGGACATCGACATGGCGCGCCTGATCGCCGCCAAGCTCGGCGTGAAGGTGGAACTGGTGCCGGTCAACAGCGCCAATCGCATCCCCTACCTGCAGACCAAGAAGGCCGACCTCGTGATCTCCACGCTCGGCAAGAACGCCGAGCGCGAGAAGGTGATCGACTTCACCGCCGCCTACGCGCCCTTCTTCCAGGGCGTGTTCGCGAAGAAGACGATGGGCGTGAAGGACTTCAAGGACCTCGCGGGCAAGACCGTGGCCGTGACGCGCGGCGCGATGGAGGACCAGGAGCTCAACAAGGTGGCCCCGCCCGGCGTGGACTACCGCCGCTTCGAGGACAACAACGCGACCGTCGCCGCCTACGTGGCCGGCCAGACCCAGGCGATCGCGATGAGCGGCGCGGTGGCGGCCGAGATGATCCGCAAGAACCCGCAGATCAACACCGAGTTCAAGCTGCTGCTCAAGGACAGCCCCTGCTTCGTCGGCGTCGCCAAGGGCGAGGACGCGCTCAAGGCCAAGGTCAACGAGATCATCGCCGCAGCCAAGAAGGACGGCACGCTCGACGCGATGTCGAAGAAGTGGCTCGGCAAGGCCGCGGGCGACCTGCCGGTCTGACGCGCGGCGTTCCGACTGAATTCCACCGAAGACCGGCACGCGGACGGACCAACGCATGAGCTTCGATTTCTGGGCCGTCCTCGTCGACTGGCCGCTGCTTCTCAAGGGCGTGGCGTGGACCCTCGGGCTCACGGCCGTCGCCACCGTGGTCGGCATGGTGGTGGGCGTGGCCTGCGCCTGGGCCCGTTCGTCGGGGCCGACCTGGCTGCGCTGGCTGGTCGGCAGCTACGTCGAGCTGATCCGCAACACGCCCTTCATCGTCCAGCTGTTCTTCATCTTCTTCGGCCTGCCCGCGAGCGGCGTGAAGCTCACGCCCGAGGTCGCCTCGCTGATCGCGATGGTGCTCAACCTCGGCGCCTACGCGACCGAGATCATCCGCGCCGGCATCGAGGCCACGCCGCGCGGCCAGATCGAGGCCGCGGTGAGCCTCGCGCTCAACCGCGCGCAGGTGTTCCTGCGCGTGGTGCTGCCGCCCGCGATGAAGAAGGTGTGGCCCGCGATGGTGAGCCAGATCATCATCGTGATGCTGGGCTCGGCCGTGTGCGGCCAGATCTCGGTCGAGGAACTGAGCTACGCCGCCAACCTGATCCAGAGCCGCAACTTCCGCGCCTTCGAGGCCTTCATCGTCGCGACGCTGATCTACCTCGCGCTCGCGATCGGCGCGCGGCGCCTGTTCAACTGGGCCGGTCCCCGGTTCTTCTTCGGGAAGTGAGCGTCGGACCATGGGCGAATTCACCCTCTGGGACATCCTGCGCAACCTGCTGCTGGCGCTGCGCTGGACCGTGGTGCTGTCGCTGATCGCCTTCGTCGGCGGCGGCCTGGTCGGCGCCGCGCTGCTGGCGCTGCGGCTGCGCGCCGGCCGCATCGTCGAACGGCTGGTCGCGGGCTACGTGCAGCTCTTCCAGGGCACGCCGCTGCTGATGCAGCTGTTCCTGGCCTACTTCGGCCTCGCGCTGCTCGGCATCGAGGTCTCGGCCTGGACCGCGGCCACCGTCGCGCTCACGCTCTACACCAGCGCCTTCCTCACCGAGATCTGGCGCGGCTGCGTGGCGTCGATCCCGAAGGGCCAGTGGGAGGCCTCGGGCAGCCTCGCCCTGAGCTTCGGCGAGCAGCTGCGCCACGTAATCCTGCCGCAGGCCGTGAAGATCGCGATCGCGCCCACGGTCGGCTTCCTGGTGCAGGTGATCAAGGGCACGGCGCTGGCCTCGGTGCTCGGCTTCGTCGAGGTGACCAAGGCCGGCAGCATGATCGCCAACGTGACCTTCCGGCCCTTCACCGTCTTCGCCTGCGTGGCGCTGCTGTATTTCGTGCTGTGCTTCCCCGTGAGCCTGTACGCCAAGAAACTCGAGAGGAAGACCCATGGCCGCCGTGCCTGACACCGCCACCGCCGCCGCCCCGACGCAGGACGGCGCCCCGATCGTGCGCATCACCGCGCTGCGCAAGTCCTACGGCGCGAACGAGGTGCTCAAGGGCATCGACCTCGACGTGAAGCGCGGCGAGGTGATCGCGATCATCGGCAAGAGCGGCTCGGGCAAGAGCACGCTGCTGCGCTGCATCAACGGGCTCGAGGTGTTCCAGGAGGGCGCGCTCACGGTCGACGGCAAGCCGCTCTTGCACGAGAGCGCGATGGCGATGCGCGCGCTGCGCCAGCGCGTGGGCATGATCTTCCAGAGCTTCAACCTGTTCCCGCACCTCAGCGTCGGCCGCAACGTGATGCTCGCGCCCACGCTGGTGAAGAAGCGCTCGACGACCGAGGCGGCCTCGCAGGCGCGCCGGCTGCTCGAGCGCGTGGGCCTGGGCGAGAAGTTCGACGCCATGCCCGACCAGCTCTCGGGCGGCCAGCAGCAGCGCGTGGCGATCGCGCGCGCGCTCGCGATGGAGCCCGCGGTGCTGCTGTGCGACGAGATCACCTCGGCGCTCGACCCCGAGCTCGTCGGCGAAGTGCTGCGCGTGGTGGAGTCGCTGGCCGACGAGGGCATGACGCTCCTGATGGTCACGCACGAGATGAGCTTCGCGCGCAAGGTCAGCGACCGCGTGATCTTCATGCACCAGGGCCGCGTGCACGAGATGGGGCCGCCGGCCGAGCTGTTCGGCAACCCGCAGACGCCCGAGTTGAAGCAGTTCCTTTCTTCGCTGCACGACTAGCGCTTTCGCGCACGCACGCCCATGCCTGGCGGCGGGGCGAAGCGGTCGTCGGGCCCGAGGCCGGTCGCCACGCCGAGCCGGGCCGCGAGGTGCGCGGCGTCGTAGGGCGCGTGCACCTTCACGTCGTTGTCGAAGTAGCAGAACACGTCGCGCGGGCCGCGCGCGGGCAGCTTGCGCCGCGGCGCGGCGAGCCGCGCGTCCTTCACCTGCCGGCCGCGGCGCCAGGCATCGATGCGCGCGGCCCAGCGGTCGAGCGCCGCATCGTCGTAGCCGCTCGCATAGAGCTCCTTGTCGCCGTGCAGCCGCAGGTAGACGAAGTCGGCGCAGAGGTCCTCGAGCAACGGCCAGCGCCCCGCGGTGTCGGCCACCACCAGCGCCACGCCATGGCGCCGCAGCAGCGCGATGAAGTCCGGATGCTCGAAGCTCGGGTGCCGCACCTCGAGCGCATGCCGCAGCCGCAGCTTCGCGCTGGCCTTGAGGAAGGCGCGCTCCTCGGGCACCTTGTCGTCGTGCCGCCGCGCGAGCCGCAGCGCCGCGCGGCCGTCGCGCGGCAGCAGCGCGAGGAATTCGTCGAGCCGCTCGGCCTCGAAGGCGAACGAAGGCGGCAGCTGCCAGAGGATCGGCCCGAGCTTGGCGCCGAGCGCGAACACGCCCGAGGCGAAGAAGTTGGCGAGGGCGGTGCGCGCGTCCCGAAGCCGCAGGATGTGCGTGATGTAGCGCGGCCCCTTGACCGCGAAGACGAAGTCCTCGGGCGTGGCGTCGTGCCAGGCCTTGTACGAGGCGGGGCGCTGCAGCGAATAGAACGAGCCGTTGATCTCGATCGTCGGCAGCATGCGCGAGGCGAAGTCGAGCTCCAGCCGCTGCGCGAGCCCCGCGGGATAGAAGCGGCCGCGCCAGGGCGCGTAGCGCCACCCCGAGATACCGATCCGCGTCTCGCCTTGCATCGTGGAGGCTTTGTCGCGTGCCGCGCCCGGCCGCGGCGTAGGAAGACGCCCTGTCGACGCGCCGGCCGGCCGCCGGGGCCGACAATGGCAGGAACCGCACAGCCTGTGGCAAGCTCCGAAAAGTATGCACATCCGCCCCCTGCCTCCCCTGCCCCGCCGCCGGGCGCTGCTGCGCGCCGCCTGCGCCGCCGCGGCCCTGCCGCTGCCGTTCGCGGCGCTGGCCGGCTTCAACTTCTTCACCAGCGAATACACCGCCAGCCGCGACGAGCTGCAGGCGATGATCGCCCGGCGCTTCCCGGTGGCCGAGCGCTATGCCGAGATCTTCACCGTCGGCCTGCGCGATCCGCAGCTGGGCCTCGACGCGCGCGGCAACCGCGCGGCGATCACGGCCACGCTGACCATCGCGAGCCCGCTGCTGTCGCCTTCGCCGGTGCAGGGCGTGGTCGCGGTCAGCAGCGCGCTGCGCTACGACGCGGCGACGCGCGCGCTGCGGCTCGACCAGCCCAGGGCCGAGCGCCTGGAGCTGCAGGGCGTCGAGGGCCGCGACGCGGAGCGGCTGCAGAAGGTGGGCGCGGTGGTGGCGCAGGAGCTGCTCCAGGGGCAGGTGCTGCGCAGCTTCACCGCCGACGAGCTCACGGTCGGCCGCAAGACCTACGAGATCGGCGACATCACGGTATTGAACGACGGCATCAAGGTGCAACTGAAATGAGCCTGCTCTCCCACCGTCCGCGCGCGCTCGCGGCCGCCTGCCTCGCGGCCGCGCTGCTGCTGGCCGCCGGCTGCGCCGCGATCACGCAGCATCCGAAACAGCACTTCGACCTGCAGGCGCACCGCGGCGGGCGCGGGCTCGCGCCCGAGAACACGCTGGCGGCGTTCTCGAACGCGCTCGACCTCGGCGTCACCACGCTCGAACTCGACATCGGCCTCACGGCCGACGGCGTGGTCGTGATCACGCACGACACGCGGCTCAACGCCGACCACACGCGCGACGAGAACGGCGCCTGGCTTCCGCCGAAGAGCGGCGCCGCGGTCCGCGCGCTCACGCTGGCGCAGCTGCAGCGTTACGACGTCGGCCGGTTGAACCCCGAGAGCAGCTACGGCAGGCAGTTCGCGCTGCAGCTGCCGCGCGATGGCGAGCGCATCCCGACGCTGGCCGCGCTGTTCGAGCAGGTGCGCGCGCGCGGCGCGAACGCCGCCACCGTGCGCTTCAACATCGAGACCAAGATCGACCCGACCCGGCCCGACGAGACCGCCGAGCCCGAGCCGATGGTGCGCGCGCTGCTCGCCGAGATCGACCGGGCGCAGATGGGCGGCCGCGTGACCATCCAGAGCTTCGACTGGCGCACGCTCGCGCTGGTCGGCCGGCTCGCGCCGCAGCTGCCGCGCGCCTACCTGAGCTCGCCGCGCACGCTCAAGGACAGCCGCTGGACCGCCGGGCTCGACGCGGCCGCGTTCGCCTCGACGCCGCAGCTCGTGAAGGCCGCGGCGGGCGCATCGACCGGCCCCGTGAGCTGGTCGCCGGCCTACAACGACCTGCGGCCCGAAGCCGTGCGCGAGGCACAGCGCCTGGGCTTCAAGGTGCTGCCCTGGACCGTGAACCAGCGCGCCGACATGATGCGGCTGATGGACTGGGGCGTGGACGGCATCATCACCGACTACCCCGACGTGCTGCGCGACCTGATGCGCGAGCGCGGCCTCGCGCTGCCGCCGCCCGGAAAGGCCGCGCGATGAGCGCCGCCGCCGGCCAGCTCGAGGCCATCGCGGCGCGCATCGAGGCGCTGCGCGCAGGCGGCGGTCCCGTGAGCGCGCTCTCCGACCAGGCACGCGCGAGCGCCGAGCTGCTCGCGGCGCTGCCGCCGCGCTACGGCGAAGTGCTGCTGAACCTGCTCGACCGGCTCGAATCGAGCGCGCTGTTCAGCGAGGAGAGCTGCTCCTTCAGCCAGAAGGACCTGCTCGACAATCTGCAGGGCTGGCTCGCCAAGGCCCGCGAACGCTTGAACGATCCACTCGGGGAGAACTGACATGCGAAGACGCACCCTTCTGCGTGCCGCGCCGGTGCTGGCGCTGGCATCGACCGCCACCGCATGGCCGCTGGCCGCCATGGCCGCGGCGCCGATGGTCGAGATCTGGAAAGACCCGAACTGCGGCTGCTGCAAGGACTGGGTCCGGCACCTCAACGCCAACGGCTTCGCCACGCGCGTGCACGACGAGGGCAATGCCGCCGCCCGCGCGCGCCTCGGCGTCCCGCAGCAGCTCGGCGGCTGCCACACCGGCCTGGTCGGCGGCTACGCGGTCGAGGGCCACGTGCCCGCGCGCGAGCTGAAGCGGCTGCTGCAGGAGAAGCCGAAGGCGGTCGGCCTCGCGGTGCCCGGCATGCCGATCGGCTCGCCGGGCATGGACGGGCCGGCCTACGGCGGCCGGCGCGATCCCTACGACGTGCTGCTGGTGCAGGCCGACGGCAGCAGCCGGGTCTACCAGAGCTACCGCTGACCCGCCTCAGGCGAAGCGCCGCGGATCGAAGGGCGCGAGCGCCGTCTCGGGCGCGGTGCCCGCGAGCAGCTGCGCCGTGAGGCGGCCGGTGCGCGCCGAGCCGCAGAGGCCGACGTGGCCGTGGCCGAAGGCGAGCACCACGTCGTCGCTGGCCGCCGACGGCCCGATGCAGGGCAGCCCGTCGGGCAGGCTCGGGCGGTGGCCGAGCCACTGCTTCGCCGCGGGCGAAGCGGCCGCCTCGCGGCCGAGCGCCGGGAACATCGACAGCAGGTGGCGGCGCAGGATCTCGGCGCGGCGCCAGTCGGGCGCGGCCTCGAGACCGCCGATCTCGACCTGGCCGGCCGCGCGCAGGCCGCCGTCCATCCAGTGCGCGATCAGCTTGCCGTCGGCCACCATGACGGGCGTGCGCGGCCCGGCCGCCGCGCCTTCGAGCACCACGTGGTAGCCGCGCTCCGACTCGAGCGGGACCGGCGAGCCCGCCGCCGCCGCGAGCGGCCCGGAGCGCGCGCCGGCGCAGATCGCGGCCGCGTCGCAGGCGATCTCGCCGGCCTCGGTGCGGACCGCGCGCAGCCGCCCGCCCTCGATGCGGAAGCCCGTGGCGCGCGCGGCCACGCGCTCGGCGCCCGCGGCCTGCGCATGGCGCGCGAGCGCGGCCACGTAGGCGCCCGGGTTGCGGCAGTGCCCGGCCTCGGGCACGAAGATGCCGAGCGTGTAGCGCGCGTCGAGGTCGGGTTCGCGCTGCCGCAGTTCGTCGGCCGTCCACTCCTCCCACCGCACCCCGGTGCGGGCGCGCACGCGCCAGCCGAGCGCATCGCCCTCGAACTCGGCGCGCGAGCGGTAGGCGTGCAGCAGGCCGCGCCGCTCGATCAGCTGCGGCACCCCGGCCTCGGCCGCGAGCGCCGCGTGCAGCGCCGGCGCATCGGCCAGCAGGGTGCGCAGCGCGTCGGCGGTGCGCTGCACGCGCGCCTCGGTCCAGCCCGAGGCGAGGTAGCGCAGCAGCCAGGGGAGCGCGCGCGGCAGATGGCGCCAGCGCACCGCGAGCGGACCGAGCGGGTCGGCCAGCCAGCCCGGCACCTTGCGCCAGGCGCCGGGCAGCGCGGGCGGCACCACCGAATGCGAGGACAGCCAGCCCGCATTGCCGTAGCTGGTGGCCTGCGGCCCCCCGGGCTCGCCGGGTTCGACCACCGTCACGCGCAGGCCCGCGCGCAACGCCTCGATCGCGGTCGCGCTGCCCACCGCGCCCGCACCGATCACGACGGCATGGCGCACCGCGCCGCCGCCGGAGAAACTTCTTGCAACCGTCATGGCGCCTATCGTAGGCGGACGCGGTCCGATAATCGGCCGCCATGCCTGTCCCGCCCTCCGCACACCCCGCCCCGGCAGCGCCGGCCTCCGGCGCGATCACCGATGTCGCCGGCATCGAAGTCGGTCATTTCTCGGACACCCGCCGGCCCACCGGCTGCACCGTGGTGCTCGCGCGCGAAGGCGCGGTCGCGGGCGTGGACGTGCGCGGCGCCGCGCCCGGCACGCGCGAGACCGACCTGCTCGCGCCCGGCAACCTGGTGCAGCAGGTGCACGGCATCATGCTCGCGGGCGGCAGCGCCTGGGGCCTGGCCGCGGCCGAAGGCGCGATGCGCTGGCTCGAGGAGCGCGGCATCGGGCTGGACGTGCGCTTCGGCACGCTGCCGATCGTGCCCGCCGCGGTGCTGTTCGACCTGCCGTTGGGCGACGCGCGCATCCGCCCCGACGCCGCGGCCGGCCACGCGGCCTGCGAGGCGGCGAGCGCCGAGCCGCCGGCCGAGGGCAACGTGGGCGCCGGCAGCGGCGCGCTGGTGGGCAAGCTGTTCGGCCTGCCCTGCGCGATGAAGGGCGGCATCGGCACCGCCTCGGT
This sequence comes from uncultured Variovorax sp., assembly GCA_966095775.1. Classification (GTDB taxonomy): domain Bacteria; phylum Pseudomonadota; class Gammaproteobacteria; order Burkholderiales; family Burkholderiaceae_C; genus Variovorax. The sequence continues at coordinate 125 of CBHTTS010000153.1, read as the reverse complement.
CACGGTGGGCGGCGTGACGGTGGGCGCGCTGATCGCGGTCAACGCGCTCGGCGACGTGATCGATCCCGACACCGCGCGCCCCGTGGCCGGCGCGCGCACCGACGACGGCCGCGCGCTGCGCGACA
>CBHTTS010000152.1:0-12098 GCA_966095775.1 uncultured Variovorax sp. | reverse complement strand
TGCTCTTGATCTTGATCCGGCTGCGGATCAGCTCGTTGGTGGCCGCGCGGCCCCATTCGCCCGCGCCGCCGCCGTCGCCCTTGGCGAGGAACTCGAGGTTGTCGTCGAGCGCACCCATCCACGGTCCCATCTTCTCTTCCTCCGTGCCGGGCAGGAAGCCGATGTCCTCGCCCACGCTCACGGTGGCGCGGGTCATGATGATCTCGGTGTAGCGGCGGTCGTCCAGCACCTGCGTGAGGCCCGAGGCCAGCGCCATCAGCGTCTTGCCGGTGCCGGCCGTGCCGGTGAGCGTGACGAAGTCGATCTCGGGGTCCATGAGCAGGTTCATCGCGAAGTTCTGCTCGCGGTTGCGCGTGTTCACGCCCCAGACCGCGTTCTTGCCCGAGCTGAAGTCCTTGAGCGTCTTGAACACCGCGGTCTTGTCGCGGATCTCGATCACGCGCGCGTACATGCTCGGCTCGCCGGGCGCCTCGAAGTAAACGAACTGGTTGATGTAGAGGTTGGGCACCAGCGGCCCGCTCACGCGGTAGAAGGTGCTGCTGCCGCTCTGCCAGCTTTCGACCGTCTTGCTCTGGCGCGTCCAGAAGTCGGCCGGCAGCGCGAGCGAGCCCGCGTAGAGCAGGTCGCCGTCCTCGAGCGTCTTGTCGTTCTGGTAGTCGTCCGCGTCGAGGCCGAGCGCGCGCGCCTTGACGCGCATGTTGATGTCCTTCGACACCAGCACCACCTCGCGCTTCGGCCGGCCGGGCTGGTCCTTGGCGTATTCGTCGCGCAGCGCCTGCACCACGCCGAGGATCTGGTTGTCGGCCTTGCCCTGCGGCAGGCTGATCGGCAGCGCGTAGTCGAGCGGCGCGGTCTGGAAGAACAGCCGGCCGCCGGCCTCGCGGTGGCCGGTGCTGTCGAGCTTCAGGCCCTTGTCGATGTCGGCGTCCTGCGCCGCGGCGAGCGCGTCGAGCGTGCGGCTGGTCTGGCGGCCGTTGCGCGCCACCTCGGTGGTGCCCTTCTTGTGCCCGTCGAGCTCCTCGAGCACGATCATCGGCAGGAAGATGTCGTGCTCCTCGAAGCGGAACAGGCACATCGGGTCGTGCAGCAGCACGTTCGTGTCGAGCACGAAGAGCTTGGCCGGTCCGTTGGACTTGCTGCGCTTGGGCCGCGCCGGTGCCTGGGGTTCGGGCGCTGCGGCGGGGACGAAGACGCCAGGCTCCGCGGCAGGCGCGGGCGCCTGGGTCGCCTCGCGTGCGACGGGCTGCTGGCGCTGGCCGCGCCCCGGCGCGGCCTTGGCCGTCCTGGGCGCCTTGGCGCGGACCGGCTCGGCGGCGGCGGTGCTGCCGCCCACGGCCTCGGCGGTATGGCGGTCGAACAGCTCCAGCGGCTGGCTGGCGCTCGCCGAGGCCGATTCGCCGCGCGGATCGGTCGAGCGCCGCGATCCCCGGTGCGAGGCGCGGGCGGGGGCGTCGAGCGCATCCGGCGAGAGCAATGCAGCGCGTTTCGTGGGGGCGGGAGGCAATGGCATGTGTCAGTTCGCTCGCAGGAAGTGGAAACGGAAACCGGAAAACGAAAAAGCCGCCTGTAGACCCAGGCGGCTTTGTTCGGTGGATGCGGTCGTGGAGCTCAACGGCATGAAGCCATTATGCACACCGCCGGTGTCGGCGCCTGCTGTTCTTTGCACCCGCCGTTGGGCCTTCCCCACGGCATGATGCAAAAGCGAACAGCTCGCGCTTCTTGTAACGTTCAGGCGGCTTTCTTGAGCGCCTTGACGGCCTTGAGCACGTCGTCGACGTGGCCCGGCACCTTGAGGCCGCGCCACTCGGCCTTGAGGATGCCGTCGGCGCCGATCAGGAACGTGCTGCGCTCGATGCCCTTGACCTTCTTGCCGTACATGATCTTGTTCTTGACCACGCCGAACATGTGGCACATCTTCTCTTCGGTGTCGGCGATGAGTTCGAACGGCAGCTCGAGCTTGGCCTTGAATTCGTCGTGCGATTTCATGTTGTCGCGCGACACCCCGAACACCGTGGCGCCGGCCTTCTCGAAGTCCTTGTAGCGGTCGCGGAACTGCATGGCTTCGGTCGTGCAACCCGGAGTGTTATCTTTCGGGTAAAAATACATGACCAGCACTTGGCCGAGATGCGAGGTATTCGTGACTTTCAGGCCGCCCGTGGCGTTGGCGTCGAATTCAGGAATGGGTTTGTTGACAACGATCGCCATGAAACTTGTTTTCTCCGTTGGTTTCCACAGGTCGAGCGCGTGACGCCACTCGGCTCGTGGAGTATTGGTCGTTGCTAACTGAGGGCAGCAGGCCTGTTCGCAACCCGGTATTTTACCTCGAAATGCCCTCAGGCACCGGCCGGCGGCTCCACCAGCAGGGCTGCGATCACGTGCCGGCCCTCGCCGGCCAGAATGTTGTAGGTGCGGCAGGCGGCGGGCGTGTCCATCGTCTCCACGCCGGTGCGCCGGGCCATCAGCGGCTGCAGCCAGGCGGGCTGCGGGAACCGGATGCGCGAGCCGCTGCCGAAAATGATCAGTTCGGCGCCGAGCGCGGCCAGCTGCGCGAAATGCTCGGGACCGATCTCGTCGAAGCGGGAGCAGTTCCACTCGAAGCGCTCGCCGCGGGAGCCGACCACGACGCTGCCTTCGACCTTCTCGTTGTTGATCGCCACCCATCCGGGACCGTGCGCGGTGAGGGCCTGGGCGTCGGATTTGTCGGGCTGGAGCTTCATCGGGGCGCTGGGAACTGTGGTCAAATTATAGGTTTTCCCCAGTGACACGAGGCCTTCCAGGGCCTTTCGACCTCGCGTAACCCGTGCCCGGGAGGGCCCTTTGAAGCAGTTCAAGAAATCGGCCAAGCTGGCCAACGTGCTCTACGACATCCGCGGCCCCATCATGGATGCGGCGAAGCAGATGGAGGAAGAGGGCCAGAAGATCATCAAGCTCAACATCGGCAACCTCGCCGTGTTCGGCTTCGACGCGCCGGAGGAAGTCCAGCAGGACATGATCCGGAACCTGCCGGCCTCCGCGGGCTACTCGGACAGCAAGGGCATCTTCGCGGCGCGCAAGGCCGTGATGCACGAGACCCAGAAGCAAGGCATCGCCGGCGTCACGCTCGACGACATCTACCTCGGCAACGGCGCGAGCGAACTGATCGCGATGGCGACCAACGCGCTGCTCAACGACGGCGACGAGATGCTGCTGCCGGCGCCCGACTATCCGCTCTGGACCGCGGCATCGAGCCTGTCGGGCGGCACGCCGGTGCACTACCTCTGCGACGAGGCCAACGGCTGGATGCCGAACCTCGACGACATCCGCGCCAAGATCACGCCGCGCACCAAGGGCATCGTCGTCATCAACCCGAACAACCCGACCGGCGCGCTCTACTCGGACGAACTGCTGCGGAGCATCGTCGCGATCGCGCGCGAGCACGACCTCGTGATCTTCGCCGACGAGGTCTACGACAAGGTGCTGTACGACGGCGTCAAGCACACCGCGATCGCGAGCCTGTCGACCGACGTGCTCACGCTGACCTTCAACTCGCTGTCCAAGAGCTACCGCTCCTGCGGCTACCGCGCGGGCTGGCTCGTGGTCTCGGGCGACAAGAAGCGTGCGCGCGACTACATCGAGGGCCTCAACATGCTCTCGAACATGCGCCTGTGCGCCAACGTGCCGGGCCAGTGGGCGATCCAAACCGCGCTGGGCGGCTACCAGAGCATCAACGACCTGGTTGCCGACGGCGGCCGCCTGCGGCGCCAGCGCGACCTGGCCTACGAGCTCATCACGGCGATCCCGGGCGTGAGCTGCGTCAAGCCGAGCGCGGCGCTCTACATGTTCCCCAAGCTCGACCCCGAGGTCTATCCGATCGAGGACGACCGCCAGTTCTTCCTCGAGCTGCTGCGCGAGACGAAGGTGATGCTGGTGCAGGGCACCGGCTTCAACTGGGCCACGCCGGACCACTTCCGGATCGTGTTCCTGCCGCACGAGGACGACCTGCGCGAGGCGATCCAGCGCATCGCCAAGTTCCTGGAGACTTACCGCCTGCGCATCCAGAAGGAAAAGGGCTAGGCCGCGCCGCGGCGGCGCGCGCCCCTTTTCCGATCCGAACGAATCATTGCTTTGAACGCGAATCTCCCATGAAACCCATCCAGGTAGGCCTGCTCGGTGCAGGAACGGTCGGCAGCGGCACCTTCAAGGTGCTCCTGCGCAATCAGGAAGAAATCAAGCGCCGCGCCGGCCGGGGCATCGAGATCACGATGGTGGCGGACCTCGACCTCGCGCGCGCACGCGAGGTCGCGGGCGAGGGCGTGCAGGTGGTCGGCGACGCGCGCGCCGTGATCGCCAATCCCGACATCGACATCGTGATCGAGCTGATCGGCGGCTACGGCATCGCGAAGCAGCTCGTGCTCGAGGCGATCGCGGCCGGCAAGCACGTGGTCACCGCGAACAAGGCGCTGCTCGCGGTGCACGGCACCGAGATCTTCGCGGCCGCCCATGCCAAGGGCGTGATGGTGGCCTTCGAGGCCGCCGTGGCGGGCGGCATCCCGATCATCAAGGCGCTGCGCGAAGGCCTCACGGCCAACAGCATCCAGTGGATCGCCGGGATCATCAACGGCACCACGAACTTCATCCTCTCGGAGATGCGCGACAAGGGGCTCGACTTCGGCACGGTGCTGAAGGAGGCGCAGCGGCTCGGCTATGCCGAGGCCGACCCCACCTTCGACATCGAGGGCGTCGACGCGGCCCACAAGGCCACGCTGATGAGCGCGATCGCCTTCGGCATCCCGGTGCAGTTCGACAAGGCCCACATCGAGGGCATCACCAAGCTCGCGGCGCAGGACATCAAGTACGCCGAGCAGCTCGGCTACCGCATCAAGCTGCTCGGCATCACCAAGCGCACCGCCCAGGGCGTGGAGCTGCGCGTGCATCCCGCACTCGTGCCCTCCAAGCGCCTGCTCGCCAACGTCGAGGGCGCGATGAACGCGGTCGTGGTGCACGGCGATGCCGTGGGCACCACGCTCTACTACGGCAAGGGCGCGGGCAGCGAGCCCACCGCGAGCGCGGTGATCGCCGACTTGGTCGACATCACGCGCCTGCACACGGCCGATGCCGCGCACCGCGTGCCGCACCTGGCCTTCCATCCCGATGCGATGAGCGACCTGCAGGTGCTGCCGATGGCCGAGGTCGTGACCAGCTACTACCTGCGCCTGCGCGTGGCCGACGAGGCCGGCGTGCTCGCCAAGGTGACGGGCCTGCTCGCCAATGCCGGCATCAGCATCGACGCCGTGCTGCAGCGCGAGGCCGACGAGGTGGGCGGCGAGGGCTCGACCCAGACCGACCTGATCATCCTCACGCACGACGCGCGCGAAGGCACCGTGGACGACGCGCTCGCCGAGCTGCAGGCGCTGCCGACCGTGCTCGAGCCGATCGTGCGCATCCGCAAGGAAGAGCTGAAGTGAAGTATCTGAGCACCCGCGGCCATCCGGACCGCAAGCGCTTCTGCGAGATCCTGCTCGAGGGCCTCGCGCCCGACGGCGGCCTCTACCTGCCCGAGCGCTATCCGCAGGTCGACACCGCCACGCTCGCGAAGTGGCGCACCCTGCCGTACGCCGAGCTCGCGTTCGAGATCCTGTCGCTCTACATCGACGACATCCCGCCGGCCGACCTCCGGGCGCTGTGCGCGAAGACCTACATCGCCGAGGTGTTCGGCTCCGAGGAGATCGTGCCGCTGCGCGAGCTCGAGGACGGCGTCTACCTCGAGGCCCTGTCGAACGGCCCCACGCTGGCCTTCAAGGACATGGCGATGCAACTGCTCGGCAATCTGTTCGAGTACGAACTCGCCCGCCGCGGCGCCGAGCTCAACATCCTCGGCGCGACCAGCGGCGACACCGGCAGCGCCGCCGAGTACGCGATGCGCGGCAAGAAGGGCGTGCGCGTCTTCATGACCTCGCCCGACGGCCGCATGAGCCCGTTCCAGCAGGCGCAGATGTTCAGCCTGCAGGACGCGAACATCCACAACCTCGCGATCGCTGGGGTGTTCGACGACTGCCAGGACATCGTCAAGGCGGTGTCGAACGACCTGGCCTTCAAGCGCAAGTACCGCATCGGCACGGTCAACTCGATCAACTGGGCGCGCCTGCTCGCCCAGGTGGTCTACTACTTCGCGGGCTACTTCCAGGCCACGGCCTCGAACGACAAACCCGTGAGCTTCGCGGTGCCCTCGGGCAACTTCGGCAACGTCTGCGCGGGCCACGTGGCGCGCATGATGGGCCTGCCGATCCACACGCTCGTGGTCGCGACCAACGAGAACGACGTGCTCGACGAGTTCTTCCGCACCGGCGTGTACCGCGTGCGCGGCGCGGCCGACACGCACGAGACCTCGAGTCCGTCGATGGACATCAGCAAGGCGAGCAACTTCGAGCGCTTCGTGTTCGACCTCGTCGGGCGCGACCCCGAGCGGCTGCGCGCGCTGTTCGTCGACGGGCTGGGCCGCGAATGCCGCTTCGACCTCTCGGCCGAATCCTTCTTCGCGCAGGCCGCCGAGCGCTTCGGCTTCCGCAGCGGCCGCAGCACGCACGCCGACCGCCTGGCGACGATCCGCGACACCGACCGGCGTTTCGCGACGCTGATCGACCCGCACACGGCCGACGGCCTGAAGGCCGCGCGCGAGCATCTGGCGCCGGGCGTGCCGATGGTGGTGCTCGAGACCGCGCTGCCGATCAAGTTCGCCGCCACGCTGGTCGAGGCGCTGGGCCACGAGCCCGCGCGCCCCGCGAAGTTCGAGGGCATCGAATCGCTGCCCAAGCGCGTGGTCAAGCTCCCGGCCGATGCGGAGGCCGTCAAGGCCTACATCGCGAAGGCCTGCGACTGATCGACGTCCCCGCCGCACGCCGTGAGGGCCGCTGCTGCTTCGCACTCTTTGCATTCGGCTCGCGCCTGAGGCGCGGCCCCAGGAATTCGACATGAAGGTGATCGGCTTTTCCGGGTACTCGGGTTCGGGCAAGACCACGCTGGTCGAGCGCCTGATCCCCGTGCTCAAGCTGCATGGGCAGCGCGTGTCGGTGGTCAAGCATGCCCACCACAAGTTCGACATCGACCATCCGGGCAAGGACACGTACCGCCACCGCGAGGCCGGCGCCTTCGAGGTGGTGGTCGCCTCGGACCGGCGGCTCGCGCTGATCCGCGAATTCGAGCAGCCCGCGCAGCTCTCGGTGCACGACCTGATCGCCGAGCTGCACGACGGCGTCGACTGGGTGCTCGTCGAAGGCTTCAAGCACAGCAACCTGCTCAAGATCGAGGTCTGGCGCGCGCCCGAGGAAGGGCAGAAGCCGCGGCCTTCGCAGTACATCGAGGACGGCTTCGTCACCGCCATCGCCACCAATGCGCCCGGCAGCCTGCCGGCGCCGACCACGCTGCCGCTGTTCGACCTCGACGACATCGAGGGCATCGCGCAATGGCTGATCGACAGCGGCGACCGCTTCGAATACAACCGCGGGCACCATGGCTGATTCCGCTCTTCCTTCTTCCGCCGGCGCGTCGCGCCCGCCGCTGATGGCGCTCGACGAGGCGCTCGCGACCCTGCTGGCCAAGGCGCGGCCGCTGCTGCCCGCCGAGAGCGTCGCCACCTTCGATGCCGACGGCCGCGTGCTCGCGCAGGATGTGGTCTCGGCGCTCACCGTGCCGCCGCGCGACAACAGCTCGATGGACGGCTACGCGGTGCGCGCGGCCGACTGCGCCGCGCCCGGCGCGGTGCTGCGGGTCGCGCAGCGCATTCCCGCGGGCACCGTCGGCACGCCGCTCGCGGCCGGCACCGCGGCGCGCATCTTCACCGGCGCGCAGGTGCCCGAGGGCGCCGATGCGATCGTGATGCAGGAGGACACCGAGGCGCTGCCCGGCGAGGGCCTCGGCGGCGTGCGCATCGCCACCGCGCCCGCCGCGGGCCAGTGGATCCGCCGTGCGGGCGAGGACGTGGCCGCGGGCGACGTGGTGCTGCGCCGCGGCGAGCGGCTGACGCCCGCGGGCCTGGGCCTCGCGGCCAGCGTGGGCTTCGACCGGCTCCAGGTCGCGCGGCGGCCGCGCGTGGCGCTGCTTTCCACGGGCGACGAACTGGTCATGCCGGGCGAGGTCGCACCCGAGGTGATGAAGCCCGGCGCGATCTACAACTCGAACCGCTTCTTCATGCGCGCGCTGTTGCACCGGCTGGGCTGCGAGGTCAGCGACCTCGGCATCGTGCCCGACCGGCGCGAGGCCACGATCGAGGCCCTGCGCGGCGCGGCCGAGCACAACGACCTGATCATCACCACCGGCGGGGTCTCGGTCGGCGAGGAGGACCACATCAAGGCCGCCGTGCAGGCGCTCGGCCAGCTGCAGCTCTGGTCGCTCTCGATGAAGCCCGGCAAGCCCTTCGCCTACGGCGCGATCGCGCGCGCGGGCGGCGAGGCGGCCGGCCGCTGCCACGTCACGGGGCTGCCGGGCAATCCGGTCTCGAGCTTCCTGACCTTCCTGCTGCTCGTGCGTCCCTTCCTGCTGACCCTGCAGGGCGCCACGCGCGTCGCGCCCGTGCCGGTGCCGCTGCGCGCCGACTTCGACTGGCCGCGCGCCGACCGGCGCCGCGAGTTCCTGCGCGCGCGGCGCAACGCGGCCGGCGGCCTCGACCTGTTCCCGAACCAGAGCTCGGGCGTGCTCACCTCGATGGTCTGGGGCGAGGGCGTGATCGACAACCCGGCGGGCCGCACGATCCGCGCCGGCGACATCGTCGACTTCATCCCGCTCGCGACCCTGCTGGCCTGAAGCGGCCGCCTGCGCGCCCCCCGATCATGAAAGTCCACATCCGTTATTTCGCCTCCGTGCGCGAGGCGCTCGCCAGCGCCGGGGAGACCGTCGACACCGGTGCCGGCACCCTGGCCGCGCTGCGCGACGAGCTGATCGCGCGCGGCGGCGCCCATGCCGCCGCGCTCGCGCGCGGCAAGGCCGTGCGCATGGCGCTCGACCAGGTCATGCGCGACGAGGCCGCCGCGCTGCACGAGGGCGCCGAGGTCGCCTTCTTTCCGCCCGTCACGGGCGGCTGAGCGCCGCATCGAGCGCCACCAGGCGCTCGCGCAGCGCCGCCGAGGCGCGCGTCATCGGCGAGCGCAGCTCGTCGCGCATCGCGCCCTGCTGCGCAAGAACCGCCTTGAGCGGACCCGGGTTCGGCTCGGCGAACAGCAGCTCCACCAGCGGCAGCAGCGGCTGCCATTCGCGGCGCGCCTCGGCGAGGCGGCCCTCGGCGAGCAGGGCCAGCAGCCGCACGAAGCGGCGCGTCTGCAGGTGGCCGCTGGCCGCGATCGCGCCGACGCCGCCTTCGGCCAGCGTGGCGAGGATCTGCACGTCCTCGCCGGCCAGCACCTCGAGCCGGCCGTCGGCGATCAGCGCGCGCGTCTTGCCCATGTCGCCGCCGCAGTCCTTGATGCCGCGGATGCGCGGATGCCCCGCGAGTTCGAGCAGCGTCTCGCGCGCGAGGCTCGCGCCGGTGCGGTAGGGAATGTCGTAGACCAGCAGCGGCGCGGCGCTCGCGTCCGCGATCGCGCTGAACCACTCGATCAGGCCGGCCTGCGAGGGCCGGATGTAGTGCGGCGCGGGCACCAGCAGCCCCGCGAGCGGGTGCTCGGCGAGCCGGCGCACCCAGGCCAGCGTCTTGCCGAGGTGGTAGCCCGAGAGGCCCATGACGATCGGCAGGCCGCCGGCCGCGGCCTGCACGGTGCGCAGCGCCGCGAGCTGCTCGGCCTCGTCGAGCGCGGCGGCCTCGCCGGTCGACCCGCAGACCACGAAGCCCGCGATGCCGTCGCCGGCCAGCCGGTGGGTCAGCGCGGCGAGCGCGGGATGGTCGACGGCGCCGTCGCGGAACGGCGTGACCAGGGGAATCCAGAGACCCGGGAACGCGGGCGCGGCGGGTGGGGGCGGGTTGTGTGGCACGAGGCCTCCTTGCGGAATCGACCGAGGACATGAACCGTCGTCGATGCGCGCGCAACCCCGTGGGGCCAGGAGGGAAAAGCCTTGGCAAGGTTCCGTCGCTCATCCGACGACGGAACCGCAGCTCCGGTCAGACGAGCTTTGGTTTTTTGGCTTTGCTGCCGGCGACCGTGCGCGCGCCGGGGCATCCGGTGGCCGGATGCGGGAGCGGGCGCGCGAAAGGGCGAGGCATGGCGGGAGTCTAGCGCGGTGCCACAATCCGGGCATGAGCGGTGCACGTGTTTCGATCCAGACAGCCGATTTCGACCTCGCGCAGGAGGTCGCCGCGTTGCGCGCCGGCGACAGCCGGGTGGGCGCGGTCTGCAGCTTCGTGGGCATCGTGCGCGACCGCAACGACGGCAGCGACGTGGCCTCGATGGAGCTCGAGCACTATCCCGGCATGACCGAGAAGTCGATCGAGGCCATGATCGACGAGGCCCGGCGCCGCTTCGACATCCTCGGCGCGCGCGTGATCCATCGCGTGGGCCTGCTGCAGCCGCTCGACCAGATCATGATGGTCGCGGTGACCTCGGCGCACCGCGGCCAGAGCTTCGAGGCCTGCGAGTTCCTCATGGACTACCTCAAGACCCAGGCCCCGTTCTGGAAGAAGGAGCAGACGCCCGAGGGCGCCCGCTGGGTCGATGCGCGCGTGGCCGACGATGCGGCGCTCGCGCGCTGGGGCATCACGGCCCCCAACGCCTGAGGGCCGGCCTCAGAGCGGCTTGAAGCCGCTGGCCTGGATGATGCGTTCCCAGGTCTGGGTGTAGCTGCGCACGCGGCCCGCGAACTGCCCCTGCGGCTCGTAGCCCACGGTCAGGCCCATCGCGGCGAGCTTCTGCTTCACGTCGGGCATCGCGAGCACCTTCTGCAGCGCGTCGCCGTAGCGGTCGATCACCGGCTGCGGCGTGCCCACCGGCGCGAAGATGCCGTAGTAGGGCAGGTCCTCGAGGTTCGAGAAGCCCAGTTCGGTGAAGGTCGGCACGTTGGGCAGCAGGGCCTGACGCTTGGCGCCGATCGAGGCCACGATGCGGATCTTGCCGGCCTTGTGGTTCTCGATGAAGTCGGGCACCGAGGCGATGCCCGCCGTGATCTGGTTGCCCAGCATGTCGGCCGTCATCGGCGCGCTGCCGCGGTAGGGCGCGGGCTGCACGTCGATCTTGTACTTCTCGGAGATCATCTTCACGAGGAACTCGGGGATCGAGGCGGGCGCGGGAATGCCGATGGTCTCCTTGCCGCCGCGCTGCGTGCGCACCCATTTGACGTACTCGTCGATGCTCTTGGCCGGCGTGCCGCCCGAGACCGCGAGCACGTTCGCGAAGGTGGCGAAGCCCGCCACCGGCACGAAGTCGGTGGCCGGGTTGAAGCCCGGGTTCTTCACCACCTGCGGCAGGATCGAGATCGAGTGGTCGTGCGAGAGGAACAGCGTGTGGCCGTCGGCCGGCGCCGCCTTCAGCGCCTGCGCGGCGATCTGGCCGCCCGCGCCGGCGCGGTTCTCGACCACCACCGGCACGCCCAGGACGTCCTTGAGCTTCTCGCCCAGCGTGCGGGCGATCGCGTCGGTGCCCGCCCCGGCGGGAAAGCCCACGAGCAGGCGCACCGGCGTGCCTTGCGCCTGCGCAAGCCCCGCCAGGCCCAGGGCGGCTAGAAAGAGACCGGTGCTGAGCGCCCGGCGGACCGGATGGACGCGCCGCATTGAAAAAACCATGATCGACTCCATTCGAAAGTGAGCAGGCACAGTGCAATCGCCGTGCCCGGAATGCCGGGTACCTTGAATCGGCCCCGAACAGCCCTATTTTGAGTGCAGGAATACCACCATGCGACAAGACAAACTCACCACCAAGTTCCAAGAAGCGCTCGGCGATGCACAGTCGCTCGCGCTGGGCAACGACAACGCCTACATCGAGCCGGCCCACCTGCTGGCCGCGATGCTGCGTCAGGACGACGGGCCGCGCGCGCTGCTCGAGCGTGCCGGCGTGAACGTGCAGGGCCTCGCCAAGGCGGCCGAGGACGCGATCCGGAAGCTGCCGCAGGTGCAGGGCCACGACATCGTGCAGGTCGGCCCCGAACTCGCGAAGCTGCTGCAGGCCACCGAGAAGGAGGCCATCAAGCGCAACGACCAGTTCATC
>CBHTTS010000151.1:0-12101 GCA_966095775.1 uncultured Variovorax sp. | reverse complement strand
CGACCGCCGAGACGAAGGTGGCGCGCCAGTCGCGCAGGAACAGCCACACCACCACCACCGCGAGGATGGCGCCTTCGTACAGCAGGTGCAGCGAGCCGTCGTATTCCTCCTCGACCGGGTCGACGAAGTTGAAGGCCTCGGTCAGCTCGATGTCGGGGCGCTGCGCGCGCAGGTCGGCCAGCGCCTTCTGGATCGCGCGGCCGACCTCGACCTCGCTCGCGCCGCGGCTGCGGGCCACCTCGAAGCCGACCACCGGCTTGCCGTTGAGCAGCGCGGCCGCGCGCGGCTCGGCGATGGTGTCGCTGATGCGCGCCACCTGGTCGAGCCGGATGCGCCGGCCGTCGGACAGCGCGATCTGCATGTCGGCGAGCTGGTCGGCCGACTGCACGGTGGCCATGGTGCGCACCGGCTGCTCGCTGCCGCCGAGGTCGATGCGGCCGCCCGCGCTCTCGGTCTGCACCTGGCGCAGCTGGCGCGAGATGTCGGCCGCCGAGGCGCCGAGCGCCTGCAGCTTGGCGGGATCGAGGTCGACGTGGACCTGGCGCGTGACGCCGCCCACGCGGTTCACCGCGCCCACGCCGGGCAGCGCGAGCAGCTTCTTGGTCACGTCGTTGTCGACGAACCAGCTCAGCGCCTCGATGTCCATGCGCGACGAGGCGATCGTGAAGGCCAGCACCGGCTGGGCCGCGAAGTCGAGCTTCGTGACCACCGGGTCGCGCACGTCGGCCGGCAGGTCGGCGCGCACGCGCTGCACCGCCGAGCGCACGTCGTCGACCGCCTCCTGCACCGGCTTCTCGAGGCGGAACTCGACGATCAGCGTGACCGCGCCGTCCTGCACCTTGGTCGTGATGTGCTTCAGCCCCTGCACCGTCGCGATCGAGTTCTCGAGCTTGCGCGCGACGTCGTTCTCGAGCTGCGAGGGCGCCGCGCCCGGCAGCGCGGCCGAGACCGTGACCGTCGGCAGGTCGATGTCGGGAAAGTTCTGCACCTTCATCGCGCTGAACGACAGCAGCCCGCCGAAGGTGAGCAGCACGAACAGCATCACGGCCGGAATCGGGTTCCGGATGGACCAGGCGGAAACGTTCATGGCCGTGCCTTGGTGTCGTTGCCGGCGTTGCCCGCGGGGGCCGATGCGGCCCCGGCGGGGGCGGGCGCGGTGGCCGCGACCACGCGCACCAGGTCGCCGTCGTTGAGGAAGCCCGCGCCCTGCACCACGATCTGCGCGCCCTCGGGCAGCGCGCTGGTGATCTCCACGCGCTCGCCGACGCGGCGGCCGGTCTGCACCTTGAGCTGCTCCACGCGGTTGTCGGGCTTGAGCACGAACACGTTGTTGAAGCCGTCGCGCGGCACGATGGCGATCTGCGGCACCGTGGGCGCGGTGCTGTGGCCGAGCTCGAACTCGCCGCGCGCGAACATGCCGGCCTTGATGCCGGTGTTCTGCTGCACCGTCGGCAGGTCGACGTAGACCAGCGCCGCGCGGGTCTGCGGATCGACCGTGGGCGCCACGGCGCGCACCTTGCCGCGCACCTGCGCGCCGCTCGCGCCGACCACGAACACCGGCGTGCCCACCGCGATGCGGCCGAGCTCGGCCGAGGTGACCTCGGCGCGCCATTCGAGGCGGCCCTGGCGGATCAGCCGGAACAGCTCGGTGCCCGCGGCCACCACGCTGCCGACCGTCGCGGTGCGCGAGGAGATCACGCCGTCGTCGGGCGCGAGCACCTGCGTGTTGCGCCCGCGCACTTCCTGCGCCTTGAGCACGGCCTCGGCGGCCTCGACACGCGCCTTGGCGGTCTGCTCGGTGGTCTGGTACTGGTTGATCTGCTGCTGGCTCAGCGCGCCCGTGGCCTGCAGCGTGCGCGCACGCGCCGCGTTGGCGGCGGCATCGGCAGCCGTGGCCTTCGCTTCGGCGAGCGAGGCGCGCGCCTGCGCGATGTCGGCCTGCACCGTCTCGGGCGAGAAGACCGCGAGCACCTGGCCCTTCTTCACCGCGTCGCCCACGTTCACGCGCACCTCGGCGAGCCGCAGGCCGTTGGACTCGGAGCCCACGAGCGCCTCCTGCCAGGCCGCGACGTTGCCGTTGGCCGCGAGCGTGAGCGCGAGCTCGGTGGGCTCGGGCCTGGCGACCGTCACGGTCAAGGTCGGGCGGCCCTGCGGCGTGCCGTCCTTGCCCTTCGCGGCGGCGGGCGCGCCGGCGTCGGCCGCGGGACCGCGCGTCATCCAGACGGCGGCACCGGCGACGACGACCAGGGCCAGCGCGGCGATGACGAGGGTGGAGCGTTTGAATTTTTTCATGGCGACGTCGCGACCTTCGCGGCCGGGTTGGATGTCATGGAGGACGATTCGGGGCGGCTCCAGCCGCCGCCCATGGAGCGGTAGAGCGCGACCCAGGCTTCGGTGCGCTCGCGTTGCAGCGACACGCGCGCGGTCTGGGCGGCGAACAGCGTGCGGCGCGAATCCTCGAGCTCGAACAGGCTCGCGAGGCCGCTCTGGTAGCGCGCCTGCGTGGCGTTGAACGAGGCCTGGTAGTTCTGCACCGCGGCGTCGGCGTCGGCCGCGCGGGCGTTGGTGCTGTCCAGGTTGACGAGCGCTTCCTCGACCTCGCGCACGGCCTGGCGCACGTTGGCCCGGTAGAGCGCCACGGCTTCGGTGTAGCGCGCCTTCGCGGCCTCGGCGTTGGCCCTGCGCGTGCCGCCGTCGAAGATCGGCACGGTGAGCGCGACGGGGCCGATGCTCCAGGTGTCGAGCGTCTCGCGGAAGCCGCCGGTGCGGAACTGCAGCCGCCCGATCGAGCCCGTGAGCGAAAGGCGCGGGTAGCGCGCCGCCTCGGCCGAGCCCACGTCGGCGCTCGCGGCGGCCACGCCGAGTTCGGCCGCGTAGACGTCGGGGCGCTGCGAGATCGCCTGCGCGGGCACGCTCGCGACGCTGGCCACGGCCGGCAGCGGGCGCTGCGCGGGCGCGGCCGCGAGCTTCTGCTCGAGCGTGCGCTCGTCGATGCCGCTCAACGCCACCAGCGCCTTGCGCTGCACCGCGCAGAGCGCGCTCTGCTGCGTCAGCCGCCCCGAGGCGTCGGAGGCGCTCGCACGCGCGAGCGCGGCGTCGGCCGGCGCGGTGAAGCCCGCGCGCGCCGAGAGGTCGGTGAGCCGCGCGGTCTCCGCGCGCGAGCGCGCGTCGGACTCGGCCACGCGCAGGTGCTGCTGGCAGGCGCGCTCGGCGAAATAGGCGTTCGCGGTCTCGGCGGCCACGGCTACGCGCGCGTCGTGCCACTTCGCGTCGGCGCTGTCCTGCCGGCGCTGCGCCGCGTCGCGGTCGGCGCGCAGCCGGCCGAACAGGTCGATCTCCCATTGCGACTGCAGGCCGGCCTGCAGCGTGGTGATCGGCGCGGCGGCCGAGAAGCTGCCGCCGCTGCCCGTGCCGGCGCCCGACGCACCGGTGGCGCCCGTGCCGCTTCCGCCTGCACCGCCGCCGAACGACGAGCCCGAGACGCCGCGGCTCGCCGAGAGCGTGCCGTCGAGGTTCGGCAGCAGCGCCGCGCCCGCCGCCACGCGCGTGGAGCGCGCCTCGGCCACGCGCGCGGCCGCGCTCGCCACGTTCGGGCTCGCGGTCTCGGCCGCGGCGATGAGTTCGTCGAGCAGCGGATCGTCGAGCTGGCGCCACCACTGCGCCAGCGAGGCCAGCGAGCCGCCGTGCGGCAGCGGCGCATGCCATTGGGCGGGCAGCGGCGCCTCGACCGCGGCGGGCGGGCGCGCGAAGCCGCAGCCCGCGAGCAGCACCGGCACGCAGGCGAGGGCGGCGATCGATCGAAGTCGTCTTCTCATTTCTTCTTTCTCCCGGATCGGACTGGGGTGGCGGTGGCCTTGGCCGCGGCCTTGCGGCGCTGCACCTCGGCCTCGACGAGCACGATCGCGTAGCCCGTGAGGCGGTCGGCCCAGGCATCGACGCTGCGCGGCGTGTTCAGCAGCGAAGGGCGGATCGCGTCCACCAGGTCCTGGCTCACGAACAGCTGCATCGCCAGGCCGGTGATCGCGAAGGTGAGCCGGTGCACGTCGTCGTCGGGCCGCGCAAGGCCGAGGTGGCGGCACAGCACGCCCGCGATCGCCTGGTGCGGCGCCTTGATGTCGCGCTCCATCTCCTTGGCCCACTGGCTCGTGGGCTCGAGCATCTCGCGCAGGTGCAGCTGGATGCACTGGCGCACGATCTCGCCCTGCTTG
The DNA here is from genome assembly GCA_966095775.1 of uncultured Variovorax sp. GTDB lineage: Bacteria > Pseudomonadota > Gammaproteobacteria > Burkholderiales > Burkholderiaceae_C > Variovorax. The sequence goes on along the minus strand of CBHTTS010000151.1, from coordinate 7,893 downwards.
AGCGGCTCGATCATGCGGCTGAAGTAGATGTGCAGCGCCTCCTCGATCGGCAGCTCGGGCGCGCTGTAGAGCGAGACGAAGTCGCCCGCGTTGCCGCCCATCGGTTCGCCGAAGGTGGCGGCATAGAGGCCGGCCTTGTCGCCGAAGTAGTAGCTGATGGCCGAGATGTTCATCCCGGCGGCGCGCGCGATCTCGCGCGTGGAGGTCTTCGCGTAGCCCTTGGCGGCGAAGAGGGCGAGGGCGGCGTAGAGGAGGCGCTGGCGCGCTTCGACGCCGTCGCTGCGCGGCGCGCGAGCCGAAGAAATGACCTGCAGGGCGGTGGCGCTCATGCCCCGCATTAAACCATGAGGCAAATCAAACGTTTGATTTACTTAAGGCGCGATGAGGGCTTTGTGCGTAGCGCGGGCCGAATGTGCGATCGGCACATTTCGCCCGTGTGGCAGCCCCGCCGCGCGCGGGAGGCGCGCTACAGTTCCGCCCATGTCCGCCGCCCCTCCCGTTGCCGCACCTTCGGCCCTGCCGCTCGAGGCCGAAGGCATTCTCGCGCTCGCCGCGCGCTCGATGTTCCATCTGTTCTCGAGCATCAGCCAGGGCATGTTCCTGGTCGACCGCACGGGCCGCATCGTCTGGGTCAACGAAGGCTACCGGCGCTTCCTGCCGGCGCTCGGCTTCTCGTCGATCGACGAGTTCCTCGGCCACATGGTCGAGGACGTGATCCCCAACACGCAGATGCGGCGCGTGCTCGAGACCGGCGAGCCGATCCTCGTCGACCTGCTGACCAACAAGGCCGGCACCTTCGTCGTGAGCCGGCTGCCGCTGCGCGAGGAAGGCGGCGAGGGCGGAGCGGGCGGGATCGGCGCGGTGATCGGCGCCATCGGCATCGTGCTGTTCGATCAGCCCGAGACCACGCTGCAGCCGCTCATCAGCATGTTCGCGCGGCTGCAGCGCGACCTCGACGACGCGCGGCGCGAGCTCGCGAGCCAGCGCGCCAACCCGCTCTTCCACCCCGCGGCCGACGGGCAGCGCCGCTCGAAGTACACCTTCGCGAGCTTCATCGGCAGCAGCCCCGCGGCCGTGGAAGTGAAGCGCCATGCGCGCCGCGCCGCGCAGTCGACCAGCCCGGTGCTGCTGCTCGGCGAGACCGGCACCGGCAAGGAGCTGCTCGCGCATGCGATCCATGCCGCCTCGTCGCGCGCCAAGGGGCCCTTCGTGAGCCTCAACATCGCCGCCGTGCCCGACACGCTGCTCGAGGCCGAGTTCTTCGGCGTCGCGCCGGGCGCCTTCACCGGCGCCGACAAGCGCGGGCGCGAGGGCAAGTTCAAGCTCGCCGACGGCGGCAGCCTGTTCCTCGACGAGATCGGCGACATGCCGCTCGGCCTGCAGGCCAAGCTGCTGCGCGCGCTGCAGGAGGGCGAGATCGAGCCGCTGGGCTCGAACAAGCTCGTGCCCTTCGACGCGCGCGTGATCGCCGCCACCTCGCGCGACCTGCCCGAGCTGGTGCGGCGCGGCCAGTTCCGCGAGGACCTGTACTACCGGCTCAACGTGCTGCCGCTGCGCGTGCCGCCGCTGCGCGAGCGGCGCGGCGACATCCCGGCGCTGGTCGAGGCGCTCGGCGAGGACATGGCGCTGCGCAGCGGCGAGGCGCCGCCCGAGCTCACGCCCGACGCGCTCGCGCTGCTCGCGGGCCAGCACTGGCGCGGCAACATCCGCGAGCTGCGCAACGTGCTCGAGCAGGTGACGATGCGCAGCGACTCCCAGCGCATCGACGCGGCGCAGCTCGAGCGCATCCTGCGCGAGGCCGGGCTGGAGCAGATCGCGCCGCCCGAGGCGCCGGCGCCCGCGGGCGATGCCGAGGCCGACCTGCTGCGGCCGCTCGCGCAGCAGGTGGCCGAACTCGAACAGAAGGCGATCGCCGCGGCGCTCGCCGCCACCGGCGGCAACAAGCTCGCGACCTCGCGGCTGCTCGGGATCTCGCGGGCGACGCTGTACGAGCGGATGTCGGCCTCCGCGTAAACCCTGTCTGAAAATCGGACTATTGCCTGAGATTTGGACATTTCGACTGTCCTGAATCCAGTCGAATCCTGCCGTTCCCGAATGAAGAAGCCTTTGCTTTCAATGGCTTAGCGCATGGCACGAACTGTGCAATATTCAGTCACCTTTTTCAGGAGACAAGAATGAACCGTCGCCACCTCGTCGCGCTGGCCGCGCTCGCCGCCTGCGCCGCCGCCGCGCCCGCCTGGGCCCAGTCCAGCGAGATCCGCATCGCGCACATCTACAGCAAGACCGGCCCGCTCGAGGCCTACGGCAAGCAGACCCAGACCGGCTTCATGATGGGCCTGGACTATGCCACCGGCGGCACCATGGCGGTGGCCGGCAAGAAGCTGGTGGTGATCGAGAAGGACGACCAGGGCAAGCCCGACCTCGGCAAGTCGCTGCTCGCGGCGGCGTACTCCGACGACAAGGCGGCGCTCGCGGTCGGGCCCACGGCCTCGGGCGTGGCGCTCGCGATGCTGCCGGTGGCCGAGGAGTACAAGAAGATCCTGATCGTCGAGCCCGCGGTGGCCGACTCGATCACGGGCGAGAAGTGGAACAAGTACATCTTCCGCACCGGCCGCAATTCGAGCCAGGACGCGATCTCGAACGCGGTCGCGATCGACAAGGCCGGCGTCACGGTCGCCACGCTCGCGCAGGACAATGCCTTCGGCCGCGACGGCGTGAAGGCGTTCAAGGACGCGCTCAAGAAGTCCAAGCTCGTGCACGAGGAATACCTGCCGCCCGCGACCACCGACTTCACGGCCGGTGCGCAGCGCCTGATCGACAAGCTCAAGGACCAGCCGGGCCGCAAGATCATCTGGATCGTCTGGGCCGGCGCGGGCAATCCGTTCAAGATCGTCGACCTCGACCTCAAGCGCTACGGCATCGAGATCGCGACCGGCGGCAACATCCTGCCGGCGATGGCGGCCTACAAGAACCTGCCGGGCATGGAAGGCGCGGCCTACTACTACTTCGGCATCCCGAAGAACCCGGTCAACGAGGCGATGGTCTCGGCGCACTACAAGGAGTTCAAGACGCCGCCCGACTTCTTCACGGCCGGCGGCTTCTCGGCCGCGATGGCGGTGGTCACCGCGCTCAAGAAGACCAACGGCGACGCCGGCACCAACAAGCTCATCGCCGCGATGGAAGGCATGAGCTTCGACACGCCCAAGGGCAAGATGACCTTCCGCAAGGAAGACCACCAGGCGATGCAGTCCATGTATCACTTCAAGATCAAGGCCGACCCGGCCTTCGCCTGGGGCGTGCCCGAGCTGGTGCGCGAGATCAAGCCCGAAGAGATGGACATCCCGATCAAGAACAAGCGCTGAACCCGGCGCCGACCGCCTTTTTGCCCGAACGCTTCCCTTCGTCCCGCCCGCACGCGGGACGGCGGGTCTGCCTGTGCCTTTTTCATTCGATATCCACAACCGAAGGAGACAGCGATGAAACTGAACTGGAAGGGATTGACCGCGGCCGCCACGCTGGCGCTGGCCGCGCAGGCCGCGGGCGCGGCCGTGCCGCTGCCGGCGCTCGGCGCCAACGCGGCGGAGGTCAGCGTGTCGGGCCTTTCGGCCGGCGGCTTCATGGCGGTGCAATTGCACGTGGCCTATTCGGCCACCTTCAAGCGCGGCGCGGGCATCGTGGCGGGCGGGCCGTACTACTGCGCCGAGGGCTCGGTGCTCAACGCCACCGGGCGCTGCATGACGCACGGCACGAGCATCCCGGTGTCCTCGCTCGTGAGCACCACCAACAGCTGGGCCGCGAACGGCACCATCGATCCGGTCTCGAACCTCGCGAACTCGAAGCTCTACCTGTTCTCGGGCACTTCGGACAACACCGTCAAGCAGGCGGTGATGGACGACCTCAAGACCTACTACCAGAGCTTCGTGCCGGCGGCGAACACGGTCTACAAGAACAACCTCGGCGCGGGCCATGCGATGGTCACCGACGACTACGGCGCCGCCTGCAGCACCACCGCCGCGCCCTACATCAACAACTGCGGCTTCGACCTCGCGGGCGAGATCCTGACGCAGATCTACGGACCGCTGAACCCGCGCAACAACGGCACGCTCGGCGGCAGCTTCACCGAGTTCAACCAGTCGGAGTTCGTCACCGGCCACGGCATGGCGGCCACGGGCTGGATCTACGTGCCGCAGGCCTGCACCACGGTATCGTGCCGCGTGCACCTGGTGCTGCACGGCTGCAAGCAGAACTACACCGACGTGGGCGACCAGTACGTGCGCCGCACCGGCTACAACCGCTGGGCCGACACCAACAACATCGTGCTGATCTATCCGCAGACCAGCACCGCTGCCACCAACAGCTGCTGGGACTGGTGGGGCTACGACAGCCTGAACTACGCCAAGAAGTCGGGCCCGCAGATGACGGCGATGAAGGCCATGGTCGACCGCGTGACCGGCTCGGCCGGCGGCGGCCTGCCCGCGCCCACGGGCGTGAGCACCTCGGGCGCCACGGCCGGCAGCATGGTCATCGGCTGGAGCGCCGTCTCGGGCGCGAGCGGCTACAACGTGTACCGCGGCGGCAGCAAGGTCAACGCCGCGCCCGTGGCGGGCACCAGCTACACCGACACCGGCCTCGCGGCCTCGACCAGCTACAGCTGGACCGTGGCGGCGCTCGACGCCAACGGCGTGCAGGGCGCGATGTCGGCCGCGGCCACCGGCACCACCACGGGCGGCAGCGGCGGCGGCACCTGCTACACCACGAGCAACTACACCCACACCCTGGCCGGCCGCGCCTATGCGCTCTACGGCTTCACCTACGCCTACGGCTCGGGGCAGGCGATGGGGCTGTGGAACATCTACGTCACCACCACGCTGAAGGAGACGGCGCCCGGCTACTACGTGGTCGGCAGCTGTTGAGGCCGGCTTCTTTCTTCGGACCCTTTCGATTCCCCATGATCCACGATGCTTGAGACCCGCGACCTGACCATCCGCTTCGGCGGGCACGTGGCCGTGAACGGCGTGAGCTGTTCGTTCGCGCCCGGCACGCTGACGGCCATCGTCGGCCCGAACGGCGCGGGCAAGACCACGTACTTCAACCTGATCTCGGGCCAGCTCAAGGCGAGCGCGGGCACGGTGTCGCTCGACGGGCAGCCGCTCGCGGGCCTGTCGCCGTCGGCGCGCACGCGCGCGGGGCTGGGGCGGGCCTTCCAGCTCACCAACCTGTTCCCGAACCTCACGGTGCTGGAGAACGTGCGCCTCGCGGTGCAGGCCACGCGCGAGGGGCCGCACCGCCGCGGGCTCAACCTGTGGAGCATCTGGAGCGACCACCGCGCGCTGACCGAGCGGGCGGACGCGATCCTCGAGGAGGTCGCGCTGAAGTCGCGCGAGCACGCCACCGTCGCGAGCCTGCCGCACGGCGACCAGCGCAAGCTCGAGGTGGCGCTCCTGATGGCGCTCGAGCCGAAGGTCTTCATGTTCGACGAGCCGACGGCCGGCATGAACGCGGCCGAGGCGCCGGTGATCCTCGACCTGATCCGCCGGCTCAAGAAGGACCGGAGCAAGACCATCCTGCTGGTCGAGCACAAGATGGACGTGGTGCGCGAACTGGCCGACCGGATCATCGTGCTGCACAACGGCACGCTGGTGGCCGACGGCGATCCGGCGACCGTGATCGCCTCGCCGGTGGTTCAGGAGGCTTACCTGGGCATCGCGAAGGAGGCGGGCGCATGAGCAAGAATCTTCTGACCCTCGAGGGCGTGCACACGCACATCGGGGCCTACCACATCCTGCACGGCGTCGACCTCGCGGTGCCCAAGGGCCAGCTCACGATGCTGCTGGGCCGCAACGGCGCGGGCAAGACCACCACGCTGCGCACGGTCATGGGCCTGTGGCACGCGTCGCAGGGCAGGGTGCGCTTCGGCGAGCGCGACATCACGGCGCTCAGCACGCCGCAGATCGCCGGGCTCGGCATCGCCTACGTGCCCGAGAACATGGGCATCTTCTCCGACCTCACGGTGAAGGAGAACATGCTGCTCGCCGCGCGCGGCGCGAAGAGCGCCGACCGGATGGACGACGCGCGCCTCCGGTGGATCTTCAAGCTCTTCCCCGCGGTCGAGAAGTTCTGGAACCATCCGGCCGGCAAGCTCTCGGGCGGACAGAAGCAGATGCTCGCGGTCTCGCGCGCCATCGTGGAGCCGCGCGAGCTGCTGATCGTCGACGAGCCCAGCAAGGGCCTCGCGCCGGCCATCATCAACAACATGATCGACGCCTTCGCCGAGCTCAAGGCGAGCGGCGTCACGATCCTGCTCGTGGAGCAGAACATCCACTTCGCGCAGCGCCTGGGCGACACCGTCGCCGTGATGGACAACGGCCGCGTGGTGCACAGCGGCTCGATGGCGGCGTTCTCCGCCGATGCGCAGCTGCAGCAATCTCTCCTGGGTCTCGCTCTATGAAACTGGACTTCGACTGGAAGCCGCTCTTGCTCGCGCCCGTCCTCGCGCTCGCGGCGCTGCCGCTCACCGGCTCGTTCTCGACCTGGCTCACGCTCACGGTCGCGGGCCTCGCGATGGGCATGATCATCTTCATCATCGCCTCGGGCCTCACGCTGGTCTTCGGGCTGATGGACGTGCTGAACTTCGGCCACGGCGTGTTCATCGCGCTCGGCGCCTTCGTGGCGAGCAGCGTGCTCGGCCTGATGGGCGACTGGACCGGCTCGCAGGAACTCTGGCGCAACCTCGTGGCGGTGTTCCCGGCCATGCTGGTGGCGATGGCGGCCGCGGGCGCGGTGGGGCTGGCCTTCGAGCGCTTCATCGTGCGGCCGGTCTACGGCCAGCACCTGAAGCAGATCCTCATCACGATGGGCGGCATGATCATCGGCGAGGAGCTCATCAAGGTGATCTGGGGCCCGGCGCAGGTGCCGCTGCCGCTGCCCGATGCGCTGCGCGGTTCGCTGCTGGTGGGCGACGCGGCGATCAGCAAGTACCGGCTGCTCGCGGTCGCGGTCGGCATCGTGGTGTTCGGGCTGCTCGCCTGGACGCTGGGCCGCACCAAGATCGGCCTGCTGATCCGCGCCGGCGTGCAGGACCGCGAGATGGTCGAGTCGCTCGGCTACCGCATCGGCCGGCTCTTCGTCGGCGTGTTCGTGGTGGGCAGCGCGCTCGCAGGCCTGGGCGGTGTGATGTGGGGGCTGTTCCAGCAGAACCTGATCCCGCAGATGGGCGCGCAGGTCAACGTGCTGATCTTCATCGTGATCATCATCGGCGGGCTCGGCTCGACCGGCGGCGCGCTGCTGGGCGCGCTGCTGGTGGGGCTGATGACCAACTACGTCGGCTTCCTGCTGCCCACGCTGACGCAGTTCGCGAGCATCTTCCTGATGGTCGCGGTGCTGCTGTGGCGGCCGCAGGGCGTCTATCCGGTGGTGAACCGCTGAGGGCCGGGCCATGTTCCTGAAACGACTCCTTTCCAACGACATGCCGCGCAGCCGGCTGCTCGCCGTGCTGCTCGCTGCGCTGTTCGTTGCGCTGGCCTTCGCGCCGTTCGTCTTCCCGGGCGTGAAGGCGCTCAGCGTCGCGGCCAAGATCCTGGTCTTCGTGGTGCTGGTCGCGAGCTTCGACCTGCTGCTGGGCTACACCGGCATCGTGAGCTTCGCGCACACCATGTTCTTCGGCATCGGCGCCTACGGCATCGCGATCTCGGCCTCGCGGCTCGGGCCCGACTGGGGTGCGATGCTCGCCGGCCTCGGTGCCGCGCTCGCGATCTCGCTCGTGCTCTCGCTCGCGATCGGGCTGTTCTCGCTGCGGGTGCGCGCGATCTTCTTCGCGATGATCACGCTGGCCGTGGCCTCGGCCTTCCAGACGCTGGCCTCGCAGCTGTCGGACTTCACCGGCGGCGAGGACGG